>NZ_WASP01000008.1:194528-408164 GCF_009712225.1 Desulfovibrio sp. | reverse complement strand
TCTTCTTCTTTCCCTCACCTGCCATCTCTTGACATTTCCCTTTGATAGCTGCCGTCCAGAACCTGTCAGGGGCTGATTTATGCGAACAGGTCTTTCCCGCCTGAATGCATCTGTGCGTGTAGTCTTGAGTGTTCTTGCAGATACAACACCCTTGGTCTAAGGTCCCTGTGCTATTGTAAGACTCGTCACTCATGTTCTTCAATCATGCAGAAAACAGAAACGTCATGCTTGGTTTTGTGCCCGGAAGGATTGATGGCAGCTATGGAAAAACGCCAAAAAGTTTATGATTACTTGAAGCGACAGGGTGTGGAATATTCCGTGACGGAGCATCCCGCTGTGTTCTCTATTAAAGAAATGGGTGACTTGGGGATTATGCTCAAGGGTGATGTCTGCAAAAATCTTTTTTTGCGTGATTCCGCAGGAAAGCGGCATTTTATCGTGACCCTGCCCAAGGACAAGGTAGTGCCTTTGACAGCCTTGCAGCAAAAGCTTGGTTCTTCCCGGCTCAGTTTTGCTTCACAGGAACGTCTGGCAAGGTATCTCAATCTTGCTCAGGGAGAGGTAACGCCTTTTGGTGTTCTCAACGATGAAGGTCGCGAGGTTGAGCTCATATTTGATGCAGATCTGGAAGGTAACCCCTGTCTTGGTGTGCACCCCAATGAGAACACAGCAACAGTCTGGATTTCTTTTGACGACCTCTATCGCGCGGTTGAAGCGCACGGCAATAATGTTCGCATTCTTGCCCTGGCTGACTGATTTTTTTATCAGCACGGGCATGCTTAAAAAAAATATGTGTGTCTGGTACGCAATTTTTCTGGAGAATGAAAAATTGAAGTTGCCGAATCATCAGCCCATTCTTGTTTTCAGGCTGTGAGGCTATGAGTCTGACAGTATTTGATGTGGATTTTTGCCGCATCGGATGGGTGATACTGCTTGCCTTGCCAGTGAACTTATTCCCTTCATCCGTAACTTTCGCGACACCCACTCCGTCATGCATCTGTCATAAATACCAATGCCATCTTCGATCCTTATTGGTAATTGTTGCCTGTTCGCCAAAAAGAAATCAATTCGCCCTCAAATTCAATTATTCCTGTAACAGACCCGCCACAGTATCTGCTTAGTGATGTTTGTGGCAATGAGTCGGGATGTCCGCGCGGTTAAAAGTATCGGGGACATCGACGCTCATGCCGCCAACGCACTTTATGTGGAGGGGGTCATGGCCGATTCTTCCGCGCAGGATCTTTTTGTAGAAACTTTTTGTGATTTGCCGCATGCGGCTATGCTTCTGCCAAACATGCAGAGCCAGTTGCGCTGTACATCTGCCCTTGCGCCGCCGCCAGTCTCCAAAACTCTCATGGGGGCCCCTGCTCCTGACGGTGGCAGTGCCTACGCAACAGGCGTACCCGAGCGACAGGCCTTTCTCGACCTGCTGCATAACCAGGAAATCACCAGTGTGCTTCAGCCCATCATTTCGCTCCGCGATGGTGCGGTATTTGGCTACGAGGCTCTGGGACGCGGACCGGCAGGTACCGTGCTGGAAAATCCTGAGACCCTCATTCAGTGCGCTCTTGATAACGGCTGCATGCTCGAACTGGAGCACCTTTTCCGCCGCAGTGCCCTGCGAGCTGCTCGCCAGATACCCGCGGGCATCCGACTTTTTCTCAACGTGAATCCCAATATCATTCAGGATCCCCATTTCGGCATGGGGTTCACCAAGGAATATCTCACCCGGTTTGCCATCAGCGCAGAAGACATTGTTTTTGAAATCACCGAGCGCGAATCGGTGGAAAACCTGCGCGGCTTCAAACAGATAATCGAGCACTACAAGGCGCAGAACTACCAGATAAGCATAGATGACGCAGGCGCGGGCTACTCTGGCCTCAATCTGATCTCTGACGTGCAGCCGCACTTCATCAAGCTTGACATGCGCCTCATACGCGGGGTGGACAAGGATCTCACGCGGCAGGCTCTTATCAAGAGCATGCAGGAATTTGCCGCCCTTACCAATACACGCATCATAGCCGAGGGCATCGAAACGGAAGAAGAGCTGGCTACTCTCATCAGTTTTGATGTGCCATACGGGCAGGGATATTTTATCCGCAAGCCCACGCCTTCACCGCAAGCGGTGGAGCCGATGGCGCTTCAGGTCATCCACCGCGAAAACAAGATAAAAAACCGTTTTTTTGGCGCGCGGGTGCACAAGTTTCATGTGCGGCACATTTGCAGAACAGGCACAGTTGTACCTCCCCACATGCCCATTCGTTCGGTTGTTGAGCTGTTTGAAAAAAACACAAAGCTCAACGGCATTTGCGTGGTCATGGGGGAATTGCCAGTGGGAGCGCTTACGCGCAACCGCCTGCACGAGCAACTCAGTGGCAGATTTGGTTTTTCGCTTTTTGCGGACAAAGCCGTGGAAGCCGTGATGGACAAAAACTTTTTGTGCGTCGACCATCAGTGCACCATTGATCTGGTGGCCCGGCAGGCCATGCGCCGCGACGATACCAAGCTGTACGACTTTGTTACCGTCACGCGCGAGGGCCGTTATCAGGGCATTGTAACGGTCAAGGAACTGCTGGAAAAAAGTATCGAGCTTGAAGTCGCCAACGCGCGCCAGCTTAATCCTCTCTCGGAACTGCCCGGTAACGCCCTTATCGATATCGAGCTGGAAAGGCTCGTGCGCCTTGGTTTGCCGCATTTTGTGCTCTACTTCGACATCGACAATTTCAAGGCCTACAACGACAAATACGGCTTTAAAAATGGCGACAGGGCGCTCAAGCGTCTGTCGTCCATAATCAAGGAAAGTGCTGGCAAGGACGACTTCGTGGGGCACATCGGCGGGGATGACTTCATCGCCGTTGCCGATGGCCCTGCCGCATCCGGCATGTGCGAAACCATTATCAAGGCCTTTAACGACAGCGTCCCTGCCTTTTACAGCGCCGAAGACGTGCAGCGCGGCTACATCGAAGGCAAAAGCCGCAGCAATGCCGAAGAGCGCTTTCCCCTCATGTCGCTGACCATTGTGGGCGTGCGGGCCAACAGCTACCAGAGCAGTTTTGATCTGGCGCGTGCTGCCGCGGCGCTAAAAAAACAGTGCAAGCGCATGCTGGGCAGCAACTACCAGCTTGAATCATGAACCTTTGCGCAACTTTGCTGCCAATACCCCTGCAAAAAAATTTATAAGGGAGTTTTCATGAAGCTGACCACGAAACTTGTTCTTTCGTTCAGCAGCATCATTGTCCTTATGCTGGCCCTGTTCGGCGTGTACTATATCAACACCGAGCGCATAGACCACGCAGTGGGGCACATGGATCAGCAGTATGTGCCTTCACTTGTGGCGGTGCAGACCATGGCAGCCCTGCTGTATTCCGCCCGTTCAGATCTGGCGGCTCTCACCCCGCACACAGACAGGGTGACCATTGCCGAATACCGCGATCGCATCAAACGCGCCCTCAAGCAGTTTGCCCATCATGCGGAAGCGTACCAATCTCTTGTCCAGGCGCGCAAGAACGATGGTGAACCCGTGGATGCCGAACTGTGGGCCAACATTGTTGCCCAGCTCGGTGCGGAGGAAAAAACGCGAGAGGAAATCATCCGGCTGGCGAGCGAGGGCGACACAGACGCATCAATTGCGCTGTTTACCCGCAGCCGGGCCGATTTTATCCGCCTTGCCCGATATTTTGACCAGCTGGTGCAGCACGATGTGCAGCGCAGCCAGGCTGCGGCGGCAGAAGCGCAGGATGTTGCGCGCAAATCGCGCATTGCTGGTGCGGCCCTCGCACTGGTGGGCATACTTTTCAGCATTGCCGTGACCGTGGGCATTACGCTGGCCATCAAGCGGCAGCTGGGCAAGGACCCCGCGCAGCTGCAACTTATCGCCGGGCGCGTGGCTGCTGGCGATTATGATCTTGAACATTCGGACCGCCAGCAGGGGGTCTACGCCTCGCTGGTGCTCATGGTGCAGGCGCTTAAAGCCCACATCGAGAGTGCCCGCTGCGAATCGGAAAAAGCGCAGGAGGAATCGGCGCGGGCCAACGCTGCCTTGCAGCAGGCCGAGGCAGCAGAGCGCGACGCCCGCGCAAAAACAGAAGCCATGGAACAGGTGGCGGAAGCGCTGGAAGAAGTGGCCCATGTGGTGGCCACGGCCTCTGAGCAGGTGGGCGCGACCATCCAGCAGGCCGGAACAAGTGCCGACAGCACCGCCCAGCGCCTGACCGATGCCGCCACGGGCATGGAGCAGATGAACGCAACGGTGGGCGAGGTTGCGCAAAATGCGACGGTGGCCTCCGATTCGTCGGCAGAAACGCGTACCCGGGCCGAAGCTGGTGCCAGGGTTGTGCAGCACGCCTTGCAGAGCATTGAGACCGTGCGCGCAACCTCCATGCGGCTCAAGGACGATATGGAGCAACTGGGTGGGCACGCACAGGCCATTACCCGCATCATGAATGTTATTTCAGATATCGCAGACCAGACCAACCTGCTGGCCCTCAATGCCGCCATAGAGGCCGCACGTGCTGGCGATGCCGGGCGCGGCTTTGCCGTGGTGGCTGACGAAGTGCGCAAGCTGGCGGAAAAAACCATGGCTTCCACGCACGATGTGGATACGGCCATCAAGGCCATTCAGCAAAGCGTGGTCCGCAGCGCCCAGTCGGTGGATGAAGCCGTACAGGGCGTGGCGCTGGCAACGCAGGCGGCCCAGCAGTCGGGCCAGGCGTTGGAAGGCATAGTTGGCACAGTGGAAGAAACCGCCAATCAGGTCAGCGCCATTGCCACTGCCAGCGAGCAGCAGGCCGTGGCAACCAACGAGATCAACCGCACCATCGGTGATGTAACGGATCTGTCGCGCCAGACGGCAGCGGCCATGAGCGCGGCCTCGCGCGCGGTGGCCGGGCTATCTGCCCAGGCCCGAAATCTTGGGGACCTCATCGAGCAGATGCAGAGCTGCTGATCTGACCCCCGCGCTTACAGATGGCCTCTTCCAAAAACAAAGCCCCTTCCAGAGAAGGGGCTTTGTGCATTGTGATTGCTGGTCAGCAGTGCGGGTCGTTGCCGCGCTGCTGCGGGGTCTTACTTGCTTGCGCAACAGGCCTTGCCCAGTTCAAGAGCCTTGAGGTTGGATTCCTGCAGCTTGGGAGGCAGGAATTTTTTGATGGCCGCTTCCAGGGCATCCACCCCAAAAGGCAGCACGCCAGAGGCGCAGACCACGCTCAGCAGCACGGTATTGCCGCTCTGCACAGATCCGGCCTGCAGGCCAAGTTCGCGGCAGGGCACAAAGTGGCACTGACCGGCGACCTGTCGGGCTTTTTCCATGATGTGCTGCATGTCAGGGTATTCTGCCTTGCCCAGCGCAACGCTAAGCGGGGGCAGGGGATCGCTGCTGGAGAAGATGGCACCGCCGGGCTGCAGATAGGGCAGGGCGCGCAGGGTTTCCAGCGGTTCAAAGCCAAGCAGCACGTCGGCTTCGCCGAAGTCGAGCTTGGGCGAACGCCAGCCGCCGAGCAGCATGACAGATTCCACAACGCCACCGCGCTGGGCCATGCCGTGCACTTCGCCTGCCACCACGTCTAGGCCGGCTTCAAGAGCCGTGCGGGCCAGAAGGGTGGTAGCCGTCAGGGTTCCCTGACCGCCAACACCGGTAAAGAATATACGCATCCGCTTTTGCATTTCTTGAGTCTTCATAGTGTTCCCCTTCCTACCGCTTCCGCGCCTTGAAGGCCGTAGGCGCAACCTGCAGACAGACCATGCAGCCCGTGCAGAGCGTGGCGTCTACAGCAAGATTGTCGCCCTCACGGTAAAAGGCGGGGCAGGCCAGCTGCTCGAGGCAGCGCATGGCTTCCGGCCCCTGCTCGGCCACTTCGGCCACCTGGGGCTGTGCCTTTTTGAGCTGGCGGCGGGCATACAGCACGCAGGGCTCCTCAGTAATCAGCACGCGCACGCCGCTCTGGGTTTTCATTTCTTCCAGAGCCTTGGTAACGGCCTTGACGTTGAACGAGCGCACCTTGGTGCACTGGGTAACGCCCATGGCCCGCACAATGGTTTCGATATCCATATGCTGGCTCATGGAGCCGAGCATGTCCTGTACCATGCCGGGGTTGGGCTGGTGGCCTGTCATGGCCGTGGTGCCGTTGTCCAGAATGACAAGAATAATGTCGTGCTGGTTGAAAACCGCGTTGGCAAGGCCGGTCATGCCGGAATGGAAGAACGTGGAATCGCCGATAAAGGCCACTACCGGCTTGCCAGAAGCGCGGGCAAAGCCGCTGCCCGCAGAAACCGAAGAGCCCATGCACACCAGAAAATCAGCAGCGCGCAGGGGCGGCAGCAGGCCAAGGGTGTAACAGCCGATGTCGCTGGAGTAGAAGGCATCGTCGCCAAAAACCTGGCGGGTGGCATAGTAAACGGCACGGTGCGAGCAACCGGCGCAGAGGTTCGGCGGCCGGCCGGGCAGCTCAAGGTCAACGCTACGCACGGGCTTGGCCGGGCAGGGAGTGTCGAGCCATGAGGAGAGGCGGCGTATGACAAGGGTGGTGGAGTATTCGCCCTGGCCGGTGAGGCCGGAATCCTTGCCCTCAATACGAACGTGGATGTCCTGCTTCTGCACCAGCGCGCGGATGTCCTGTTCCAGAAGGTCAACACCTTCTTCCAGCACCAGCACGCGGTCGCAGCCGCGCAGAAATTCGGTAATCATGTTGGTGGGCAGGGGCCATGTCATGCCCAGCTCAAGCACGCGCACGCGGTCTTCCCAGCCGCCAGCCGCAAGGGCGTCGGCCAGATAGTTGCGGGCCACGCCGCTGGTGATGATGCCAAGGCGCGTGGGCGTCTGCGGTTCGCGCACCGTGTTGAAACGGCTGGATTCCGCAAACTGGCGGGCTTTTTCGACGAGGCTGTCAAGCACCAGATGGCGTTTGCGGGCAACGGCGGGAACCGGCACAAAGCGGCTGGGATCGCGCTTGAATTCCACCTTGGGCTGTGTGGCGGGCAGGTCGTCAAAGTCGACCGCGCCGCGCATGTGGCTGACGCGCGTGGTGGTGCGCAGCATAACGGGCTGTTGCAGTTCGCGGGCAAGGCGAAAAGCCTCGCGGGTCATATCCTTGGCTTCCTGCGCAGAGACAGGCTCAAAACAGGGCAGCAGGGCAAAGCGCGCGTAGGTGCGGTTGTCCTGTTCGTTCTGGCTCGAGTGACAGCCGGGGTCGTCTGCGGTCAGCAGCACCATGCCGCCGGGCAGGCCCGTGTACACCGAAGTGAACAGCGGGTCGGCGGCCACGTTGACGCCCACGTGTTTCATGGTCACAAGGCTCATGGCGCCGCCCAGGGCAGCACCGGCGGCCACTTCAAGGGCCACCTTTTCGTTGACGGAATATTCCAGCCTGTAGCGGCCCTCGCCGCCAAGGCGGTGGAACGTATCCGGCACTTCCGAAGAGGGCGTGCCAGGGTAGCAGCTGACCATATGTACGCCCGCTTCAAGCGCGCCGCGCACAATGGCCTCGTTGCCCAACAGCAGGTGCCGCTCGCCGCGAGCGCCCTGCAACAGTGGATGATTGCTCATGTTCCCTCCAGGCCCAGACATGTGCTGCCTGAACCGCAACTGGATGCAAGATGGCGTGGCCCATGCGGCCCCGCCTACAATGACGCAAGCCCGCGCTGTTTGCACATGCGCGGGCTTGCGAAGAAATATTTACTGGGCTTTGCCGGGGGCTTTTTCGCCAGCGCCGTCTGGCGCTGCCGGGGTCGCAGCCTGAGCTGCTTCCTCGTCAACAATCTTGGGAGCCAGCGAGTAGGCGCGAGCGCGGAAGTATTCGCTGTTGAGGCCCTGTGCTTCGCGCGAGAGAGCCAGATACATGCGGGCGGCCTGTTCGGTCTGCCCGGCGACCACGGCGGCCTCGGCGGTCATTTGCTTGAGCTGGGGAGCGGTAACCTCGCCCGGCATGGCAGATTGCAGCTTTTGCAGCAGGGTCAGGGCTTCGGCATATTTGCCAGCCTTGAGCATGGCCGCGGCTTCGTTCATGCCGGCAACCATCGCCAGCGAGCCTTCGCCGGTCTGGGCGGCCTTGGCGTAGGCGCTGGCCGCAGTGGCGACGTCGCCAGTGCTCATGGCGCTTTGACCAAGGGCCAGATAGACCGAAAAGCGCACGTCAGCGGGGGCTTTTTCCGCCAGGGCAGCAAGTTCCTTGACCTGATCGGGGCCGCTGGTTTGCAGGACAATACGCGCCAGAGCCTGACGCGCATCTTCGTTTTTGCTGGTGCTGTACCAGCGCCAGATGCCCGTGCCAGCCAGAACCAGCACAAACAACACCACAATGCTGGCGATGGTGCCAGCGTGACGCAGCATGAACTGGAGCATGGGGGCGCTTTCAGAGCTTACTTCGGCCTGAAGGTCGCGCAGCAGGGGGGAATCCTCCGCGCCTTGATTCTTTTGCGGATTCATGTATCAAAACTCCTTACAGGGAGGCGGAACCGCCGTTGTTTTTCCACGCATTTGCCCTGCGCGAATCGTCTTCGGCGGAGCTGGACGGAAGCTTTTTACTTAGGCCAGAATCAACCCCTCTGTCAAAACAAATATCCCTCTGGTCAGGCTGCCTGCGCGGCCTTGACCATCAGCACAAGGAGTTCGCATGACGCCTGCAGAAGAAATGACGCGCCTCGGTGCGCGGGCAAAGGAAGCAGCCAGGGCTATAGCCAAGGCGCACCCCGATGCCAAAACGCAAGCCCTGCTGGGGCTGGCAGAGCTGCTGCAGGAACGGGAGGCCGAAATTCTGGCCGCCAATGCCGAAGACCTTGCTGCGGCACGTGCCGCCGGGCAGGACGAACCCCGCCTTGACCGCCTCACGCTCACGCCCTCTATTATGGATGAAATGCGCGCCGCCTGCCGCCACGTGGCCAACCTGCCTGATCCCGTAGGCGCCACCGAGCGCCAGTGGCAGCGCCCCAACGGCATCCTTGTGGGCCGTATGCGTGTGCCCCTGGGCGTGATTGCCATGATTTACGAAGCACGCCCCAACGTGACCATTGACGCTGCCATTCTGTGCATCAAGGCTGGTAACGCGGTTATTTTGCGCGGCGGCAGCGAGGCCCTGCGCTCTAACATCGCCCTTGCCAAAGCCCTGAGCGACGCTCTGGTTCAGGCTGGCTTGCCCGGCGATGCCGCACAGCTTGTTTCCATTCCCGGGCATGAGGCTGTAAACGCCCTGTGCAAGCTCGACAAGTATATTGATGTGATCATTCCGCGCGGGGGCGAGGGGCTTGTGCGCGCGGTGACCGAGGCGGCGACCATGCCCGTGCTCAAGCACTTCAAGGGAGTGTGCCACGCGTACATTGATGCGGATGCCGACCTTGATGCAGCGACCGAGATCGTTTTCAACGGCAAGGTACAGCGCCCCGGCGTTTGTAACGCGCTGGAATGCCTGCTGGTGCACCGCGACGTGGCTGCGGCATTTTTGCCCAAGATTGCGGCCAGACTGGGCGCTGCCAGCGTGGAATTTCGCGCCTGCCCGGCATCGCTCCCCCTGCTGGGGTCAACCGCCGTGGCGCAGCAGCCCGATGATCTTGGGCAGGAATTTCATGCGTTGGTGCTGGCTGTTTGCGTAGTGGAAAGCATGGATGCGGCGCTGGACCATATTGCCCGCTACGGCTCCAACCATACGGAGATCATCTGCACCAACAACCACGAGCACGCCATGCGCTTTCTGCGCGAGGCAGATGCCTCAATGGTTGCGGTCAATGCCTCCAGCCGTTTCAACGACGGTGGCCAGCTTGGACTCGGCGCGGAGATCGGTATTTCAACTTCAAAGCTGCATGCTTACGGTCCCATGGGGGTGGATGAGCTGACCACCACCAAGTTTGTGGTGCTGGGGCAGGGGCAGGTGCGCCGGTAGATGACTGAAACGGCGTCCCCCCCGCCGGGAAGAGCCATACTGGGCGGCAGCTTTAACCCGCCACACGTGGGGCATCTGCGCCTGGCCATAGAGGCGTGCGAAGCCCTGGGCGACCTTGTGCAGGGTGTGGACATGGTGCCGTGCGCCGTGCCACCGCATAAGTCCCAGAGCGGCATGCTGTCATTTGAGCTGCGCGCCCGTATGGTTGAAGCCTGCGCAGAGTCCATTCCCTGGTTGCGCTGCAACCGGGTTGAGGGCTTGCGGCAGGGGCCATCGTACACGTGGGACACCCTGTGCGCCTACCGCGAGGCCGAACCGCAGGCAGAGCTATATTTTATTTTGGGCAGCCCAGATTTTGCCCTGCTTTCTACCTGGCACAGGGGGCTTGAGCTGCCCCGGTTGTGTCACTTTGTGGTTGTTCCCCGCAAGGGGCATACCGCTGGGGATTTTATGGCTGCGGCAACTGCGCTGTGGCCCGCAGCTCGGCAGCGGCCGTCACTGCTGCCCGGGTGCGCCTGCATGGCCCTGCCCGGAGGCGGGATGGCGCATTTTCTTGATGTGCCGTGGCTGGCGGTGAGCGCCTCGCGGGTACGCCAGCTCTGGCTGGCGGGCCGTAATGTCGATTTTCTTGTGCCAGATGCCGCTTTGCAGATTTTGCGGAACAACGCTCAGGCCGTGCGGCAGCACTGGAGTGAGGAAGGTTCGGCATGTTGACCACTGTTCCCAAATCCATTCGTGAAAATATAGCCCGAGCCATGGGCTACCTGCGGCGTGACGAGGTGGAGCGCGCGCTGGTGAGCATGAGCGAGGCTGTGCGCCAGCTTGCGGAAGTGAGACTGGTGCGCTCGGCACGGGCAGAGCTGGGAATTCAGATAGATGAGTTTTTGGCTGTGCTGGTGCGTCACAGCGTGCTGCAGCCCCTTCTTGACCCCGGCAATACAGGCAAACCCCGCAGTATCACCCTGCAGCAGGGCAAGGAGGCCGCGCTCTCTACCGTGCTGGATGGGCTGGCAAAAATTTTACAGACGTCGGCAGAACAGGCCGTGCAGCAGAAGGCCGAAGACCGCCTGGCGCGCAAAAAACAGCTCATCAGTACCGGGCTCGATTTTTTGCGTGAAGGCCAAGTGGCCAAGGGGCGCGCTTTTTTGAAGCGTATTGTTGAAGAATTTGGCGACGAAGACGGCATCCGTCTGCAAATGGGCCAGATTTTTGCCGCCGCAGGGCTTTTTGCCGAGGCCGCCGCCATGTACGAGGAAGCCATGACCCTGCAACCGCGCGAGGCTGCGGCCTACACCGGGGCCGTTGCCGCGTGGATGGAACTGCGTGAATACGAAAAGGCCGAAGCCGTGTACAAGGCGGTGCTGCGTACCTTTGGCGGGCACGCCTCTACATTTGGCAAGATGGCAAGGATGTATCTGGACTGGCACAAAAAGCACGACGCCGAAGAAGCCGCCCTGCGTGCCCTGCAAACAGATCCCGAACAGACTGATGCGCTGGAAGTGATGGCCGCGCTCGCCAAGGGCTAGTGCGACTGGGAGTGGTAGGGCAACACGCGCCTTGAGCTTGGGCTGCTGGCGTGGCTTTTCATGCCTGTTTCTGTGGGAACTCCACCCAGATTGCACGCATAAATTTTTAATTTAGATTTTGTGTAATCTTTTTTAGCTGGATAGAGCATCTGAACAAGACCCACTGTGCAGCGTGTGTTTGTAAGCAGCGTGGCTGACCAGCCTCCTCAGCAAATTTTTGCGCGCGGGTTGTGATCACGGCTGCCGCAGTGATGTGCGGGCAAGGTGGATTTTACCACCGCCAGCCCGGTTTTACGGCAATTAAAACGGCTAAGGGTTGAAACTTGTACGCTTTGGCGGCATCTGTGCCGCAGAACCATTGCCTTTCACCCAAAGATAGACTATAAACCACCTTCGGCTGCAAGCGGGGCTCCCAACGCCCTTTGTGGTCGTGCGGAGAGGTAGCGAAGCGGCCGTAACGCGCTCGACTCGAAATCGAGTTAGGGGTTAATAGCTCCTACGTGGGTTCGAATCCCACCCTCTCCGCCATTCGATGATTCAAGGAACTCCGAATTCGTCCGCTAGTCGTTGACAGTAGCCGAATTCGGAGTTTTACTTTGTCCGACGATGTCCGGTAAAAAACGCTCAAAGCCGAGCGTAAACCGGATACTGCGCCGGACATTTTTTATTTTGGCGTTTCCTATGTCCAAAAGATGTCCGGTCTATGGAGGAAACGCTTATGGCTCTATGCGATATGGCCATTAAAAAGGCCAAGCCCCGCGAGAAAATTTATACCCTCAAAGACGCAGATGGGCTTTATCTGGAGATAAAGCCTTCTGGTAAAAAGTATTGGCGTCTCCGCTATTGGATAGACTCCAAGGAAAATCGTCTTTCCCTCGGTGAATACCCCCTCATATCTCTGGCCGAAGCTCGTTCGCGCCGTGATGATAAGCGGCGCATGATTAAAGACGGCGTTGACCCTGTGGCGCTGGTGCGTGAGCAAAAAGCCGCCGTAGCTCCAGACAAGTTCTTTGAATCTGTAGCTCGTGAGTGGGCGCAAAAAAACGCCCATAAGTGGACAGAAGGCCACGCGGAATTGAATCTTCGGCGTCTGGAGATGAATATTTTCCCCTACATCGGAAAGAAACCCGTTGGGGAAATCCGGCAGAGTGGGAGGCGCTTCAGCTTCGTGCGCGGCACATGGGCATGAGCCCTGCGCAGTGGTTGCGCACAGCAGCTTTAAGCAAACGCATGCCGCCGCCCCCTGTGCCAGAGGTTAACCGCAAGGCCTACGGCGAGCTTGCGCGGTTGGGCGTAAATCTCAACCAAATCGCAAAGGCTGCCAATGCGGGGCGAACGGCTGTTCCCTTCGGGCTATTGAGGGAGCTGCTTAGCCAGATCATGTGCTTGCAAGCTTCCCTTATGGGTGTTGCTGGCAGCTCGCCGCCAGAGGCAAGGACTGTGCCTTGATAGCCAAGTGCATCAAGGGCAAAGGCTTTCGTGGGGCAGCAGCCTACGATTTGCAGCCCCACAAAAGCCTGTTGCTTGAAACCAATATGGCGGGCCGCACACCACGCGCCCTTGCTGCGGAATTTGGAGTTATTCGCGCTTTGAGGCCGAATCTGTCCAAGGCCGTTTGCCATGTGAGCCTGAGCCTACACCCGGAAGAATCCTTGTCAGATGAGCAGTGGTGTGAGGCTGCGCATTCGTGGCTTCAGGGCATGGGCTTTGTAAACAATCAATATGTCATTAGCCGACATACAGACGCCGCGCACGCACACATTCATATTCTGGTGAACAGGATTGCGCTTGATGGAAAAGTTGTGAGTGACGCGCACGACTACAGGCGACAGGAAACAATAATGCGGGAGCTGGAGCAACGGTTTTCTCTTCGGCAAGTGCGCTCAAGCCGGGAAACTTTGCGGGCAGCCCTTACGAAAGGGGAAATTGAGCACGCCCTGCGCACTGGCGAGTCCTCCACCCGCATGAACCTACAAAAAATAATTGATGCAGCCCTTACGCAAAAAATTGCGTTGAATGCGTTTTGTCAGCAGTTGGCAGCCCAGGGCGTGACCGTGCGTTTAAATAAAGCCTCCACCGGGTTTGTTTCGGGGATCAGCTTTGCGCTTGGTGACGTGACGTTCAAGGGCAGCAAGCTCGGCAAAGGCTACACATGGGGCGCATTGCAACTTAGAGGATTACTCCATGAGCAAAATAGACGAATTGAAGAACATGAGCAGGGCATCGGAAGCGACAACGCCACCAGCCGCAACGAGCGAGATAGATCAGACAAGGATAGAAGCAAGCCTGATGGTTCTGAGCTTGCAAGAGGAGGCACGAATCAAGAACTCACAGGAGCTGATTCAGCTTTTACGAGAATTGCAGAGAAGTACCTCTCAGGCCGCGCGGGAGATCGGAACCGCAGCTCACCAAGTAAGGGATTATCCCGTTGAGGTTTTGAATCAGTACCGGGCGCGTATGGAGCAGTGTTTGGCAAAGTGCGAGGCGGCGGCAATCGCATCAAAGGAATATTTTGAAAAATCGCGTGCAGTAATGGATGGTTACGGCAAGGAATTGCGGGCCGATTCGTGGTGGTTGGCAAGTATAACTTCTGGATGCACAGCGATTGCTTTCATGCTTCTGTTCGTGTTTCTCCGCTGGCTAGGCCATTGAGTATTGCCGTAGGGATTTAGGCTATCATCTCAGCAGGTTAATAAAAGAAGGCTGCTATGCGTAACCGCATGGCAGCCTTCTTTCGTGCTGTGAAAATCAGATGCCAAGCCGGATATTTTTTCTGGCGTTTCCTCTATGAGCAGTTCTCAGGCTGCTTGCGGAATTTCCCATTTGTCACTCAGACGGCCTCCTTCCTGCACATTTGCGCACCTTACTTCTTCACCTCGGCCAAAGCCGCGTCCACTTGCTGCATAATTTCGCGCACTGTCCGAGCATCCACATCCACAGTTGCGGCGGCCGCCAAAAAATCCTTTTCGGTTATATCCTTGCCCTTGTTGTTGACCATGCAGGTCTGTTCCCCGTTAATGCCCTCTGACGGCGTAAGGTCATAAACCGGAGCCATGCGCCACTGGTTTTCCTTGTTCAGCAGAAAGGAAAAGTTTTTGGAGTGGTCGTCCCTGTTGCCGGAGCGCACGTTGAACACCATGAGCCGCACCATTTTAAGCACTTCGCGCATGTCTTTGGTGAGCAGCAGCGTCAGGCGCAGCAGGCTTTCATAGGTGAGCGATGGTTCGCGGTGCGATGCGTGCAGCAGACCGCAGGCGGTGTGCACATGCACCTTTTGGCCATGCACCCTGTCAAAGCGTTGGACGCCGAAATATCCCGGCGAGGTTGCCGACGGAAACAGGTGCGTTTCCGGCATATCCAGCCCGGCTTCTTTGGCCGCCAGGGAATATGCGTATTCCGTCAGCCCGGTGTTTGGCGGTTCGTGCGCGGAGCGAAATTTGATGATCCAGGGGGTTCCTTGGGGTTCCCCCGCCCCCTGCGGCACAATGCGGTAATCATCGGCAACGTTCACCAGAATTTTGGGTCTGGCCCCTGCGGATGAGCCGTTGAGCTGAATAAGCTTGTCCAGTTGCCCCGCATCCACAGGCGCATCGCGCAGAATCCGTAGCGAATCCTCTGCCAGAGCATCCAGTTCCGCCACAGAAACGGCTTCTTCTGCCTGTTCCGCCGCCGGGGTGTACTCCAGCGCGCCCATGCCGTGGACACCCACCATGGCAAGGCGCTGCAAGGGCAGGCAGGCATGGAGCGATGAGCCTTTTTTTCGTAATGCCCTGTCCAGCAGAAGCAGCCCCCAGCCATCGGGCAGGCTGTCGTTGAATACGCCGAACAGGCCGTCAAAGGTGCGCTTGGGGTCTTCCTTGACCTCTGGGCTGAGCGGAAGCCTGAACGGCGAAATGTTGATGCCCGAATCAAGAAATTCTGGCGCATACTGAAACAGAATGGTGTTGCTGTGCGCGGCGAGCTTTCCCACATGGCGCCGTACACCGTATGCATGCAGATGGACGTCAAGATTCATGGCGTTTTCTTCCTGCCCGCTTGCGGGGTGCTGGGGATTGCGGCTTGAACAGGTTTTCTGTGCGCGGCGGGTTGAACAAGCCGGAAAAGGCTTCAAGTTCGTTAAGAATCAGGGCGATAGCCAGCAGGGACGCGAGCGAGATTTCCCCTGTTGTTTCAAAGCGCTTCACAGAGCCAAGGGAAACGCCGCTACGGGCCGCCAAATCTTTCTGGCTCATATTGAGAGCAAGACGTTTGGCCTGCGCCTTGGCGGCGATGCCGAGCCGGATTTCCTGTGGAGTTTTTAAAATATCGTCTAACATAATAGCTCTTAACTTTATTTTTTAACATAATAGCTAAAATATGAGATGATAGCAATCTGTTGGTGGGGGGGAGGGTGAACTCGCGTTCTAACGTCAACACCAGCCCTGCCGAGCGAGATCGGGGCCGCAGCTCACCAAGAAAAGAAATAACCCGTTGAGGGTTTGAACCAGCACCGGGCGCGTATGGAGCAGTGCATGGAAAACGGCGAGGCGGCGGCAATCGCATCAAAGGAATCTTTTGATAAATCGCGTGTAGTAATGGAAGGTTACGGCAAGGCGCTGCGGGGCGATTCGTGGTGGCTGGCAAGTTTGACATCTATATGCACGACACTGTTTCTGGTGTTGGTGCAAGCATGTATTGGATGGATCAGAAACTAGATGCCTAGCATCTAATCGGGCTGTGAAAAAACAAGGGAAGCGAGTTCGCAAGCTTCCCTTGTCTGGCATCAATACTTGTGAAAATATAGATTGTGTCATTGAAATGATGTTCTGGTAGATTCATTGTGCTGATAATTTTAGAAATGAGGTTATAGCTACTATTCAGAAGTCATTTTTTTGAGGCGGTACTAAGATGAAAGATTTTTATGCTAGTAGGTTTCGTACTTAACCGGTAAGCGAGGTTTATCCATCATGAACGACCATATGATGAAAATTTTGGGGATACTAATCCCCCCCCTTATTCGTGGTGGTTGGAATAAATGTAGGCCAGTTATCGAACGTAGAAAAATTATTTCTGGGAATTCAGTTTCTCGTACGTTCTTAATTGAACAACTGGAGCATGTATTAAATGTATTGAGTTACACGAAATTATCTTCACTTGATAATCTGGAAAACAGCTGTCTTTCGTTTCTTTCAAATCATGACAGTATTTATAATAAACCACATATGAAAGAGTGGCTCAATAATCAAAAGACGAGAGATATGTTCATAGAAAAGGCTATCGGAAAGTTTTCTGGAGATAGTTTCAAAGAACACAATGAATTTGATGAGTTGTTGGCATCTACATATATGGAAATATCTGGTGAAAATAATTTTTCAGCAAGACAAATAATTGAACTGACACATAAGTTGCTTGTTTGTAGTGTTACTGCATTGTTAGATGCTCAATCTAAAATTATTGATGAATTCGGGCAGCTTAGATTTGCGCAGATGTCAATTGATTTCAAGAAACAACTTGAGCCAATAATACTGGGGCAGGAACGTATAAACGAACGTTTAAATAATATACGCATTGGATTTCAATCACAGCCTTTAATAGATAAAATAGCACAAGATGCCTTGAAGTTAGTACTTTGGCGTGAGCCTTTTGAGGAAGTTGATTCTTTTAATGAGATCTCTGAACTAGCAAGTAGAGCAGAACTCGGTGATCTGTCGTCTGTAAGTAGGCCAATTCGTGTTACAATTTTTCGTGAGATGGCAAGGGCATGCTGCAATAAAAATGATTCGGAGCGGGGGGAGAAATGGTTAAAAGAAGCAAAAGCATTATCCGCTGACGAGGAGTTTGTCGTTGATAACCTTAGAATAAGGTTGAGTGCTGGTCGTGTAGACGAAGTCCTAACTGAAGCAAAAAATATTGATTCATTAAGTGTCAAAGAGTTTGTTTTCAATGTTTTGCTCACTCAGAAGGATAACTTGTCTGCATTAGAATACTATAATTATCAAATTAAAGATTCAAGCTTGTTGTCGGGAACAAAACTGTTGGGCTTCGCTATTAAGCAATGTGAAATTGGTGATTATAATTTTTCCTTAAAGCTGCTTGTTAGGGCTACTAAGACTCAAATTCAGGATTGTCCGGCTATTATTCCAATTAGGGCATTAATAAAAGTAGCAATTTGTACGGGGTGTATGGAGAAAGATTCACTATTTTCAACTCTGCCAATCCATCCGAAATTAGTCAAATTTGATGATACGCCTGAAATGAGAGGATTAAGGGTGTCAGCGTTGGAGGATGCAACAAATTTTATAGATAACTATTTATTGTTAAAAATTCCAAAATTCCAGGCTGCTATTGAAGAAGTTAAGTTATGGCTTGAGCTCGAACATCCAGACGATAATTTTCGAGAAAAAAAGCGTCATGCTTTCAATGAATTAATCGCTGATACCGAAAAGGCAGTCAGGTATTCTCGTTTTGCGTTTGACTACGGATATTCACTGGATATGCGTGGCATGAATAAATACCTAAATTTGCAAAAAAGTATTGGTGAATTAACATTTAATGAAACTATTGCGATCTTATTGTTAGCAATGAATCAAGATACGCCACAAGCTGTCTTGCAGCTTCTTGATGAGAACAGTGCCAGCATTACAAAAGTAATAAAGATGGAATATTTTGTTAGTCTTAAGGCGGAGGTCCTCCACAAATGCGGTAGAAGAGATGAGTGTGAGAAATATATCAATGATAACCGTGATGTTATTGGTGAAATAAAAGCTAATACTCTTAAGTCGCTATTTCTCAAAGAAAATTTAGAGGATCCTGTGGCACCATATCGTGAGGGTTTTGAGCTTACGAGCGGTGAGGGGGAAAGGCGATTGTTGATTAAGGCACTTGAAGATAACCACAGATATTTAGAAGCAGCAGAACATCTGACTTATTTTTTTAATAAAACGCCAAGCTACGAAGAAGCGGAAAGAATTCTTTACCATTTTATCAAATGTGGAGAATATAAAAAAGCAAACGATTTTTTGTGCCAAGGTGTTGTGCAGCTGTTGATTGCAGAAAATCCTAATTTGCAAAGCCTTAATGCATGGATTGCTTACTTTAATGGCGATATTGTTGAAGCGTCTTCAATCCTGAAGCTGCTTCCTAAACATCGTGAAAAAAATGATAATAATTACAGACTCGCTCTGCTGATCGCTCAGGAAACAGGAAATTGGGAAGATGGGCTTGACGAGCTTGTTTACGCAAAAAATAACGCCGAGACACTCTCCTATGATGAGCTCGTTCGCTATGCCGGACTGAGCTGGTTAATCAAAGCCCCTGGGCAGATCGCCATAGATCTACTTAAGGCCGCCTCGGTAAAGGCATCTGACTCAAATGACGCATTTGCTCTAACTCGGATATATTCCTTAGCCATTCGTATCGGCGATAGCCAGCTAAAAAAAATTGCTGAAAGCGCACTTACTCAAGCGCAGGAACTTTCAACTACGGCTGAAGGACCTTTAACTGCTGTTCCCTATAGTGAGTTAGAAACAATATTTAGACAGGCCCATGAATATGAAAGCAGTATTTCAGAGAATGTCAGGCTTGGCACTATTCCTTTAATTTTTGCTATTCAGAAGAATGGAGCATTATCTAATGTCCTCGCTGGACAGATGCTTTATAATGAGCAGCAGCTTGATTGGCGAAAAAAAAATTGTATTCCTCTTTTTTGTGGAAACAGAATAGACGAAATTCCTAAAATAAAAAGTATTGCTATCGATAGATCCAGTTTGATCACTTTGGCCTATTTAAAATCATTAAATATAGTCTTTAGTGCATTCGACAAAGTTGCAATTACAAATTCTTGCATGACAGAGTTTCTAGAAGATATTGAAAAAATTCGTTTCCATCAGGCGTCACAAGTTACAGAAGCGCGGCTCGTGGAGCGCCTCATTGCCGAACAAAAAGTTAAAACTTGTAAAAGTGAGGCGTGTGCTATTTCTGATGATATCCCTGCTGGCTTGAGCAGGGATTTAAGTATGCTGGTCGTTCAGGCCAAAAAAAACAATGGATATGTCGTTATTGCCAAAGACGAATATGATACTGCAAGTTTTCTAACAAAAAAGGTAGATTTGTCTGCTATAGATTCTGTGTTAATAGATTTAATTGAAATTGTAAGTTTTCTTTCACACGAAGGAGTCATTGCAAAAGATAATGAAGAAAAAATTGTACAATATCATAAGTCAAACCATTTATATTCTGTCAGTCATAAAAAAATTTCAAGGCATACACAACTTTTTCTAGATAGCTATGCCTTGGATTGTCTTATAAGGTATGGAATCATTGAAAATCTTTTAAAAGTTAATTTAGAAGTTTTTATATCGGAAGAAATGCGTCTTCATTATCTTGGTTTACTTTCTTATGTAGACAGGCAGTCTGATGTTGAAGATATTATTACAATGATTAGAAATGAAGTTAGTGGAGGCATTGCGTCAGGTAAAATACAATTTTTGATAAGAAATAAGAGCGACGAGGATTATGACGGTTTCTCCTTGCAGGCTTTGTTAGCCCATGGCCATGAACGTGATGCCATCGTAGTTGATGATAGATTTGTAAATAAAAATATTGGGGAGTCCCCGATAATAATGTCTAGTTTGGACGTGCTAAGGCGTCTACAGTGTGCATCAGTTATTACTGAACAAGGTTTGAGTGATATTTATAAAAAATTGCGAAGGTGTGGAACGGTCTTTGTTCCGTTGACAAGCCAAGAAGTTCTTGCGGCTGCAAATCAAAGTTTTCAGCAGAATAAACAATCAATCGAGTTAACTGAATTTATAGAATATTTTTGTATGATTGGTAAAACATCTATTCTAGTTTTGCCGGATGAAATGCCTTTCATTCTATCTTGTGTCAAAGTATGCACAACTGCAATAAAGGATGTCTGGATTAATGAGGAAGTTGTTGAGGCGGCTCGAAAAAAATCTATTTATATACATAAAATTTTAGATGCTTTGTATTGCTGCTTACCTACTTCAGATTCGCGGGGCTTTGCGGGAGCATATGCCCGCACTGCCGGAGCAATTGTTGCATTGCTTGCCGACGCAAACTTTCTCCACGAACCTAGTAAGGTGAAAGCCTATTTCGAGTTTGTTGAGGACTTCATACTAAAAGCAGATAATTATTTAGCAACGTTTGTTTATCCATCGCTTAGTGATCTGTTTCGTAAGGTAATAAACGATATGGTCTGCAATCATGAGGGCGAGGGTAGCCCTTATAGCTATGCAGAAATATTAAAATTTTGCATGTTGCAATTGCACCCTCGAATTAAATCCCTATTGCTAAAAGACCCCGAATTCTATGAAAAATATATGGAATGTTTTGGGCAAGTCACAATATGCAATGCGTCTTTTTCATATAATAACTTCTTGGGGAAAATAAGAGAAATTGCTAATGGTCATGTGCATAATTTGATTGATGATAGCGGCAATAAAACAAGTTTAAGGGTTGAAAAAACAGGGAGTGGAGCAATTCAATTTGTTAATGGGGACAGTAGCTGTGAGTTAACCGCAGGTTGTATCCTTACGGATTCAACAAAAGCTCGCCAAAGAATTCTTAACGTCCTCAAGGAAACATATGACTTTCCGCGCGAGCTTGTTCGAAAGTGGAAAAAGAGTATTAATGTTGAGTTGACTAACTCTGATTATTGGGAGCTCGTTGATGACATTGGCAAATTACCTTCTGTTGTATTGGATAAGATAGAAGCTGAAATATCACGGACGCATAAGCTATTGGCTGATTCTCTCACCCCCCAGTCTGTTGATACATTTGTTGCGCTGTTTGGTAAGCCGATGTCGCACAATATTGATGGTTTTTTTCTTAGTTCAGCTGTCCTACGGGGACGATTGCTTGCTAGAAACTTGAAGAAGGCGTTGTATGAATTTGGGCCAAGCTCTGTAATCCCTTCAAAGCAAATGTTGGATACATGTTTGCATAAGAGGTGTGATTTTTCTGTTGAGTTTTTGCAACATTGTGCAAGTACGTTTAAAGATCCATTTAGTCTTATGCTTATATTTGATATCTGTGCAGCGTTATCTTGTGAAAATAATTGTTACGTTGCGATTGGTAAGGACATCATCAAGAGGATTGTCGAAGCATCATCCTCAAATGAATTTATTGATTTTGAGATTAGCTTGCACTTTGTGTCCCCCTCGCTTGTTCAAAAAAATATTTTGAAAGATTTTCCTCTTTACTTCCAGCGACTTTGTGCTTGGGGGTGGTCTGGGTACGTTTCCCGAATTTTAAATAAATATGAATTTGATAGAACTGCGTTGTTGAAGTGTTTAAGAGACGAACAAAACGATTTGTTTTTGTTATCAGGTTTAACTGGCGGGCTTGAATCGCCGTTATGGCAAAATTGTCAAATTTCAAAGCCGTATATTGTTGGGTTTCTTTGTAATAGAATAATAGCTTCTATTGATGTCTTTTGCACGAAAGGCGTGCCGAAAGAATGGAGCGACTTGCTTTTAGGTGCCAATTCAAAGAAGGCAACTGCTGAAAACAATATTTATGTCCTGCATCCAACGCCGTTCTCTGGGTTGAGCCAGCACTATCGTGAGCTAATCATTCCTGATGAAATTTCGTTAGAGATTGCCAGAAGGTTTGAGATGTTTGAGGCGAAAGAGTTCTTGCTTTCTCTCTATGCCTGCTCTCATTTATTTCGGGTTAGCCCTGAACATATTGAAAAAATAATAATTTCATGTAAACGATTGAAGACCTCATATGCAGAAATTAAGGATGATGATTTATTTAAGATAGTTGAAGGAGTGAGCCGGATTGCATCGATAAGTTACTCTACAGAACTGGCTGAAACTATAGTTGAATGGATTCTGTCAAGGATTGTTGAGCAACATAAAAATGAAGAGTTTCTATGTCTATGCGCAGTTCTGAATGTCTTTAATTCTTACAGTAATTCGGAGCAGGCGCTTAATTTTCTGAGAGAAAAATCATCAATAATTGCCAATGTTAGTAGTGACAAGGATGCAATAAATAGATGCTTGTCACTAATTAGACGTGTGGAATTTTGTTTTCCTGAGTTTCGTCATTGTTTGCTTACGGCAAAATCTATTTTTACACTTGGAAAATATGCAAACTAAATACTACAATAAACTTGCTGTATTGATTAGTCTTTTTTATGGAGAACGTTACATGATCCAGTTGAAAAGCCTTAGATAGATAATTGTTCGCAATTTTTTTGAGGCTAATTTATTTTGGACATCAAACCGTATATATCTTTTTTGTTTAGTTAGATAATTTAATTATTTCAGGTAATTGTTTGTAATTATGAATCCCACCCTCTCCGCCATTAGTAAATAATTAAGGCTGCTATGCTTAATTGCATGGCAGCCTATTTTTGTTTCTGCGCCGTTTGTAGTTCGATTTGTGGTTCAATTAAGTTTTTATCTTTGGTTTCTAGATGAAGCTTCGCCAGTTGTCCCTGCATAAATTGAAAAAGGCCCTTCTTATAAAGGGCCTCACCATGGCGTATTTGTTGGGGGCTTAACTGTGGCTCTTCATTTCAGAAATAAGCCGTTGCAGTGATTGCGACTGCTGGGCCAATTCTGTAACTGCCCTTGATGCCTGCTCCATAGCCTGTGCCGTTTCAGCCGAGATGGTGGCCACCTGCTCCACCGAGCGGTTGATCTCTTCGCTGGCAGCTGATTGCTGTTCACTGGCAGTGGCGATGGACTGAACCTGATCGTTAACCATGTGAACAAAATCCAGAATTTGCTTGAGAGACTTGCCGGATTGTGCAGAAAGTTTTGCTGCTTCTTCGATAGAAGCCCCAGCCTGATCCACATTGTGTATGTTCTTGCGCGTGCCTTCCTGAATGCCCGCAATGGCCTGGCCCACTTCCTGGGTGGCTGTCATGGTCTTTTCAGCCAGCTTGCGCACTTCATCAGCCACTACAGCAAACCCGCGCCCTGCATCTCCGGCGCGTGCCGCTTCAATGGCCGCGTTAAGGGCCAGCAGGTTGGTCTGATCTGCGATGTCGGCAATAACGCCCATGATCTGTCCAATGCCCTCAGCCTGCTTGCCCAGTGCGTTCATATCTTCCTTGATGGCAATGGATTGGGTGTGAACAGATTCAATGCTTTTGACTGCATTGTTTACAATTTGAGACCCTTCCTGCGCCTGTTGCCGTGCCTGATGTGATATGTCTGCCGCCTGTTGGGCGTTTTTCGCCACTTCAAGCACGGTTGCGTTCATTTCTTCCATGGCAGTGGCTGTTTCACGCACTCGCCCCGATTGTTCGTCTGCCCCGCGGCTCGATTGCTCTATCTGGGCTGAAAGTTCTTCGGAAGCGGCAGAAACAATTCCCACCACGCCTTCCAGATGCTGGGCAGCCTGAAGCATTCCTTCGGCTTTGGCCCGTTCTGCAGCGGCAGTTGCCTCCTTTGCCATCTGCGTGGCTGCTTCTGCCTGCTTCGCCTGACGGGAGGCCTCCTGGCTTTTTTCTTCTGCCTCTGCGATCTTGTCTTTCATGGTTTGCACCATGTTCTGCAAGACCATGTAAACCCCGCCAGCTTTCTTTTTTGCCCGGAAAGTAACGTCAAGGTCACCGCCAGCAATGGCACCTGCTACCTGCGCGAGATAGCCAGGATCCTCGCCAAGCTGCCTCATAACGCTGGCAGTCAAAAGCACGCCAAGGCCAATGGAAAAAAACAGACAGGCTAGCAGTATGCCATAAAGATATCTGCTGGTTGCTTCGGCCAGCTCCACGTTGCTCTCGGCCAGGTTTTTTGCATGCAGGCTTTTTGTGGCCACTATTTTGTCCATGATCTTCTGGTAGTTGCCTGCAGCAGGAACCACCTCATTGGCAAGAACAGCCCTTGCCTCTGGATATTTTTTATCCAGAACCTTGGTTATCATGTTCTTTGAAGTTTGCTCATAGGTGGCTGCAGCCTGCTTGAATTCATTGATAATGGCCACGCCCTCTTCAGAAATGAGCGAACTCTCAACGGATTCAGTTCTTTTATTTATATATGAACGTATCCTTTTTATTTCTTCAATCTGCTGAGGGATATTTGCAAGCTCTTCGTTGTTGGCAAGCTCACGCACAATGATGCGCATTTTGTAGTAATGCTCGACAATTGAAATAAGGTCTTTCATTGGAGCGGTGGCTTTTTCATAAAGCGTTGAGTCGGCAGATTTCATGGTTTCTATTTTTGAAACCGAAAATATCCCGACCACAAGGGTGATAAGTGAAGTGGCGAGGAATCCTGAGAGCAGTTTTTGCTGAAGGGTGAGTTGCCCAGTCATAAGGTCTCCTAAGTCAGGATAGTATTTTGAGTATATATGATTGGTAGGGAAATATAAAATTTATGTAAAATGTTTTTTATGCATGAGGAATGCAATTTTAGCATAACTGCAAGTTGGGAATATTTCTTTGAAAAAAATGTAATATTGGTTAATAAGGATTAAGGAACAATGAGGTGTCTGTGGCGCCTTTGTTGTATTGAACAACACGGTAAGGCATATATTTGTAAAAAAAGTTGCAGCGCTGTTGTTAGTCTATATGAACAATTTTATGCTATTAAGATAGTTCATATGGAGTATGCGTGAGGCCAATATGGAAATTCGACATTTGAAATATTTTCAGAAGGTTGCTTCAACGCAAAACATTTCTCATGCTGCTGAGATGTTAAATATCTCTCAATCATCTGTCACTCGAGCAATACAAGAGATTGAGAATGAAGCTAATACATTGTTACTATGTAGAAATCCTACTGGTGTTACCCTTACTGCTGCAGGAAAAAAATTTTACATACATACAAACAGAATACTGGCATTGATCAATGAAGCCATTCGCGATGTGAAAAGTGAATGTGAGCAGTCTAAAAAAATAAATATTGGGTTTTGTCCTGGTATTCTTGCATTTGAACTCATAGATACACTGCGTAATAACGCATATGACGTGTCGGCACTGCATTTTTTTGAGTTTGATTTTCACGAGCAGATTCAGGCGTTGCGCAATGAACAACTTGACGTTGCTCTGGTGCGATATTCCAACGGTATGCATTTTGATGGGGGCTATGCAGACCTTGCGTACATACCTTTCAAGCGATTGCGGGTGCACGCGGTGCTTCCGGTAACACACAGGTTTGCCGGTAAAAAATCTCTTTTGCTGGAAGAGCTGCGCAATGAAGTTTTTGTCACCCTGCCAGAATCTCAGTATGGAATTGCAAGAAGGGTGTTTTTGGAAAATTGTGACAGAGCTGGGTTTGTGCCGCGCATTGCGGTTGAATCCAACGGCTTTTTGGCTGCTCTAGCTACCGTTGCCGCTGGTTCTTGTATCGGGCTGTTTTCAAAAAGCATTGTCAGTGCAACCCTCCCCGGCCTGATATATGTGCCCATCGCAGATGAAGCGTGCTACATAGAAATTTCATGTGTGTATAAGAAAGAAGAAAAGAGGGCGCACGCTCTCGAATTTATCAATGTTTTGCGATCCTGTTTTGACGAGTAGCGTGCTGTTTTTGGGGGATGGGCTGGTGTGCCGTTGGCTGCCCTATCAGAGTATTGGGCAACGATTTCAGAGCGCTTTGCTTGAAATCCCCATGGTATGAATGGGGTGAAGCGAACTCGCGCACGTTTTTGAATCGTTTTTTATGATCATCTGCTGGCCAGCGTGCCTGCAAAGGCTGCCAACCTTCAGGTGAGCCCTACACACCGTCATCATAAATAATTACAACGGCGAGTTGCCCCGGATGGCAGCTCGCCGTTGTTTCGTTTGCAAAGGCAATACCCCGAGCGTGAGTGGGGCAGAATGTATGCGGTATAACTGGCTTTGCAGACTGGAAAAAGCATTTGGCGAAAGGGTATATTCTCCCCAGTCTGTTTTCAGCAATGCGTCACAAACGCCTCATGCCAACGCTCCCAAGAAAACTAAAATTCGTACTTGGCCTGCAGGCTGCCAGTCAGGCCCTCACGTTTGCCCACATATCCCTGTACTCCAAGATCAAAAGACAGCGGCAGTGATGCGCACGGCGTGTAAACAAGCCCCAGCTCTCCCGTGCCGGTATCACCGCGCATGGAAGGGGCCTTCATGTCATAGCCATTGGTGCTGGCGCGCGCTTTGCCGTCAAATTCGCGCTCATAGGCAGCGCCAACATAGGGGCTGATGTACTCGTTCACTGTGTAGCTTAAGCGGGAGCCGAGGCGCAGGCGGTTTGAATCCACATCCTTGAAATCGATGGGGTCACCCGTAGACAGGGTGACGGAATCGCCATTTTGATGTGTCCAAAAGTACTTGCCATACAGGTCAAGGGTCACATTGTCCGTTATATTCCAGATATAGCCTGTTCCCAGATGCAGACCGTAATAGGTGGATGATGAGTCGTATTCCGCACTGCGGCCGCTGGCATCGCGCAGGTCTGAGCTTTCATATTTGTTGTGCAGGCCGCCCGCCCGTCCCGAAGCCTCAATATAGATGTGCCCGGGGCCGGTCTGGGCAAAATCCATGCGCCCAAGAATGCCGCCACCGAGATATCGCGAGTTGCCGTCACCCTCAACCGAAGCAGCGTTGCTGAACGAATTGTACGTGCTGTACGAGCCGTTGCCATACTCAAAAAATGGTCCGAATGTCAGGCGACCGATGGCGGTATTCGCACCCCAGGCGAAACCAGCCAGCAGCGATACGCTGTGCATATCCACATGCGAACCGGTATTGTATCTGACAGACCCACCAGAAAGCGCCCCAAACCCTGCTGGGGCACTGCCGCCCCCGGCAGGACCAGCCTTGGCAGCGGAAACGGCGGCATTCATGCCCTGGCTTGCGGCCACGTCCGCCCCCTGCGTCACCATGCCCACGCCGGAAACAAAGCCTTCTGAAAGGGCCTTGGTCTGCTCGTTTACGGTAGGCCCGCTACTGGTGGAGACCGTAGCAAGCAGCTTGTTGTTGTCTGTTGTGATGTCAAAGTTGTACAGCAGGGTTACGCCCTGCATGCCCTTGCCGCTGGCCGTGGAGTTAAGCCCGCTGTTGGTGACCAGCGTACCTGCGTTGATGAGCGTTATGGAGTCGCCCATTTTCAAGGGAGAAGAATTGCCGTCAATGCCCACATTGACAGTGGAGGACCGCCCAGCGCTGCCCGTCAGGTTCGCCGTGCCGGTCACGGTCAGTACAGTATCACCCGCCGACAGCGTGGACGGCAGGTAAAAATTGAGGTTCTGAAAATTGTAAAGATTGCCCACCGTCAGGCCAGAAGTTTTTACGTTCAGGGTATTGCCGCTGAATGCCTCTCCACCTGTTCCGGCAAGCAGGTATCCACCATAAAGAGTCGTGCCTGCCAGATTCGGCGATCCGCTGATGGTCACGGTATTGTTTGTGGCTTGTCCGGTGCCATTGGGCGCGCTTACATACCCTGCGTAAACATTGGATACCGAACCACCGCTGATATTGATGGTATTGCCGGAGGCCGCATGCGTTCCCCCCAAAAAATCAGCTGTGGCATACCCGCCAACAATATTGTTTATGGATCCGGCGCTGAGATTGACAATATTGTTGGAAGCCGTGGCGGTTCCTGTGCCAGTGGTGCTGCCCACATAGGCAAAGCCGCCATATACATAACGTGCTGTTCCGCCATTGAGATTCACAGTATTGCCAGAAGCTGTCATTGAACCAGGGGTTACGTTTTTGGCAAATCCGCCATAGATATCAATGGTACTGCTGCCAATAAAAGCCGGATTAATCGTCACAGTGTTGTTGCTGGACCCGACATCAATGCCAGGGACTGTTCCACTATAATACCCACCGTATATTCCAAAATCGACGACGCCACCGTTAATATTCACGGTGTTGCCGTATGAATAAATATTTTCGGCATGTGATGCTATATTATTTGTTCCTCCGATGCCTATTGGCCCATTCAGATATGGAGCATTGCCTATAACATCCTTGTAATTCGAGGTGTAGTTAACAGTAGCGGAAATGCCCATACTGGGGTGAATAAGCGACGTTCCGGCTAGTAGTAGTAAAAAACACAGCAGATGTTTTTTATTAGCCCGAAAACCACACTGCATACTGCGCAACACATTTCGACAGATGGAAAAATTCATTACCTGCTCCAGAAGAAAACACTAGCAACAGCAATACACTGGCTGGCCTGCGAAAACCGGCAACAGTCACGCCCGTCTTGCCGACATGCCCTTGCACGGAAAGCAAAGCGGCGCAGCAGAATACCTGCTGTCGCCATATGCATAACCGGGGCAATCGGGTCCACCATAAATGCCTCCTCCAGGACAAAAACATAACGGCCTGAATGAAGTGCACAATTCCAGCCGTCTTTTGCTCTATTTATTCACACAGCGGTATCACCCGGTGAGGGCATTATGCGAAATCTCTGTTCACCCCAAAGGGTGATTGCCCCGTGTGACACGCCTAAATGCCAGTTTTTAGCTTCCGGCTTGTTCTCTCGAAAAATTCAACCGCGCTCACTGGGCAAGGTGAGGAAGAGCCATTTGCGGAAAGCCAGAACATTGGTATTCACCTTTTGACGGACCAGAGAAACGGATTGACCAGCAATGCACGAACAATGCGCCCGATACGTCTGGCCTGTTTTCGTCCCTTTGATGCCGGATAGAGCGCCGTTGTCATTGTCAGTGAAACATGGGAAGCGAAAATGGCGGGTTGCCATGAAGCAATCCGCCAAGAATAATGAAGATTTTTTGAGATTCAAAAAAACAGGAAACGGCACGATGTTGCACGGTACTGTGGCCTTTGCGAGGAGGCAGAAAGCATGCAGATCGAACGCCTTTTCAAGATTCTTTTTCTTTTGCTGAATGGTACGTGCGCAACGTCCAAAGAGCTTGCGGAGCGCTGCTCCGTGTCTGTTCGCACTATTCAGCGAGATATAGATACCCTGAGCCTTGCGGGTATTCCGGTGCATTCAAGCCGTGGGTACAGAGGCGGTGTGAATCTGCCGCGTGAATTTACCCTGGACAAGACCTTCATCACCGAGAGGGAACAGGCAGACGTTCTCAATGGCCTGCAGGCCTTGCATGGTGCTGGTTATCCAGATGTAAACGAATCATTTCAGAAACTCGCAGCGGTGTTCAGAAAAAAGGCAGAAGACCGCTGGTTGCGCGTGGATTTTTCTTCATGGCACGATTCCGGCTTTGGTAAGGAAAAGTTCAACCGGCTTAAGGAGGCCATTCTGGAAAAAAGGGTAATTGAATTTACCTATTACAATTCAGAAAACCAGGTATCCCAGCGAATTGCCGAACCGTTGTGCATGCTGTTTCGTGAGCGGGCCTGGTACATCTGGGCTTTTGACCGGGGCAGGCAGGAAGAATGCGCGGTAAGAGCCTCCCGGATGCGCAATCTCGTGGTGAAGAATGAAAGCTTCACCCGTGTCATGCAGTCCAACCCCATGGATACCCCAGATTATGCCAAGGCATATGAATTCCAGCGAGTGGTATTGCGCATTACGGGCAATTACGCTTTCAGGATTTTTGATGAATTTCCAGAACTCGACATTCATCAGCAGCCCGACGGCTCTTTCATTGTTGACCAGCCAATGCCGGTTAACGAGTGGCTGATGGGGTACCTTCTCTCCTTTGCAGACGGCCTTGATGTGCTTGAGCCGCAAAGTCTTCGCAGAATGATGCGCGAAAAAATTTCGCTTATGCTGCAGAAATACGACAGGCAGTTGTCCGATTCCTGATTATACAGTCATGCCTGTGGCCGTCATGGGTATTTTGTCTTTTCGTCAGAGCCAACAGCCCGAAAGGCGCATCGTGCACGGCCTATGCGACGAGTAACAATCAGGAGAATGTATTGTGAATATTTATCAGGCAATTGCCGCTCGTAGAACCATCCGCGATTTTGAGGATAAACCGGTTGAAATGGACCTTGTGGAGCAGATAATCAACGCGGGCCTCAAAGCCCCGACCAACAATCACCTGCGACAGTGGGAATTTGTCATCGTGAACGACAGGGAGGAGAGGGGCAGGCTTCTCCGGGTCAGGAACATGACCGACAAAGACGAATGCGAGGCCATGCTCGATGGTTTCGGCATGACGGACGAGGTGCAGCGCGATATGTATCGTGCGGCGATGCCAAGGCAGTTTTCCATGCTCTATAACGCCGGGTGCCTGGTACTTCCCTTTTTCAGGGTCAGGGGGCCACTGATGCAGCCAAGTTGCCTGAGCTCGCTCAACGATTTTGCCTCTATCTGGTGCTGTATCGAAAACATGCTGCTTGCGGCCGCCGCTGAAGGCATATTGGGAGTTACCCGTATACCGATGACAGATGAATCTGAACACATCAGGCAGGTGGTCGGGCATCCTGAAAACTATGTAATGCCGTGTTACGTTGCTCTGGGGTATCCCGCAAAAGACGCTGTTATTCCTGTGCAGAAGGTTATTCATACAAGGGATCGAATACACATGAACGCGTGGTAAAACAAAAAGCCCGGCTTGCCCGGGTTTTTTGTTGGGATATACTGAATTTAGGTCTGGTCGCTAAGATTCGGCCAACCATTTGCTGGGATAAATCGTTTGTGCGCCCTGCCTCTTGCTCACCGGCCTGAATAATTATTTTTTTCCCATCAACTGCTTTTGAAAAAACTCCAGAGCGCGGTGCTCGGCATCCGTGGCGGCAGGGGGGGTAAAGCCGTGCCCCGCGCCGGGGTACACCACCATTTCAGCCGGTTGGCCAAGGCTGCGGGTCATTTCTACCAGCTCCCTGCCCCGTTCGATGGGTACAACGGTATCTGCATCGCCGTGCAGTTCCAGCAGGGGCGGCATGTGGGTGATGGGGTGTTTGCTGCCAGCAGCGCGCTGGGGGGGAATGCCGCCGTAATAAACCACCAGGGCAGCAATTCTTTTGTCCTGGCTGGCAACCGCAGTACCCAGGTATCCCCCCTGCGAAAAACCCACTATGCCCACGGGCCGGGTTTTGGGCTCCTGCGCCTCTACCTTGGTTACAACATCGCTGATCATCTGCGCCCAGTCGCCAATTCTGCGTGAAAAATTGGCGCGCCGGGTCTCCACTGTTTTGGAGTACGCCACATCCTGTTCATTATAATAATTCAGCACGTAGGCATCAAACCCCGCCTGTGCCAGCTGAGTGGCATTGCGTTCGTAAAAATTCCGGTATTTCTCGAGCCCCTGGCTGCCGTGCAGAACAATAATGGCCGGGTGCGGCCCAGGCCCGGCGGCCAGGAATGCCTTGACCACCAGTGGCCCTCGGGATGTGACCTCGGTGGTTTCGTGCGTCTGTATGTCGTCCGCAAAGGCGCGGCCAAATCCACCAAGAATAACAGCCATCATACACCAGCAAAAAATTATGGCGCTACGCATGTTCCTGCTCGCGGGTAAAGGATAAAATTTTCGGCAATGCTTCGGTTACGCTCTTTAAGAGGGCAATACAATGGCGGCGTCAGCCGCGCCCGAGGCGCCAACCTGTGCGCAGGCACGTTGCGTCAGCTTCTCCGCTGGGGTAATGATACGCGTCTGCGGAGAGGCGACAGCGGGCTTTTTTGAAGGCCAGATGCTGACAGCCCCGTGGGCGGCAACCCAAAAACTACGCGTGGCCATTTGGCCTCGGGCAGAATCATATCACCCGTTTTGGAGAATATTTTGGCATTTTTGAGCATGCAGGGCGTTACCCTGAACCTTGGCGGCAAGCCGTTACTGGATTCGGCTGATTTATCCGTTGAAATTGGCGACCGGCTTTGCCTTGTGGGCCGCAACGGCGCGGGCAAGTCCTCGCTGCTGGCGCTTCTTGGCGGGCAGATGCCGCCCAGTTCCGGCATGATTATCCGTCCTGGTATGCTCATAGGCCAGATGCCTCAGGACGTGCCCGAACACTGGAGCGGCACGGTTTTTTCTCTCGTGGCAGAGGTGCTGGGTGAAGAGGGCAAGGCGCTGGCCGCCGCCCACGCGGGCGCGGAACACGGTGTGGAGATATCTGGCGGCTGGGAACGCTACGGTGAGGTGCTGGCGGTCATCAACCATCTGGGGCTGAACCCCGATGCCGACTTTACCTCCCTTTCTGGCGGCACCAAGCGTCGTGTGGCGCTGGCCCGAGCGCTAATCTGCTCTGAAGACCTCATTCTCGACGAGCCCACCAACCATCTGGATATCGCCACCATCACCTGGCTGGAAGAATTTTTGCTGCGCAAGGCCCGCACGCTGATTTTTGTCAGCCACGACAGGGCGTTTGCCAAGCGCCTTGCCACGCGGGTGGTGGAGGTGGATCGCGGCAAACTGCACAATTATTCCTGCGGGTTTGACCGTTACCCCGAACGGCGCGAGGAGCGGCTAGCCGCCGAAGAACGTGCCTTTGCCCTGCAGGACAAAAAGCTGGCGCAAGAGGAAACCTGGATCCGTCAGGGAATCAAGGCCCGCCGTACGCGCAACATGGGCCGAGTGCGCGCCCTTGTGGCCCTGCGTGCCGAGCGCGCCGCCCGGCGCGAAAAGCAGGGCAACGTGCGCATGGCTGCGCAGGAGGCCGGGCGCTCTGGCAAGCTGGTGATCGAGGCCGATAATATTTCGGTGGGTTACCCCGGCAAACCGCCGCTTATCCGCGAATTTTCCACCATTATCCAGCGCGGCGACCGTGTGGGGCTCATAGGTGAAAACGGTACGGGCAAAACTTCGCTTATCCGTGTGCTGCTGGGCGAGCAGGAGCCCACAGAGGGCACGGTGCGTCTGGGTACGAATCTGGAAGTAAGCTATTTTGACCAGCTGCGCGAAACCCTCGATCCCGAGGCCAGCGTCATGCACAGCGTGGCCGAGGGCAACGACGTGGTCACCGTGGGCGGCAATAACCGCCATGTGGCTGGCTATTTACAGGATTTTCTTTTCACGCCCGACCGCCTGCGCCTGCCGGTCAAGGTGCTCTCTGGCGGTGAGCGCAACCGGCTGCTGCTGGCCAAGCTCTTTACCCGGCCATCCAACGTACTGGTGCTCGACGAACCCACCAACGATCTGGATGCAGAAACGCTTGAACTGCTTGAAGAACTTATTTCAGATTATGCGGGCACGGTGCTCATCGTCAGCCACGACCGCAGCTTTCTCGATAACCTGGTGACCAGCGTCATTGCTCTTGAGGGCGACGGCATGGCCCACGAATATGTTGGCGCGTATACAGACTGGTTGCGGCAGCGGGCCACCCCCGCGCAGGAGCGCAAGACCGAAGACAAGGCCGCCCGTCAGGCCCCCCGCCTTGTCACCGACAAACCCCGCAGACGCAGCTTTAAGGAACAGCGCGAATTTGAGCTGCTAGGCAAAGAGCTGGAATCCTTGCCGGAGCGGCTGGACGCTTTGGAGCAGGAGCAGCAGACTCTGGAGGCAACCCTGGCCGATCCGGAGCTTTTTGCGCGCGATCCCGATGCCTTTGCCCAGACAACTGACCGTCTTGTGGACCTTGAGGCCGAGCAGACAGAAATGCTGCAGCGCTGGGAATTTGTGGAGCAGCGTCTGGAGGAACTGGGCGAGCTGGCTTGCTAGCTGCAAGGTGTTTTTGCCCTCTTTGTGGCAGTTCTTGTTACAGAGCAGGTTGCCCGTGGCACCTGCTCTTTTTTATGCTGGAATCTGTGAGCTAACAATTTAAAAAAATTGGTTTGCCTTAAATAAGGTAAAATCCAAACTATCCGTTAAGCATTTGAAAGGGCCGCAATGGGGCGGCTTGCGAGCACGCCGCGAATCGGCTTTTCAACCCACGGCTGGCGCTTCTGCGAGGCGCAGTACCGACTATAAAATTTATCATTATTATATCGGTTCTATAAATATCTTTCGGCTGTTGCATTCAAGGCGCTGAAACTCTATATAAGGTTGTCAAAAATCCCCCCCCTGGTGTTTATGTATATAAAATTTCTGTTCATACTGGGCAGAGAAAAACTGTGCCAGCCCCCCTCAGGGAGAGAAGAGTATAGCTATGGAAGCAGGTACCAGCCTCAAAATTCGTTTGTTTTCCGCAGCAGCAGTGCTGATGTGCGGCGGTGCTGCATCGTTTGCGTATAGCGCTTTTTGGGATGAATCATTGATGGTGCACGCCTCGCTGTTTAGCGTTGCCGCACTGTCGGGGCTCTTTCTGCTGTGGACAATCCACAGCCAGCTGATGCTTCCCTTGCGTACTATCCGCAACTACGCCCGCGGTGTTGCCAACGGAAGTTCCGCCGCGTGCCCTCTGGACCCCATGCCCAAGGAATATTCCGACCTGCGTGACAGCATCTGCGCCATGGTTGAATCTTTGGCAAAGGCTCTGGACGACGCCCAGCGCAAGGGCGATGAGGCCCAGCGGCTTGCCGCCGACAGCAACAAGGCCCTGCAGGAAAGCCGCGAGGCAGAGGTGCAGATTCGCAAGCTGCTCAACGACATGAATATTGCTTCGCAAAAGGCAGCCAATGCTTCTGCCAGTATTTTTGCCGGGGTGCGCGAGCTGGGCCAGAACATGGAAAATGTTGATAACGACGTTATCATGCAGCGCGAACGCATGCGGGAAGCCTCGCAGGCCATTGAACAGATCAACACGGCCATTCAGGACATAGCGCACAATACGGGCAAGGCTGCGGAAGATGCGGAGATGGCCCGCAATGGTGCCGTTACCGGTGCGCAGGGAGTACGGGCGGCGGTAACCTCCATCGGGCAGGTCAAAGGGCGCATTCTTTCGCTCAAGGAAACCATGACAAGCCTTGGCCAGCAGGCCGAGGGCATTGGCGCGGTAGTGGGCGTTATTACCGATATCGCTGACCAGACAAACCTGTTGGCGCTGAACGCCGCCATTGAGGCTGCCCGTGCCGGTGAGGCCGGGCGTGGATTTGCCGTGGTTGCCGACGAAGTGCGCAAACTGGCAGAAAAAACCATGAACGCCACGCGCGAGGTTGGTGAATCGCTGCGCAGCATTCAGACCAAGGCGCGCGAAAACGTGCAGGCAGTTGACGCTGCCGCGCAGGATATCATCAACAGCGCCAGCACCGCTGAGCAGGCCGCCGAAGATGTGAACCACATCGCCGATTTTGTGCAGCAGGCAGCCAACGAGGTCTCGGCCATCGCCGCGGCCAGCAACGCGCAAACCGCCGCCAGCGAGCAGGTGCGACGGGGCGTAACAGAGGTAAACACCGTTGCCGCGGCCACCGCAGAGCATGTGAACAATTCCATCCGGGTACTGGTAGAAATATCCGGCCAGGCAGAAGAGCTCGATGCCATTATCGGCGCCATGGGCAAGGGCAAGCTTGCGGGCGTGGTTGATTCTGACCAGCTCATCAGCTGGACAGACGATCTCTCTGTGGGCGTGGGCATTATTGACGAGCAGCACAAGGGGCTTGTGGATCTCATCAACGAGCTCAATGCCGCCATGCGCCAGCGCCGTTCAGATTCCGTGCTTGTGGGTGTGCTCGAACGGCTCAAGCAGTACACCGTCAAGCACTTTGCCACGGAAGAAGAACTTTTTGACAAGTTTGGCTATCCCGATACGGCCTCCCACAAAAAGGCGCACCATGATCTGGTGGAAAAGGTTCTGGCTTTTGAAGCCGAGCTCAGATCCGGGCGCGCCAAGGTTACCATGGAAATCATGCGTTTTTTGAAAGACTGGCTGGTGGGGCATATCATGGGCACAGACAAACGCTACGGGCCCTTCCTGAACAGCAAGGGCGTGCATTAGCCGTGCAGGTGTTTGCCTGTTCTGGACTGGATTGTCGTTTCAGAAATACGGGAGCTGGTCACCTGGGTGGCCAGCTCTTCTGTTTTTGGGGGCATATCCAAAGCGCATCCGTACCGCCCACTTGACGGCGGGTGCAAAAACAGAACAGGCGAGCCGCAGATGCAGCCCGCCTGTTGGATTTGTAGCGGATTGGCACATCGGCCTGCCGAGCCCGAGTATGGCAGATGGCAGGCTGTTACGCTGCGATCAGCGTTTGACCTTCTTGTTCACGGCGATATCCACAGCTTCAATGTAGCTGATGGCAATGGTGTCGCCAGCCTTGACCTTGTCGAGGTTGGCGGGGTTCTGCGCCTTCACGACCACATCGGTGCCGTCAATAAATTCCATCTTTACCAGCTGGTTAGCCTTATCCACGGCGTATATCTTGGCGGTCACAATGGTTTGCGTCACGCCTACGCCACGCGGCTTTGAGCCGGGCTTGGCCGTGGCCACAACAACGGTCTGCTCGTTGATCTGTTCGCCGGGTTCAGCAAGAAAAACTTCCAGTTCGCGGCTGAAGGTGACGGTAATGACATCGCCTTTTTTCACCTGCCGCAGATTCACGACATCCTTGCCAACGTGGATGGTAAAGGCACGGCCTTCGGGCGAGCGCAGGGTTACTTTGCGGGTCTTGAGATTGACAGCAGTAACCGTGGCTACCGTGGTCTTCAGTTCAGAGCTCTGCCAGGTAAGGGGTGTGGTGGTGTCGGGCGCTGGGGGCGGCGGGGTTTTGGCGCAGGCAAACATGCTCAGGGCCAAAAGGCCAATTACCAGTACTTTACACGCTGATTTCATGCGATTCCCTCCCGAATAGTCTGTTGGACAGGATTGGTGCCGCCATAGACCACCAATGGCGGCAGGATGCTTTTCATGAAACTCGGCTGGATCTGGGAATGCTGGAGCGGTAGCTGGAACAAAGGCAGATGAAATGTTGTGGGGCAAGTATCTGACACCACAGGAAAGGCTGCAGGCTGTGTCCTGACAGGGCAGATGCTCGGGGCGCTGCTGCCCTGTGGTGGAACCCCTGAAGCAGGAACGCTCCACGCCGTCTTCATCAGCCATGCATCTCTGCCCGAATGCCATCCATTGTGGGGCAGTGCGGCACGATTGCCCCGGCTTTGTCTTGCAGGCGGCTGTGCGGGCAGCGTCTTCTAGATCGAAACGTCGTTCTCTTCGTCCAGAATCAGGAACTTGTCGTTGGGCTTGATAACCACCGCGCGTGATCGTGCATTGTGTTTGGCATGATAGAGCGCCTTGTCCGACCTTTCAAAAAGCTGCTCGATGGTCTGAACCTGCGGTGTGTTGCTGTCCAGCACTGCAATTCCTGCACTTACGGTGATGTGCAGGTTGTTTTTTACAACATTCCCTTCCGTATCGCGGATGAGAAGGTTGAAATTCTTGATGGCCGAGCAGAAGCGGTTTATGACGCGTGCCATCTGGTGCGCGTCCGGGCCAGAAGCCATAAGGGAAAACTCATCGCCCCCAAAACGGCCAGCCATGGCTTCGGTCTGCGCGTCAAATTCTTCGCGCGCCCGTTTTAGATGAGAGCCCACTACCTTGAGAACCTGATCGCCGATAAGATGCCCGAAGGTATCGTTGAAATCCTTGAAGTGATCAATGTCAAACAGGGCGATGGCAACGGGGTGCCTGTCGGCCAGCCAGCGTCCGCTGGCATTTTTCATGAACAGGTCAAGGCTCAGGCGGTTGGAAACCTCAGTGAGGGGGTCAATAAAGGCCAGATTTTCAAGCGTGCAGATGTCTTCTTCAAAAAGCACCTTCACCCGGTGAAAGGCAGACTGAAGTTTTTCAAGCATCATGGTGCTGTCTGCGCTTTCGGCAACAATGGCCATGCTTTCAGATTCCAGGTGGCTGATATCGCCATAACGGGAAGAAAGCTTGCTGAAAAACTGGTCAATAACTGAAGCCGTTTCGTGAACCATGCTGTCGAGCTGCTTCACAATGGGCTTGCTGAAAATTTCGCTGCACCGGCGGATGGTGGATACCAGATGTTCTTCAGTATAGTGCTTGCTTTTTAATATGTCTTCCATCTGCGCAAGCAGGGCGATTTTTTGATCCTGATCAAGATAATGGTAATCTTTCATTTCCCTGAAAAAGAGCAAAAGAGAACGCCAGCGCGTTTCCGGAGGAACGCCCGCCTTGTCAAACATCTCAAAGAGTTTGATGTAGGTGTTTGTGCAGTCAGCTGAAGATGTTCTGGATTTTGGCATGGTGGCGTTATCTGTGTCTTTGTAACAATGAGGGAAAAACCGGGATTGCACCGGGATTGTTCCAATTCTTGGAGTAGTAACTTCTGTGGATGGTCATGTCAAAGATTGTGATAATCGGTTGTCAGAAAAAGTGTGGGATTTTCTGCTGAGGTGGTGGCGGTATTTTTTTGAACAGGGTGTTATTTAACGCAAAAAGGCGACAGATTTTAATCTGTCGCCTTTTTGTCATTTTCCTTGTCAGCCCTGTGGGCTGTAGCATGGTACTGTCTGAAAAGGCTCAGGGCTTGCCGTAGGCTCCGGGCAGCCTGGGGGCAGCCGTTTGCGGCATGGCCTGGTCAAAAGATTGCACATGCGCGCGCGGCGTTGCAGCCTCTGCCGGGGAACCCGCGGACGTTGCGGCGGGTGTTGCCTGACCCATGGCGCTACGGCCATAAGCCGCCTGGGCATGCGCCCGCGGTACGGCGGTAACGCTGGTCTGTATGATTGGCTGCGTCGTTTTTGTTACCGAGCCCATGGGCTGCATGCGGCTGGCAATGTCATCAGCCACCTTGCGGGCCTCGGGAGTTTCAATGATCTGGGCATAGGCGCCGCGCAGGCCAGAAAGAATGGATTCCACGCTGTCCAGAGAGTCCAGATCCATCTTCAGATTGGCCCGCAGCAACCGTGCCGTGCAGAGCAGGTAAAGGTTGTTGAGGTTTACGGCCAGGCTGCCGCCCTTGTCCATGTTCAGCGAGGCAGAAAGTTCGTTGATTATGTCTATGACCTTGGAAATAAGTATTCCCTTGCCGGCATAGTCATTGGCAATCATCTTGGTGCGCGCCTGCTGCAGGAATGTGAGCGCGCCGTCATAAAGCATGAGCAAAAGTTGCCCCTGATCCGTCGTTCCTACCTTGGTCTGAAAATATGCTTGCGCCGCTTTGTTCATATGCTGTCCTTATGGCGGTGTTCGTTGGCGATTTTTATCGTAGCCCGGCCCTGGGGCTAGGAACTGCTTGAGCTTGTCAGGCTCTTGATCTGCGATTCCAGCTGCGTCTGCTGGGTATTGTACTTTTTGAGCAGGGTTTCCAGATTGGCAAAATAGGTTTTTTGCCGGGCTTCCCACTGGTCGAGGCGTGTCTGTTCCTGAGTGATTTTTTTGTCGATATTTTCCATGATGGACTGATAGTTGTTTTTCAGCACCATCAATGCGCCGTTTTGCGATTTAAGAGCAATGGCGTCGGCGTTTTGCTGCGCCGTGCCCGTGGTCGTAACGTTCACATCTGTGAAGGTCATTTCGCTCTTGAGGAAGGTGCTGACTGTCTGCACCAGGCCTTCCTTGATGCGTATCTGGCCAGAGTGTGCGCCAGGGGTAAGGTTGTCTACCTGCAGCGAAAGACCTCGTGCGTCACCAGAACTAACGCTGTAGTAGTAGCCGGGCTGGCTCGTGTCGCGTGTGGCTTCCACGCCGCCCACGGTAACCTTGGTAATGTTGCCCGATGCGTCAACATTGTAATTTACATCGTACGTGCCGCCCTTGGTAATGCCTGAAATATGGCTGCCGTAGCGAAAGTCGGGGCTTGTGCTCACACCCGTGCCGGTGGAGCAGAAAAAATCCACCACATCCGACAGATGGCTGTTGATCATGTTTTCGTAGTTGCTCTGGTCCATCTGCTTCAGTTCAGCAATGCCGGACGAAGGCGCAATCTGCAGGAGGCCATAGTTTGAGCTGCTCTGGTCAGTTTCAACCTTGATGCCCATGTTGGCCAGGTTGGCCAATACGTCGCCCGAAAGTACATCACTGGCAGTTGTGCGGCTCGTAAAGCCAGGAGGGGCGCTGTTGAGCATGCTCATGAAACGGGATTTGAAAAGCTGCACGCCGTAGTTACCCTGCAACAGGCCGCCCTTTTCTGCGGTTAGCTGCGAAGTGCTGTAATTTTTGCTGGTAGATTTGTTGGGGTCGTTGGTTGTGACCTCTTTGTCTTTGTCAAACTTGCTGAGTTCGTTGATGGTCAGCAGGACCGAGTTTACGGAATCCAGAAAGTTCTGAATGGATTTTTCAACAGAGGTAATGTCTGTATTGACCGAAAGTGTAGAGCTGCCCTTGTCCTTGATGGTAAATACCACACCTTCAATGACATTGCTCACGCTGTTGGTGTCAGATTCCATTTCAACAGGCCAGTTGTCTACCGTGTACTTGGCGTTGGCCGCTGCGCGGATGTTCCAGTTGGATGAGGTGGTTACCTGACCGGCAATGCTGGGGCCACTGAACGTGTCGATATTGTTGAGCTTGAGGTAGTAGTTGCCCGTGGTCGGCAGGGTGCCTGTTTGCAGGTCGATGGTGGTTGCGCCGTCCGAGCTCACCAGCGAACCCGTGAGCCCCTTGGCCTTGAGCGCAGCTATGATGCTGGTCATGCTGGAACCGCCCGAAAGGGTAACCGTTTGCGGGGTGGTGCTGGCATTGGTGGTATAGGTGTAGACCAGGTCTGGCGGCGATTCCAGGGTAGAGGCCGCCGTCATGTTGGTGACGGTGGTGGTTGCGTCTGTTTTGGCGGTAACGCCATCCATGCCGCCGCCCGTGCCGCCGCCGCTGAGGTAAAAGCTCTCCGTGTTGGCAAGGGTCACCGTATTGCCACTCGCCGCACCGTAGCTGGAAAGTTGGGTCAGCAGGTCCTGATAGGTCTTGTCCTGGGTCAGGCTGAAACTTTGGGTCGTGCCGTCGTGCCCAACGATAGTGTAGGTAAAGCTTTTTGAGGCGTCGGCGCTTGTGCCGCCGAGCTTTTCGCTGAGTTTTGCGCTGTCGAAGGTAACGGCCGTGCTGGCCGTAAAGCTCTGTGCGCCAGAGCTGCCCACCACCTTGGTTCCCATGGCCGTGGCATCGGCTGTAACCGTAGCGGCAATTTTGCTGGAATCGCTGCCGCTGTTGGCAAAGCTGAAGGTCGCTCCGTTTACGTTGGCAAGGCTCAGATCCCAGCTGCCGCTGCTGTTGAGGGTCATGTCTGCCGAGCTTGCACCAGAAGCCTGGGCAATCTGTATGGCAGCGTTCTGCATGGTGGTTCCGGCCTTGATGGTCAGCGTGCGCGTACCTGTGGTTGCGCCGTCGTTCATGTTCAGCGTTACGGTCAGGTCCCCCGACAGTGTGGTGGTTGTGGGCGAAGGACTAATGGTAAATTTGGTGGTCGGCGTACTGAAGGTGGTTTGCGTGTCGGCATCGCGGCGGTACATGGCCTTGACGTCTGTGAGCTGCAGGTTGCCCGAGCCGTCAATGCTGGCAATGCTGCGCCCCACCTGAGAATTGATGGCTGTGGCAAGGTCGCTGTTGGTCTTGTTGCCCGCGATTTTGACCGAAAACTTGTTGCCGTCCTCCATGATGAGGTCGTAGGCAAAATTTGTGGGATCTGTAACGGTGCTGCTCATGTCGAGCAGGTTGTTTGTCTTCCATGTCGAGGTGGCACCCGTTGAGTTCATGCCCTCAAGGTTAGCGCTGTGGATGACAAGGCCGTTGGAGGCGCCGGTGCTTTTGCCCGCTACCTGAAACACATAGCCCGAGCTGGCCTGCACAATGCTGATCTTGATGCCGGGGTTGTCGACAGAGTTGTTGACCATGCTGGCAAAGGAATCGAGCGTTGTGTTGGCTGGAACCGCGATGCTGTATTCCTTGCCCGCATATGAGTACGAAAAGGTCTGCGCCGAACCGGAAGTATTGATGATGTCGGTTTTGCTGCTGAAAACATGGCCGGTATTGGCCCAGATAGCGTTGCTGGCCACCTGGGTGACATTGATGGTGTGCTGCACATCGTCGGCCGAGGCGTTGGCAACGGCAGAGATGATGTTGCTGTCGCTGCTGGTCACATTTTTGGTAACAAAACTGTTCTTGCTGGCGAGATTGGCGAGCACGCTACTGGCGGTACTGACCTGGGTAATGACTTTGTCAAAGGCGTCGTAGCGCAGCTTCCAGTCGCTTTTCCATGCCTCAAGACGGTTGAGCTGGGTAGACTCCACCTTTTTGAGATTGGCAAGAACCGTATCAAAGTTCGTATCCGAACCGCTCAGGTTCGATATGGCGTTGGAACCGGATATTGTGCTGCTCATATGCGCCTCGCATGAAAAATGTGCAGCTCCTGGCGCGAATCTGTCGCGATATGGGGGAGCTGCCCGCCGTCATGTGCAAAAAAGCGGCAAGACATGCCGAAAACATGGCGGACGCCAAAAAATTTGCAAGATGCGTGCAAACCGGCAGGGAGAACAAGACACCGCCAGCGGCAGAAAAAAATTGTAAAAAAATCAGGCTATAGCGCCATCGCCATTATCGCAGTTGCGGTTGGCGTCTGTCGGGTGGTGTTCTCAAGGCAGTTTTTGCCCCCAGGCCCTGCTGCGGGAGACATCTTGCCGCATACATCTTAACGGAGGGGAGCAGAAAAAGTTTAGACAACTGCCAGTCTCCTGACGCGGGGCGGCGGGCAGTGGCAAACAAACGGAAGCGTGGTGGGGCAGAAGGGTGGGAGTGGCAGGCTGTAAAAGCAGAGGGGCGAGGTTGACCCCGCCCCCCGGGAAACTGTGTTACTGCATGAACTCTACCCAGCGGGCCAGCAGCGCGCGCAGTGCATTGCCACGGTGGCTGCGGGCGTTCTTTTCGTCCCTCGTCAGTTCTGCGGCGGTTTTGTCCACAAGCCTGTCAAAAAAAATGGGGTCGTAGCCAAAACCGTTCTCGCCACGGGGGCTTGCAAGCAGCTGGCCTTCCCATGTGCCGCGCACGACCATTTCCTTGCCGTCGGGCCTGACGGCGGCCATGCAGCTCACAAAGCGGCAGCCGCGCCCCTCGGCGGACACGTTGGCCGTTTCGTGCAGCAATTTGCGAATATTGCGGGCATCGCGGCTTTCGCCGGGCTGGCTTTCCCAGTCGTCCGCATAGCGGGCAGAGTATACGCCGGGGGCGTTGTTGAGTGCGTCCACCTCAAGGCCGGAATCGTCGGCCACGCTCACAAGGCCGGTAATGGCCGCCACCGCGCGCGCCTTGATGAGCGCGTTTTCTTCAAAGGTGGTTCCGTTTTCTTCAATTTCGCCGATTTCAGGAAAGGACGAAAGGCCCACAACCTCTACGCCGAATTCGGTCAGGGGATCGGCCAGCTCACGAACCTTGCCAGCGTTGCTGGTGGCCAGAACAACACGAAGAGCCTTGTTTTGCGACATGTTTGTATCCTTTATGGGGTTGGGCAAAAAGCATAGCCAGAGTGTGCACTCAGGTAAAGGGGCAGATCCAAATCGGACTTTTATAAAAAATGTTTAATTCAAGTGTGTTATCATAATGCCCGCGGAGCCCGCTTTTCTTTTGCCGCGTGCGAGAGTATAGTTTTCATCCAACATTCATCAGCGAGGAAATGAGCATGAAACTCATGGAAATATTTGACGTTCCCGCACAGGAAACCAGCATTCCCGTTCCCTATGTCATCGCCGAGGCTGGCGTGAACCACGAGGGCAGCATGGATATTGCCCGCCGGCTGGTTGACGAAGCCGCCGAAGGTGGCGCAGATGCCATCAAGTTCCAGACTTACAAGGCCGGAACTCTGGCCTCCAAGGATTCGCCCGCGTACTGGGATACCTCCAAGGAGCCGACCTCCAGTCAGTACGAGCTTTTCAAAAAGCACGATTCGTTCTGGAAAAATGAATTTGAAGCCCTCAAAAAATACTGCGATGCCGCTGGCATTGCCTTTATGTCCACACCCTTTGACGTGGAATCCGCACATTTTCTCAACGATCTGATGGACGTGTTCAAGATTTCCTCGTCCGACATCACCAACAAGCCCTTTATTCGCATTCTCTGCGATTTCAAAAAGCCCATCATTCTTTCCACAGGCGCGGCGCATCTGTATGAAATTGCCGAAGCCGTGGAATGGATTGAAGAAAAGGGCAACAAGCTGGCCCTCTTGCACTGCGTACTCAACTATCCCACTGCCGACGAAAACGCGGCACTGGGCATGGTACCCGCGCTCAAGCGGCATTTTCCGCAGCATGCCATCGGCTACTCAGACCACACCCTGCCCAACGACATGCACATTCTCGAAACCGCAACCCTGCTTGGTGCACGGATTCTTGAAAAGCATTTTTCGCACGACAAAACCTTGCCCGGCAACGACCACTATCACGCCATGGACAAGGAAGACCTCAAGCATTTTTACAAGCGCCTCAACGCCACCCTTGCCAGTGTTGGCAGCATGAATCTGCGCGCCCTGCCCGAAGAAGAGCCCGCCCGTCAGCATGCCCGCCGGTCGCTGGTGACCGCCCGTGCCGTGCCTGCCGGTCAGCCCCTGACCGCTGCCGACCTTACCTGGAAGCGACCCGCCCACGGTATTTCGCCCCGCAATTTTGACGAGGTGCTGGGCATGCGCGCCCGTCATGATCTGGCTGAGGATGCCGTGCTTTCCTGGGCCGACCTCAACAAGGCTTAACATGAGCAGCGGGCGCACAACCCTGGTTCTTGGGCGCATGCCCCTGAAGGCCGACCCCGCGCACTATCGCGCAGCCGGTCCCTGGTGCTTTGCCGAGCAGGAAGAGTTTTTTCCCGACTGGGATAAAAACTTTACCTTTGCTCCCGAGCCGCTGGTTGATATTGATCTGCAGCAAAGGGCCTGCCTTGAGGTAAAGGCCCTCTGCGCAGATATTCTGCCTTTGGTGGCAGACAGGCTGTGCGGCCATGCCCGCACTTTGCCGCCTGCCTACTGGGAAACCCTGCTGACGCCCTGGGTCATGAACGTGTCAAAGCAGGTGGTGGAGCGCTGGTGGCGGGTCAAGGCAATGGTGCAGACCTGGGGGCACGAGCCTCTGCATGTGCCTCTGCTGCCCAGAGACTGTACCTTCAGTTTTGCCACCGGGCCGGATTTTGTGCTGCACGGGGCGTTGGGGCATACCTACAACCACTGGCTGTTTTCGCGCCTGCTGGAAGAGGTTTTTCCCCCTGCCTGGAGCATGGAATATCTGCCTGCGGTGCAAAAAAATTACGGGGAAGACGAACAGCTTTCCGGCAAGGAAAAGCTGCGGGAGGTACTGCGCAACCTCATGCTGCGCCTGCCCTGTCCGCGCCTCAAAGGAATGAGCATCGGGCAAAGTCTGCGGTTTTCTCTGGCTTTGCTGCACCGCAGCCACGGACCGGACAGGTCGCGCCCGCAGGCGGAATATGGAAGCGCCGCCACGGGCATCGCAGCCGATTTTCCCCAGAGCATTGCAAGTACCCTTGTGACCCTGTTTATGGCTTCGTTGCCGCAACTGCTGGCAAACCAGAAGCACCCGGCCCGGCTTGCGCCAGACCCGCTGGGGCCGCGGCTGCGCGTTGCCAGCGTGCTGGCTTACGAAGACGCCGCCTACCGCCAGGCGCTGGCCAAATGGCGTGGCCGTGGCAACCGCCTTATGTATGTGCAGCACGGCAGCGATTACGGTCAGGTGCGTTGCGTTTCGGATGTGGAAATGGTGGAATACAGCCAGCACGCTTTTGGAACATGGGGCTGGAAGGAACATCAGGGTTCAGCTGGCAACTTTGTTCCGCTGCCGTACCCGCAGCTCGATGGGCTGGAAGGCCGCTGGCAGGGGCAACAGGGCGAAAACCTGCTGTTTGTTGGCACGGAAATGCCCGCCTTTCCCTACCGGCTCGACGCGCACCCCTCGCCCCTGCAGGTGGTAGAATACCGCAAGGACAAAGCCCGTTTTTTTGAGGCCCTTGGCCGCGATATACAGGGCAGGTCGCTGTACCGCCCCTATTTTCCCGTGCCGGGTTCCCTGCGCGATGCGGATTGGGTGCTGGCACGCTTTCCTGCGGTGCGCATGGCAACTGGCGTGCTGACCAGTCATCTGTATGCCTGCCGCCTGCTGGTGCTGGACCACAATGGAACCACCCTGCTCGAATCGCTGGTGGCCAACATTCCCATGGTGCTGTTCTGGCGGCGCGAGGCCTGGGCGCTCACGAGCGATGCCACGGCCTTGCTGGACATGCTGGCCCAAGCGGGTATATGGCACGAAACGCCCCAGAAGGCAGCGGCCAAGGCCGCCGAGGTCTGGAGCGACCCCTTGGGCTGGTGGATGAGCGATAAAGTGCAGCAGGCGCGCAAAGAATACTGCGCGCAGCAGGCCCTGACCGTACAGGGGGGCCCTAACCCTTACTGGCTGAAAATGCTGAAGAGTCTGTAACACATGCAAGTTCGTGTTTTTTCGTTGTCGCTGTTGATGGCCGCAGTTTTCTGCTCTGTGCTGTTCGCTGGCAGTGTGGTTCGGGCTGACGATGCCTCGACCCTGCGTGAGGCGCAGGCCGCGCTGGACAAGGCCGATTACGATCAGGCCGTGCGCATTCTCAAGCCGCTGGTGGACAGCGGCAATGCCGAAGCCCTCTACGTCATGGGGCGCCTGATCCTTGACGGCAAGGGCGTGAAGAAAAACAACACCCGCGCGGCGGAATTTTTCCGTCTTGCGGCTGAAAAAGGCGACGTGAGCGCCATGAATTCATGGGCCACCTCACTCGTTACCGGCGACGGCGTGCCCCGCAATTTTCATGAGGCCGCCCGCTGGTTCCGCAAGGCTGCCGAGCAGGGTCTGGCAATGGCCCAGTTCAACCTTGGCTACCTCTATGCCTACGGCAAGGGCGTACCCAAGGACGAAAGTGCCGCCATCGACTGGTATACCCGTGCCGCCAACCAGGGCCTTGCCACTGCGCAGTATTCCCTTGGCTGGACCTACATGAACGCCAAGGGCGAAAACCAGAGCGACACCAAGGCCGCCCACTGGTTTGAAAAGGCTGCGGAACAGGACAACGTCAAGGCTCAGAACAATCTGGCCTACATGTATGCCGAAGGGCGCGGCTATGCCCAGGATCCGGCCAAGGCCGTGCAGTGGTACACCCGTGCGGCAGAACAGGGCTACGCTGAAGCGCAGTACAACCTGGGCTACATGTACGAGCAGGGACGTGGCACCTCGCAGGACTACACGCAGGCCGTTGACTGGTACCGCAAGGCTGCGGAACAGAACGAACCCGCCGCCCAGTACAGCCTTGGCCTCATGTATGAACAGGGCACGGGTGTGCCCCGCAACCTGACGGAAGCCAACCGCTGGTACCAGCTGGCCGCCAAGAACGGCGATCCTGATGCCAAGGCGGCCCTGCGCACCATCAAGACCCCGGCTCCGGCCCCTGCCAAGGCGGCGGCCAGCCCCACCAAGCAGACCCGCGAAAAAAAGAAGCAGTAAAGCATCTCTTGGGTGTGCCGGCAGCGGCGGCCCGAACGCGTGATGTTTTTTAGCCCATATTCGGGGCCGCCCGGCATGTCTTAAGGACATGTCGGGCGGCCCTTGCCGTTGGCGAGTCGAAAATGTGCTGACTGCGCTGCTGATAGCCGTGCTGACCGTGATGGCAGAAAATGACCATAATTTGTCATTGCTGTCAGTACTGCCATTTTTTATGCTGCGCACATGAAGCAGAACGTCGTTTTTTTTCTTTATCCCGGTATTGTTTCGCTGGATGTCACAGGCCCGCTGGAAGTGTTCGCAACGGCAACCGAGTTGCTTGCGCGCGACAACAAAGGCACAGAGGGCTATACCCCAATGTTCGCAGCCTGCGTCAGCGGCACTGTGCGCACCTCGTCTGGCCTTGCCATGGTAGCGGATGCGACACTTGAGAGCACGCGCCCCCACATACTGATAGTGCCCGGCGGCCCGGATGCGGAGCTTGCCGCCGCAGATACCGAAACCGTGCGTCAGGTACGGGAGGCTGCGGTGCGGGCAGGGCACATAGCCAGCGTATGCAGCGGCGCGTTTATTCTGGCGGCAGGCGGTCTGCTCAACGGCAGGCGGGCGGCAACACACTGGATGGTGGCGGCGCGTCTGGCAGAGATATTTCCGCAGGTACGCGTGGAGCCAGACGCAATCTTTGTGCGCGATGGTCATGTCTCCACCAGCGGCGGCGTTACCGCTGGCATAGATCTGGCGCTGGACATGGTGGAACAGGACTACGGCGACAGGCTGGCCGTTGAGGTGGCGCGTATCCTGCTGCTGTACCGCCGTCGCCCCGGCAACCAGAGCCAGTACAGCACGGTGCTGGCAGCACAGACCCATGCTGGCCGTTTTGCCGGACTTGTGCGCTGGGTGGAAGCCAATCTTGCAGAAAATTTGACAGTCGAGCGACTGGCCGAGGCCACGCACATGAGCCCCCGGTCGTTTGCCCGGGTGTTTCCCGCAGAAACCGGGTGCAGCCCGGCCCGTTTTGTGGAGGGTTTGCGCATGGCGAGGGCGCGCGAGCTTGTGGAATCGGGCATGGATTCTTTTGCGGCGGTGGCCCAGCAGGCCGGATTCGGCAGTGAGGAACGCCTGCGCAAGGCCTTTGTACGGCGTCTGGGCCTCAGCCCTTACCAGTACCGCCAGCATTTTTTCAGGGGGCAGCAGGCATAAACACAGCAGATGTGCTCATGAAAGGAACTTTGCAGTGCAGCGGTAATATGGCGGCGCAGTCCGGTGAGGGTAACCGGGCTGCGCCACGCGCATGATGACAGATTAGGCGGAACGTGACTGCCCGGCTAGCGCAGGCCGTTCTTTTTCTGAAAGGCCAGAATGGACAGAAATTCAAAGCCGATGTTGGCCGCCAGATAGGCGGTCAGTTCTGCCTGATCGATGCCCGGCATCACTTCCACGATGTCAAAGCCTACGTAGTTCAGGCCCTTGAGGGCGCGCACAATGCTCAGAACCTCCCACGAGGTAAAACCGCCCACCTCTGGCGTGCCCGTGCCGGGGGCGTAGGCCGGGTCCACAAAATCAATATCAAAGGTTAGGAATACTCTTGTGTTGCCAACCCGTTGCTGAATGGCTTCAATCACGGCAGGCAGGCCCATTTCGCGCATGATGTGCGCGGGCAGCACCTTGAAGCCAAGGTCGGCGGCAATCCTGAAGTCGTCCGGGTCGTAAAGCGAACCGCGCATGCCCAGCTGGATGGAAGTTGCGGGGTCGATGAGACCTTCTTCCAGCGCGCGCCGAAACGGTGTGCCGTGGTTGTAGGGCTGGCCGAATACGGATTCGTTGAGATCAAGGTGCGAATCAAAGTGCAGCAGGCTTACCTTGCCGTGCCTGGCGGCAACGGCGCGCAGTTCGGCCAGGGTGATGGCATGGTCGCCGCCAAGGGCCAGCGGTATTGCGCCCGCCTCGATCAGGGGCCGCATGAACTCGGTAATGGCCGCGTACGAGGGCTCGATGTAGCCGGGAACGATATTCACGTCGCCAAAATCGCCTCCCGTCAACTCGTTGAGAATATTGACCTCGAAGATGACGTTGTTGGGCTTGATCATGCTGGAGATATGCCTGATGGCCGAAGGCCCGAAGCGCGAACCCGTGCGGTACGAACTGCCCGTGTCAAAAGGAATGCCGAAAACCGCAAAGTCCATGCCTGTCGGATCGTCCATGCGCGGCATGCGCATGAAGCTGCCAGTGTTGCAGAAACGGGGGGACGAAGACGCGCTGGGTGGTTGCATGGAAGCCATAAAAACCTCGATGTTTGGGCCGGTAATGCTCGGTCTGGTTATGCTGAGCACCGCCTTGTAAGGGCGGTACCCTTTCTGTTTCGCGTTCAGGCTGCGTAAACCCTGTATTTGATGTCTGACGGCACACAGTTTTTGCCGTTGATGGGCAAGATGTCCTGCGGGCAGGCAGACATGACCACCACACAGTCAAAATGGGCCTCAAACACCACATGGTCGCCCGCCTTGCTCAGGGGCGGCAGCCACTGGGCCTTGTTGTCCACGATGGGGGTATTCATCCACAAATTCAGCGGGCAGGGGCAAAAATCTGTCTGTATGCCCGCCTTGCGCAGGGCCGCGTACATGTTGTCTGTGCAGTTGGCGTGGTAGCCCTGCACGCCAAGACCCATGTAGCGGTAGATGTCGCAGGCTGCCATAAAGGTGTCGTGCGCGCCGTTGCTGGTGTCTTCGAGCATGGTGAGCACCGGGCGGCGGTAGTTGGTAACCAGCCTGTCGCCGGGGCCGGGAATGCCCCTGTTAAGATCGGGCCGTACATGCTGCATAGACATATATTCCAGCGGGTTGTGCAGATTGAACGCCCAGGTGTCCACCACCTGTTCGCCCGTAATGTTGACGATCTGTATACGCTCGCCTGCACGTACAATGGCGGCATCGCCGCAGCGGCCTGGAATGGTAATGTATTCGCTCATGTCTTTGCTCTTTTGTAATGTGCTGATGAGGCCAGACTAAGCCACCTGACCGTTGCGGTGTGTCCAGCTTTTCAGAAAGGCCGCAAGGCGCGGGCTTTCCGGTGAGTGAAAGAGCCTGTCGGGCGGGCCCTGTTCCACAACATGCCCGCCTTCCATAAAGACCACGCGGTCAGCCACCTCGGCAGCAAAACCCATTTCGTGGGTCACGATAAGCATGGTCATGCCGTCGTTGGCCAGGCTGCGCATGACCTGCAGCACATCGCCCACCAGCTCGGGGTCGAGGGCAGAGGTAGGCTCGTCAAACAGCATGATGCGTGGTTCTGTTGCCAGGGCGCGCGCAATGGCAACCCGCTGCTGCTGCCCGCCAGAGAGCTGGGCTGGGCAGCTGCTGCGCTTTTCGGCCAGTCCAACGCGCTCCAGGCATTCCAGCCCCTTTTTTTCAGCCGCTGCCCGGCTTTTGCCCGCTACGGAGATGAGCGCCTCGGTGACGTTTTCCATCACCGTCATGTGCGGCCACAGGTTGAAATGCTGAAACACCATGCCAAGGTCGCGCCTGCTGTCGCGTATGCGGGCCTCGCTGGCGCGGCGGCGGGTGCCGTTGTATTGCACCTCGTAGCCCATCAGAGCGCCCTCAACCAGAATCTCGCCATCGTCGTATACTTCGAGAAAGTTGACGCAACGCAGCAGGGTACTTTTGCCGGAGCCGGAGGGGCCGATGAGGCACACCACTTCTCTGGGCATGACTTCCATATCAATACCCTGCAGTACCTCGTGCTGCCCGTAGCGCTTGCGCACATCACATATTCTGATGGCCGGAGTGATTGTTTCTTCCATGGCCTGTTCTCCTTTCTAACGCGTCAGATGCCTTGTCAGGCGGGCTTCAGCCTTGTTGCACACAACAGCCACCGCTTCGGAGATAATCCAGTACAACAGGGCCAGCAGGCACAGGGGCATAACAATTTCAAAGCTGATGTTCATGATGCGCGTGGCTGTTTTGGTCAGTTCGGCCACGGTGATGATGGAAAGTACCGCAGAATCCTTGATAAGCGTGATGATCTGGTTGACTGCGGGCGGCAGCACAATCTGGGCCATCTGCGGCAGCTCGATGCGCCACAGCCTGCGCCACGGGCGTATGCCCAGGCAGTGTGCGGCCTCGCGCTGGCCCTCGGGAATGGATTCGAATCCGGCGCGGAAAATTTCGCAGAAGTACGCCGCCGCATACAGTGACATACCCAGCATGCCAGCTGGCTCCGCATCCAGCACAAGGCCGATTCTGGGGCCGCCGTAATAGAGCAGGTACAGCTGGATCAGCAGGGGCGTGCCCCGAAAAAACTCTACATAGCAGGCCACTGGTTTGCGTAGCCAGGGGCAGATGCGCCTGCCAAGCTCGGCAGCAAAACCAAGGGTCATGCCGCAGATTATGGCCACCAGACTTATGCGGATGGTTACCCACAGGGCGGCGGCAAAGTCCGGGCCGTTCTGGATCAAAAATGTTTGCCAGTGCTGCAGATACATAGTGAGGGCATCCATCAGTGGTTCCCCTTGAGGCGTTCGCCCAGTCGAGAGATGATCAGGCACAGGGCCAGATAGATGATGGCAGCCGCCAGATACACTTCCACTGGTTTGTAGGTGGTGGATACAAGCTGCTCGCTGTGGCGCATGAGTTCGGTGACGCCGATTACGGAAATGAGCGAGGAATTTTTGAACAGGATGATGAATTCGTTGACCAGCTCAGGCCCGGTAAGCGAGAGCACCTGCGGCAGCTGGATGCGCGTGAGGATACGCACGCGGCTCAGACCGAGGGCCTTTGCCGCTTCTATCTGCCCCACTGGTATGGAATTGAATCCGCCGCGATAGATTTCGGCCTGAAAGGCGCTGGTATTGAGGCTAAGCGCCAGCACTGCCACCAGCAGCGAGGGTACCTCAACATTTACTGCCGAAGGCAGGTAAAAAAGCAGAAACAGAATCACCAGCACGGGAATGCCCCGCAAAAAACTGATGTACAGGCCTGCTGCCCGTCTCAAGGCCCAAAGCTGCGATCGCCGCATCTGGCACACCGTAATGCCGAGCACAACGCCAAGGGCAATGGCAACCATGGCCACAAGAACCGAAGTTACCGCGCCCTGCAGCAGCTCTGGCATGATGGAAAGAATGAATCCGAGTTCGTTCATGGTAGCCTGCCGTGGGGGGAGCCCATACTGTTGTCCGTTTGCAGCAGGACGCGGCGTGATGGGGCTGACCCCGGTCTACGCCTTGCTGCGTGAAGATAGGCTGCTCTGACCAAATCGAGTGCCGTTGGATCTATTTTTTAAATTGCTGATAGTTGAATAAATTATGCTCTTGCGCGGCCAAAAGTGAGAACAAAATTATTTTGACGTCAGGTGGTGGTATTTTTCCAAAACATTTTTGTTCCCATCGCCGCGCCGGTCACGCTGCCGACATGGTGCGCCGCCACGCCGCATTGGCTGCCATAAAGGCAAAGGCCACAGAGGCTCCGGCAAGGGCGGTAATGCCCGCCACGTCCTTGTCGGGCAGCACTTCTACCAAATCCATGCCCACGGTGCGGCACTTGCTGCATATGCCGCGCACGAGCGTCATGGCTTCGTACGTGGTAAAGCCTTCCACCTCTGGCGTGCCGGTGCCGGGGGCGTATGCGGCATCGAGAAAATCAATGTCGAAACTCAAAAACACCGGGGCGTCGCCAATGCGAGCAAGTGTCTCGCGTATCACCGCCTCAAGGCCCATGGCGTGGGCCTCGTATCCCATGATGATGCGCAGGCCCTGCTGGCGCGGCCAGTCGAGCGCGCTGCGGCTGTAGAGCGGCCCTCGAATACCTATCTGGGTGGAGTGCTGCGGCAGAATGAGACCTTCTTTGAGGGCCCAGTAAAAAGGAGTGCCGTGGTTGTACGGCTTGCCGTAATAGCCGGGTATGGTGTCGCTGTGCGCGTCAAAATGCAGCAGGGCCACCGGCCCCATGGCAGCGTGCACCGCGCGCAGATTGGCAAGGCTGATGCTGTGGTCGCCGCCCAGAATCACGGGCAGGGTTTTTGAGGCAAAAAAAGGTGTAAGCCCGCTGGTTATGGCGGCAAAGCTGTCTTCCATGTAGCCGGGTATGGTGTCTATGTCGCCATGGTCGGCAATGGTAAAGTGCTCGTTTACGTCCACATCGAGCTCGGGGCAGTAGGGCTTGAGCAGGGTGGAGGCTTCGCGGATGGCTGCCGGGCCAAAGCGGGTACCGGGGCGGTACGAAACGCCGCTGTCAAAGGGTACGCCGATGATGGAAATATCGGTCTGCGGGGTTTCTGTTGTGGCTGCCGGTTGCCGCATGAAGGTGCGGATGCCGCAAAAGCGCGGTGATTGCAGGGAATTTACCGGACTCATAGTTGTTCTCCTGAAAATAAGGCGAAATGACACACTGGCCCCGGTCTTACGTGACCGAGGCCAGTGCACGAAACGGATTGCTGGTTATTGAACTGGGTCGGGCAGATCGGTGGGAATTTCCATGATGAAGCCAAACCACTTCTGCTGCAGCTCGGCCATCTTGCCGCTGGTGATGAGCTTGCGCAGGCCATCGTTGAAAAAAGCCACAAGGCTCGCGCTGTCGACATCGTTACGACCAACCCAGGTAAAGTAGACCTTGGGGCCGAAGGGCGGGGTGAGGATTTTGAACACACCGGGGCGGCGTTTGATGACGTCCGCAAGGTTGGGGTAGGACTGTGCCACGCCGTCAAGGCGGCCAGCGGCAAGGTCGGCGTATGCTTCGTCAAAGGCCACGTATTCCTTGACCTTGATCTTGTCCTTGCCGCCCAGCTTTTCGGCAAGCAGCTCGATGGCCTTGATCTGGGCAGAGCCGGTCTGGCAACCCACGGTTTTGCCGCTCATTTCCTCAGAATTGGCAAAGGGGCTGTCTGCCCGCACAAGCATGGCCACTGTGGCGTCGGCCACTGGTACGCTGAGGGCGTAGTGTTCTTTGCGTTCCTTGGTGGCGGTGACCGAGGTGACGATGTAATCAAATTTTTTGGCGCTCAGGCCGGGCAGGATGCCCTGAAACGGAATGTCCATGCGCTTGACCTTCACGCCGGGCAGATCCTTCATGATAATTTCAAGCATATCGGTGCTGTAGCCCACGATTTTGCCGTTTTCCATAAATTCAAACGGGGTAAAGCGGGCCTCGGTGCCAATGACGATTTCGCCCTTGGCCTTGATATCCTCAAGCAGATCGGCCTGAGCCGCGTTGGCGCCAAGCAGAAGTGAACTGGCCAGAGCCGCACCGCATACGAACTTTTTGAGCAACATATTCATAGGAAAATCCTCCAGATTTGCAGAGAGGATTTGCAATATGGTTGCCAATGATAAAAATTTATTAATCTAAAAGAGTTATGAAATTAAAAGTTTAAGTTCGATTGTTTGATGAAACAATAATGTTTTATTTTCCGCGTGTTGGAGACGATTCTTGCAAAATTGTATCAACTCACGCGGCAATGGTTTTGAACAAAATAATGTGCTGGTATTTTAGGGTGGTGTAAGGCTGTTTTGTTCGGGCGGCATAAAAAAGCCCCCATTAAGGGGGCGGTTGGAGGCGGAAAAGCCGAAATATGGTGGTGAAGTGGGCGCTATAACCATGCCCGCCAGATGCACATAATGGCGGCAACGGCAATAATACCCTGCAAAACCTTGCGGAACGGTTCTGGGTTGATTCGTTTTACAAAAGGGAAGGCGCACAACGTGCCCAGCATGGTTGCAGGCAGGCCATATGCGGCATAGCGCAGTACTTCCGGCGTATAGAGCCCCGCTCCGGCCTGCAGCACGCAGGTCAGCGACGCGCGGATGATAAAAAATACGCCCAGTGTGCCAAGAAAAACCCTGGGGGCCCAACCGGCATAAAGGCCATAAGCGCCCACAGGTGGGCCATCGAAAGATATGGCCGAGCCCAGCACGCCCGAGGCAAAACCCGCAATCCCGCCCTTGGCCCACGATTCCCCACCTTTCTGGCTGAAGGCGGCCTTGCGCTGCCACAGTACAAAGATCAGCAGCAGTATGCCGGTAATGCCTTGCAGCATGCTACCCGGAACCATTTGCAGAATGAAAAGTCCGATGATGGAACCGGGAATGGCCCCTGCAAACAGGGGATAGAGCGCTCGTACCTTGCAATGGCGAAAGTGCAGTGCCGTAATCATGCCGTCCATAACCAGATTGAGGATGCAGCTCAGGGCGATGACATCCTGAATGGGGATGAACAGGGCGGCAACGGGCAGGGCGATCATGGCACCGCCAATGCCGCTTGCGCCAGAAACAAAGCCACCGGCAAACCATGCCAGCACCACCATCAGAACAGGAATATCCATAAAATCTTCGCCTGGTTGGCCCAAGGCCAGGGTAAAAGCAAAAAAGAGTGGCTGCACGCAGAACCGACAGCCCGCCAACACCTGAGTACGCGTCATGAGCCGGGCTGGTCAACCGCACAGGATGCACCTGGATTTTTCAATACGATGCTGGCAGTTCCCCCCTGCACTATATGGAAAGGCTAACATGCTGGGTAATAAGGCCATTCTCTCTTATGACGTAAGCAGGCATTAAACGTAGTGTTTTTGTCAGAAACCTAGTAGATAGTTCTGGCTCAACCATGCCCGCTGCCGCCAAATGGAATTTATCGATATTTTGCGGGGCGGAGCCCTGGCGCGGTTTGCTGTTTAATAAAAAAATTAATTCTCCAATGATTGCACAGGATGGCATGTGCGTATCGGAAGTATAGTAATTTCAAAGTGCAACCGGCGAATCGTGCCAATAAATTACAAAAGATAACAAAACCTGGGCTATTCCTGAGATCGGGCTGCTTTTCAGGAGTAGAACCTCATGGTATTTTTAACAACTGTGCATTTCGCAGCAACAGCCCGTGCCGTATAACGCTGGTGGATGGTGCCAATGACGGAATTTTTGCGTGGTTTTGACGCCTTTACCATGGCATTTATGGTGACAATTCTTTCCCTGTCGCTGTCTGCCGTTCTTGTCTACACCGCACTTTTCAGGCGCACCTACGCTGGTTTTGGCAGCATGGCCCTGGCCCAGGTCTTTTGGTCTGCCGGGCTTTTTCTCAACTATTTTCGCCCGTTTGAAACGATACCGTGCCTGTATCTGGGCGCGTTGCTCATGATGTTTTACGGTGTGCTGCTGTACCGGGGGCTTGTAGCTTATGGCGAGGTATCGTCGCGCTGCCTTCTGTATGTAAACTACCTTGTGTTTGCAGTGGCTTCGGCGGTGCAGGCGTATTACATGTTTGTGGATTTCAATACCTGCGCGCGGGTGGTTACATTTTCATCGTGCATGGCATTTTTCTTTTTGCGTATTGCCATAGAACCTTACGCAACAAAAAAATGGAGACGACATGCAACCCAATCTGTTTTTTCCCTGTTCTTTCTTCTGCTGGGTGCGGCATTTGCAGTGCGCGCCTACAATGCCCTGCATTCCACAAACTGCGCCCCCTCCGGTCCGGACGACATGGCAAAGCTGCTGTTTCTGATGGCCACAGTGATAACGCCCATTCTGTCGTTCAGTATCATCGCAATGACCTTTGCCAGAATGGAGGCGGAGCTGCGCCGCGCCAACGAGGATCTGCAGGCCATTTCTGAAACAGATGCGCTGACAAACTTGGCCAACCGCCGCAAATTCGATCTCGCTTATGAAAGCGAGTGGGACAGGGCATTGCGTTTGCAACAGCCCATGGCCGTGGTGATTCTGGATGTGGACGACTTCAAGCGCTACAACGACAGGTACGGCCATCAGGTGGGGGACACCTGCCTGCGAACGCTGGCGCAGGTGCTGCGGGAGCACGCCCGGCGCACCATGGATGTGGCGGCCCGTTATGGTGGTGAAGAATTTGCCCTGATTTTGCCGGGCATGACCGGCGCAGAGGCGGCCGCTCTGGCTGAAGAGGTGCGGCGGGTTTTTGAAAGGGTTGGCATTGAGCACGAAGGCATGGGCCACGGCAACGTGGTGACCGTAAGCGCTGGTGTTGCCGTGCAGGTTCCTGCGCGCAATGCAAACCGTTTTGACCTGCTCAGCGCGGCAGATGCCGCCCTGTATGTCGCAAAGGCCAGGGGCAAGAACGCTGTGGCGCTTGCCTGATTCAATCAGACAAACCGCTATGTTGGCCGCGTGATGGTCGCCGTGCCCATGGTAATAATACCTTTCTGTTCCAGCTCTGCCGGTGAAAGGGCTTTTGAAAAAAAGAAGCCCTGACCAATATTGCAGCCCATCATCTTTATCTTCGTAAACTGCCCTTCGTTTTCAATGCCCTCAGCTATGGACGATATGCCGAGGTATCGGGCCAGATCAATGACCGTCTGCGTGATGGCGCACGCGTCAGGCGCCTGCTCCAGATCGCGCACAAAAGACTGGTCAATCTTGAGAAGGTTGATGGGGTAGTGGCGTAGCGACGAGAGCGAAGAAAAGCCCGTACCAAAATCATCAATGGAAATTTCAAGCCCCATGTCCCTGAACTTGCCAAGGGTGCGCTGGGCTTCTTTGGGGTCGGACATAAGGGCGCTTTCGGTCAGCTCAATGGCCAGCAGGTGCGGCGGTATGGAATATTTGGCAAGAATTCTTTCGATCATGGGCAGGGCCGCGCCCCGCAAAAACTGCGAGGGCGAAATATTGATGGACACCTTGGGCAGGCTGTAGCCCGCGCTGAGCCACTCTGCTATCTGTGCGGCAGCCCTGTCTGCCACCCATTCACCCAGTCTGTCGATAAGGCGGCTTTTTTCCGCCTGCGGAATAAACTTGCCGGGAAACAGCATCCCGTCATTGGGATGCTGCCAGCGCACCAGCGCCTCAAGCCCTACCACCCGGCCAGAATCAAGCTCGACCTGCGGCTGGTAGTGCAGAATCAGCTCGTTTTCAGCGATTGCGCGGGGCAGGCCGCTCTCTATTTGCAGCTGTATGGCCGCCTTGATCTGAAGGTCATCGTTAAAAAAGCTGTATGTATTCTTGCCCTGTTCCTTGGCGTGATACATGGCGCTGTCTGCATTTTGCAGCAGGGTGCTTATGTCGCTGCCGTGCACCGGGTACAGGGCAATACCAATGCTCACACCGCTGTAGATTTCAAAGTCGCCGACCTGAATGGGCTGGCGCAATGACTCAATGATGCGTTGCGCAATGGCTGCGGCAACCGCCTCATCGGCCTCTTCAAGCAGCAGGGTGAATTCATCGCCCCCAAAACGCGAGAGCACCGCATTGGGCCCAGCCGCGGTTGTGAGCCGAACTGCCATTTCTTTCAGCAAATTATCGCCCGCAGCGTGGCCAATGGAATCGTTGACGATTTTGAAATCGTCAATGTCGATAAATAGCACAGCAAATGTGCAGCCCTTTGAGGGGCAGGAATCAAGCGCATTGCGAAAGCGGTCGCAGAACACGGCGCGGTTGGGCAGTTGGGTGAGCTCGTCGTGCGTAGCCAGAAACTCTATGCGCCGCTGTGTAACGGCAATTTTTTTGATGTCGGCAAACACGCCGATATAGTTGGTTATTGTCCCGCGCAGGTCGCGCACAACCTTGATGTTAAGCCATTCAAGGTAGTGTGATCCATCCTGTTTGCGGTTCCATATCTCGCCCTCCCACCAGCCGGTAGAGAGCAGTTGATCCCACATGTGCCGATAAAATTCTTTGCCGTGTCGGCCAGAGGCCAGCACTCTGGGCGTGTTGCCGATAATTTCGGCCTGCGAATAGCCGGTCAGTCGGCAAAAGGATTCGTTGACCGCCAGAATATTAGTATTGTTGTCTGTTATGCAGATGGCCTCGCCCGTAAAGTCAAAAACCTGGCCGGTAAGTTCCAGCTGCCTGTTGGCATCATCGCGGCGGCGAACACTGTCGTAGGCAAGAATGGCCAGTGCCACCAGCAGGATGGATAACAGCGATGTGCCCCACAGCGTGATGGCTCGGATCTGTTCGTAGGGTATAAAGGCTTTTTGCACATCGCTGCCAACCACAAAGGTCAGACCGTAGTGACTGAGCTTGTAGAAGCCAAAGATTCGTTCGATGCCGTCTATCTGGGAAGGGCGGCGAAAGTTGCCGCTGAGGGGCGAATCTTCCCTGAGGTAGGATGTGCCAGAGATAACATGCCCGTAGATGAGCGCGTCGCCCGTGGAGCGTACAAGCAGGGTGCCATCTGACCGGATCACATCGATGGAATCGAGCGGATTCAGCCCAAGACTGCGAAAAAACGAGGCAAAATAGTCTGGTTCAACAGAAAGTACAGTGACGCCCACAAGTTTGTTGTCGCGAACAATGGGGCTTGAAAACTGGATGGTCCATTTGCCGGAAACTCGCCCCAAAACAGGTTTGCCCACGTAAATGTCACGCCAGGGGGGGGTAAGGTGCACCTTGAAGTGCTCGCGGTCTGCAATGCTGACCCCGGCAGCAAAGGGTAGCGTTGAATAGTTTACGGCCCCAGTGGCATCGACAATGGTGATCTGCATTGCGAGATCGCCGACGCTTTTTTTAAGGAGGGTGGCTTCCACTATCATTTCTTCGCCAGAGGGAGTCCACGACTCATCAAGCTCACGGGCGGCGAGTTCAAGCCGTTTTACCGTGGACATCATGTGCTCGCTCAGAGCCCGCGCCAGTGTGCGTGTGGTAATTTCAACGGAAGACTGAACTTCTTTTTGAGAACGTGATATATCCCAAAGAGTTGCCGACCAGATAAGCGTCAGCAAAAAGAGGAGTACAGCTGATGTGATGGCAAGCGTGCGCCTGTTGCTGTGGCGGGGCACACCGTTCCTGGGCCTTGAACTGTTCTCAACTGCGGGCATTATTTCACCACTATGTGAAAAGAGTCCAGCTTGAGGCCGTAGTTGCGGCGGTCTGCGCCCTGCTGCACGGCGGAAATCTGAGCTGTCGAGCAATGATTACACGATGATTTGCGCTTTTTAAATATAAATACTGAATAAATTTTAAGCTACTGATATGTAATAGTTTATTTTTTGTAGGCGTGCCGTGTGGCACCCGTGGTGAGGCGGTACGAGACTCTGCCACATCCGGGCAAGGTTGGCAGACCGCTGGCTGGAATCAAAAAAACTTGAAGGCAGAAATTCAAACACGTCATGAAGGGGCCGTGTTGATTCAGGAACGTCCGATCTCGGGGGATATGGAAGTGGGTATTACAGTGCGCAGAATGCGGTTTGGGCTGCAATCAGATCAATACCTGCCCGCAGTTGGATTTTTTGCCAATACAGAACCCCTCCATAAGGCAATAACGAAAAAAGCCTTTGCGATTTCTCGCAAAGGCTTACTTTCTTTTGGCTCCCCGAGACGGACTTGAACCGCCAACCTAGTGATTAACAGTCACCCGCTCTGCCAATTGAGCTATCGGGGATCGTTCAGGCAAGGAAGTGTTTACGGAAAATCAGGGGCAAGGTCAAGCGAAAATTGCAAAAAATTTTCATCAGCCCTTGATGCACCGTAAAAGCTGCTTCTGGTAGCGGTCTGACTCGCTGTAAACGCAACCGCAGTATGGCTGGCGGTAGAGTTCCATGGCTTTGGAACGGTCAATACCCGTCTGCCAGTCTGTACGAAAATCGCGGTAGGCAAAGCCCGGCGCGCCCGTTTGGGCGGCAAGCGTTTCGCCCGCATTTTTGATGACCTCGTGCGGCTGGTAGCGTGAATACAGCAGACTGCTGCTCACCCACGCAAAGCCCTGCTGGCGGGCAAAGGCAAAGGCGGCCTCAATGCGGCTTTCGCAGCAGTAGGCACAGCGGGCGGGCGGGGTGTCGCGCCCGGCCACGGCACGCAGCCAGCTGGTGATATTCCATGTTTCGTCGGCATAGATGATGGGCACGCCCAGGCGCTCTGCGCACTGGCCTGCTGCCTCGCGGCGGCGCAGGTATTCTGCCAGTGGTTGGATATTGGGGTTCATGAACCAGGCGGTAACGGCAAAGTCCTCGTCCAGCAAGCGGGTTATGGGCATGACAGCGCACGGCCCGCAGCAAACATGCAGCAGCAGGCTGTTGCCCTGCTTAGGGCTGAGGGCGCTTCCTGTTTCGGGAGCGGCGGCAGCAGAAAAAGCAGCCGGGGTTTCCACCCCGGCTGCCTGTGCTTCATTCGTTATGGACGAACCATAATTTCCAGACATTTTCCGTAATCCTGCTCTATCTCGCGTAGCGTGTCGCGCTTGTGGTTCAGCAGATACAGGGCCAGTTCCGGGCTGGCGGAGTATACACATTTTTCCTTGGGCTCAACGCTCATCATGCGGCGCAGTTCGCGCAGGGCCTGCAGGGCCTGCCACTCAATATTGCGGCGCATGCCCGTGCCGCCGCAAGCGGGGCAGGGCTCGAGCGAAATGGCGAGAGCAGACGAACCCGTGCGCTGGCGAACCAGCTCAAGCAGGCCAAACGAGCTCATGCGCGAAACATCGTGACGCGCGCGGTCGTTTTTCATGGCTGTGCGCAGGGTTTTTTCCACTTCAAGCACATGCTTTTTGTCGCGCATTTCGATGAAGTCGATCACCACCTGCCCGCCGATATCACGCAGCTTAAGGTGGCGGGCAATGGCGTCGGCGGCTTCCATATTGGTTTTGTGCGCCATGGCCTCAAAGTTGCCCTTGCCGGAAATTTTGCCCGAGTTGATGTCGATGGCCATGAGCGCCTCGGTCTGGTCAAACACCAGACGGCCGCCAGAGGGCAGCAGCACCTCGCGCGAGTATATCTGCTCCAGCTGACGGCGCAGATTGAAGCGTTCCCACATGGGGGTGCGCATGTCAGTGTGCAGACGCACCAGGTCGCGGCGGCGGGGAAACAGCAGGTTGACCGTTTCGCGCACGCTCTGGGCCACGTCTTCGTTGTCCACCCATATTTCGCAAACGTCTTCCGTCAGGTAGTCGCGCACCGCGCGTTCCGAAAGGCCCGGCTCCTGATAGATGAGCGAAGGCGCGGAAACCTCGGTGGCTTTTTTGCGAATGTCGCGCCATACGCGCTTGAGGTACTGCAGGTCGTTCTTGAGCGTGGTCTTGGTGGTGCCGGCGCTTACTGTGCGCACAATAACGCCAAGGCCCTGACCGGGATCAATGCCGTTCATCATTTCGCGCAGGCGGGCGCGTTCGTCGTCGTCGTCCACCTTGCGCGAAACGCCAATCTGGTCCTGCCCAGGCGTAAGCACAAGAAAACGGCCAGCCAGCGAAAGCCACGTGGTCAAAAAAGCGCCCTTGCTGCCTGTGGGTTCTTTAACCACCTGCACCAGCACTTCCTGACCGGCTTTCAGCACTTTCTGGATGGGCGGAAATTTTTTGCCCTTGGAGGGTTCGTGGTGCGCCAGCCAATATTCGGGGTGCACCTCGTCGATCTGCAAAAATCCGTTTTTGCCAGCGCCGTAGCTCACAAAGGCAGCCTGCAGGTTGGTGTCGATGTTGTGGATGACACCCTTGTAAATGTTGCCCTTGATTTTGCGCTGGTGCAGCATGTCCAGATAGTATTCCAGCAGCTGGCCATCTTCTGCCAGCGCCACTTCCACCTGCTCGCCGGGCAGCACACTGATGAACATGCGGCGCTTGCCTCTGGGAGCCTCGGTTGTGCCCTTTTCGCCCTTGCCCTTGGTGGTGTCGGAGGCTTTGCCGTCTGCGGTTTTGCCAGATTCTGCCTGCTTGCCGGGCTGCTTGCCCTGACGGGGAGCCTGCCGGGGGCGCGATTCGCGCGCGGTGTCAGACAGGTCGTCGTCCAGATCAAGGCTGTCGGCATCGTCATTAAGATCGTCTGCCAGAATATCGTCCAGATCATCTGCCAGAGCACCTGGCTGTCCATCAGCGGCGATGCCGTTCAGCGCATCGGCGCTGGTCTGGGTGTCCCCATCCTGCGTGTTTTGCGCGCTCTGATCTTTTTTGCGGTTGCGCCCGCGTCCGCCACGGCGGCCACGGCGGTTTTTACGGCGGGGCGAATCACCTGCAGGGGCATCGCCAGCTGCGGGCGCGCCAGAGGTTTCTGCGGTCTGCTCTGCTTGCTGGCGGGGCTCCTGAGAATCGGTCTGCGGGGCCGCAGGAGTCGCATCCTGCCGGGGAGTACGGTCTGCCGGTTTGTCAGAAATTTTTTCGGGTGCGGCCTTGGCAACATCCGCTGGGGCTGCAGCAGCGGCAGGCTTGCTGGTCTGTTGTGCAGCCTGGCCTGCGGCCTTTGCGCTCTTGTCGTCAGCGTCCCTGCTTTCAGAGGGCTGAGCCGCAACAGGCTCGGCAGCGGGTCTGGCGGCTACACCTTCGGTTTTGGCCTTGGCGCCAGCGGCTTTGGCACTGCCCTTGGCGGCAGTGGAGCGGCCCTTGGGAGCTTTTGCCGTCTTGGGTGCGGCGGCCTTGGGTGCAACCTCGGCCGCCGCAGGGCTGGCGGTGCTGACAGACGGCGGCGGGCGGTCACCGGTGTGGGCTGCCGCGCGCTTGGGTTTGCGCGCGGCGGGGCCGCGCGACGTAGAACGGCTGGTTGCCGTTTTGGCGGTGCTTTTGGCAGTGGGCGTCGCAGAAGGCGCAGCGTCTGCCGCAGCAGCGCTTGCCGGGCCGGTGGCCTCGGCCGCGACAGTGGAAATTTCTTTGGTTGTGGTTGCCGTTTTTTTGCTTTTGGCGGCGGCAGTCTTGGTGGTCTTGCCCGCGCTACGGCTTGTGGCCTTGGCGGTTGCAGTTTTTGAGGCAGAAGTTTTGGGCGTAGCGGCGGGGGCCGGAGTGGCTTTGGCTTCCTGCGGCTCCTGAGTGGGGGCGGAACCGGCTGATTTAGCAGTACTTTTGCCAGCAGCAGGTTTGGTGGCCGCTTTGGCCTTGCGTGTTGTGGGGGTGCGCTTGGGCTTGGAAACTTCCTGCGACGATGTATCCGTGGCTGGCTGTGAAGCGGCCACGGGAGTGTCTTGGTCTGTGGTCATGAAAATCCTTTTGCTGCGGGGCGCGAACGCCTCCGCGAAAATTTCAGCCAGCATGCCATGTAGTTACGGGAATGTGCCGTACATACACCGCCGCAGCGCCAACAAGGCGCGCGAAGGCGGCAGCATGCTAATCCGCTTTTTGGAGAGTACGTTTTTTTTGAAAATATGCAAGCGGGCAAGGGGCAGAGGGCAAAAGCAGAGGCAAAGATGAAGATATATCAGCGAGATGGAAAAGCTGTGCGGGCAGGGCAGCCCCAAAACAGGCAGGGGGAGGCAGAAGCTTCCGCCGGTGTTTCCTGCTGAAATCCCGGCGGAAGCCCCCAAAAAAGCTAGTCTTCGAGCATCTTCAGTTCGGCAGAAAGCTGGCCCGAATTGGAGCGCAGCAGCACGTAACCGCCCTGGGCGAGCATGCCGGCGTTGACCACAAGGGTACGCCCCACGCGATCCATGGCCCGGGCTTCGTGAATATGACCGCACAGGCAGATATCGGGCTGGGCTTCTTCCAGAAATTCGCGCACAGCCGTAGAGCCCACATGGATGCCGCCGGGAATGATATCGCAGGCCGTATCCTTGGGCGGATTGTGCGAAACAAGCACGCTGTGCGGGTAATTGCGGGCCTTTTGCCAGCAGGCCTCAAGCCATGCGGCAAAGGCAGATTCGGGAAATTCGCTGGGTGTACCAAAGGGGGTAAAGGTGGAGGCCCCAACGCCAAAGATGGCGATTTCAGGCGTTAGTTCGCGGCACTGGGCGTGCAGGTTCCAGCCTTTTTCGCTCAACCACTGGTCAACCTCAGGCCTGTCCATGTTGCCTATCTGGGCCAGCACGGGAATATCGTGCACGCGCAGGGTATCCATGACCATTTCGGCCTGTTTTACGCCGCCTGTTATTGTCAGGTCGCCGGTAACGATGATGCCGTCAGCCTGCGACAGTTCGGGTATTTTGGTGAAGCGTTCGGGCTCGTCGTGAATGTCGCCCACGGCGATCCAGAGATAGTCCTGAGAGTCGGCGCTTGGCATGGTGTTGCTTCCTTTGTTACAGTGGCGCAGGCTTTTACATTGCCACACATCGCCTTACAAGGAAAGAGCCACGTGTCCACCACTCCGCAAACCCCCGGTGTTTCCACGGCCATGGCAGCGCTGCCAGAAGAAACCGCACAGGCCAGGATTGACGTGCGCCGCACCATGCGCCGCCTGCGCGCGGAGCAGCCGCCAGAGCTGGCCCAAAGCCGCAGCGCTGCAGCCCAGAAACGTCTGCTGGATTGCCCCCTGTGGTGTCAGGCCCGCTCCGTGGCACTGTATGTGGGAGTGAGGGGCGAACTTGCCACCAATGAGCTGTTGCAGGCGGCCTGGCAGGATAAAAAGGTGGTGTGGCTGCCGCGCGTGCGGACAGAAGCACCGGGGCTCATGGATTTTGTGGCCTGCGGCGGCATGCATGAGCTTCGACCCGGCCCCCTTGGTCTGCTTGAACCAGTGGACAGCCTGCCCGGTGTGGGGCCGGAAGCGGCAAATACCCACAGCGCAGAATCGGGGCAAGCTGTAGAATCAGCCTTTGCGCCCGACCTTGCCCTGCTGCCCGGCGTTGCCTTTGATTTTGAAGGCGGGCGGCTGGGATACGGCGGCGGCTACTACGACCGCTTTCTGGAAAAAGCCCTCAACTGCCCTCGCGTGGGGCTGTGCTTCGAGTTTCAGCTGGTACCATCCCTGCCCCTGGCCCCATGGGACCAGCGGGTCAACTACATATGCACTGAAGAGCGTATACTGTGTCTGTAAGTTATATTCCTTTTGAGTTTCCCGGTGTGTCACAGGTTGGCTGTGTCTTTCAGACCCGTGGCGGTGGCGTGAGCCTTGGTGAATACGGCGGCGGCAATATTGCCTTTACCGTGCAGGACAACCCAGACCACGTTATTGCCAACCGTCGCAGTCTGCTTGAAAGCCTGCGCCCGCAGGGCATGATCGAATGGGCCGAGCTTATGCAGGTTCACGGTGATGTCATGGCCTTTGAACCAGAGGCTGTACCCTGCGAGGTAGCCGTTACCGCAGAGGGTGACGGCATGGGCACCTCGCGGCCCGGGCTTGGTCTGCTTATCAAGACCGCCGACTGCCAGCCCATATTGATTGCGCACAAGAGTGGCAAACACATTGCCGCCATGCATGCGGGCTGGCGCGGCAACCGGTGCGACTTTCCCGTCACGGGTGTTGCGCGGTTCTGCGAGCGCTACGGACTTGACCCGCGCGACCTTCTGGCCGTGCGCGGCCCAAGTCTTGGCCCCGGCAAGGCGGAATTTGTCAATTTCGACAGGGAGTGGGGCGATCCCTACCTGCCCTGGTTTGATGCCAGCAGTAAGACCATGGATTTGTGGGGCCTTACGCGGCATCAACTGGAACAGGCCGGATTGCTGCCGCGCAATATCTACGGGCTCGACATCTGTACCGCCAGCAACAACGGGCAGTTCTTTTCGTACCGCTGTGCCCGGCAGTCGGGCCGTCAGGCCAGTCTGCTGTGGATAAAGGCCTGAGCCATTGACAGGCCGCAAGCCCGCGCCTAGAGTGTTTGCGGCATTGGTAGCCGGGAAGCCGGCTTGAAAAGGGAATCCCGTGCAAAACGGGAGCGGACCCGCCGCCGTAAGGTTCTTAACCTTGCTCCATCTTGAGCCACTGGAAACGGGAAGGCCGGAGCAGGGGAACCAAGCCGGAAGACCTGCCATGCCCCACGGTGCGCAGTCATGGAATGACGGCCCCACGGTGCGGCGTTGACCGCCCCACGGCAACGGGTTTTTGCCGGCAGGACAGAGGAAATACGGGCCTCTTCCACCACGCGTGGAAGAGGCTTTTTTTTATGCTCGCGCGGCGCTGCCGCCCATGGGCACGGTCTGGCCAACAGACCGGCCAACGCTTTGGCCCGCGTTTGCCCGCAGGGTATGGCCAGAGGGCCGGCATGACCACTACCACCGCATCTTCTCCCTCCTCCTTCCCGCAGTCCCGCAGGCTGTGGCCGGTTTTTGCCGGTCTGGTGCTGCTGTGGCTGGCCTCGTTGCCGCTGGCCTGTTTGCCGGGGCCTGTAAATTTGAGTGCTGCAAGCGTGTTTCGTGCGTTGGGGGCACTGGTGGGGCTTGCGCCTGCGCCCGAAGACCCCGCTCTGGGCACGGTTGTGGTGAGCATACGGCTGGCCCGTGTGTGCCTGGCCGCCCTGTGCGGCGGCGCACTGGCCATGGCCGGGGCTGCCTTGCAGGGCGTGTTGCGTAATCCGCTGGCCGACCCCTTTACCCTGGGCATTTCTGCCGGGGCCGCCTGTGGGGCCAGCATGGCCATTGCCCTTGGCGGGCCGCTGGTGGCCCTGCTTGGTGGTTTGCCAGGGCTGGCCGGGTTCAGTCATGCGGGGCTGGTGGCCCCAGCCGCGCTGGTGGGTGCGCTGGCGGCTCTTGGCGGGGCGCTGTGGCTGGGGCGTGGCGACGGTGCGTTCAGCCGGGAGAGTGTCATTCTGGCTGGCATAGCGGTGGCGGCCTTTCTGGGTGCCCTGGTGGCGCTGGTAAAGGCCCTCAATGAAGAGTCTGTGACCAGCATCGTGTTCTGGATCATGGGGTCGTTTCAAGGACGGGGCTGGAACAGCATGCCCCTGCTGCTTGCGACAACCGTGCCGGGCCTGCTGATTACAGCCCTTGGCTGGCGAAAGCTGGACGTACTTGCTCTGGGCGACGAACAGGCGGCGCAGGCAGGCCTTGATGTGGGCCGCGCCCGCCTGTGGCTGCTGGCCGGGGCCAGCTGCATGACTGCTGGCTGCGTGGCAGTGGCCGGGGTTATCGGTTTTGTGGGGCTGATTGTGCCGCACGTGCTGCGCCTTTTGCTGGGCTGGGGCCACGGCACCCTACTGGCGGCGGCGTTTTTTGGCGGCGGCGTGCTGTTGGTCTGGGCCGATGTGCTGGCCCGCTGCGTGCTTTCTGGCGGTCAGGAACTGCCCGTGGGCGTTGTGACAGCCCTGCTTGGCGGGCCGTTTTTTGCCCTGCTGGTGCGGAGGCGCTGATGGCTGCACCGTATCAGATAGCGAACGGCGCATCCGGGGCTCCTGTTTTGCGGGTGGCTGGCATAAGCGCCGGGTATGATGAAAAAGCCGTGCTGCGCCGTGTGGAACTTACCCTGCGCGCCGGTGAGTGCGCGGCCCTGCTGGGCCCCAACGGCAGCGGCAAAACCACGCTGCTGCGCGCCATATCTGGTGTTCTTGCCCCGCAAGGGGGCGACATCGAACTTTTGGGCCGCCCGCTGGCGACGCTTTCACCACGGCAACGCGCCCGCATGGTGGCTGTTGTGCCCCAGCGCGGGCAGCTGCCGCAGGGTCTCACCGCCCGGCAAATGGTGCTGCTGGGGCGTTTTGCCCACCTTGGCTGGCTGGGGGCTTATGGCCGCGAGGATTACGCGGCGGCCGACAGCGCGCTTGATGAAACAGGCGCTGCCACGCTGGCCCACCGCAGGCTCACGGAGCTGTCGGGCGGCGAGCTGCAAAGGGTGCTGCTGGCCCGTGCGCTGGCCCAGCAAAGCCCGCTCTTGCTGCTGGACGAACTGGCCGCGGGCCTCGACTGGGCGCGCATGGTCGAGCTGTTTGACCTGCTTGAGCGCCGCCGAGCTGCCGGGGCCTGTGTGCTCATGGCTGTGCACGACTGCAACCTGGCGGCGCTGTATGCCACGCGCCTTATGGGCCTCAAGGACGGCAATCTGGTTTTTGACGGTCCGGTGGCAAGGGTTTTTACAGAGGAGAACCTTGGTGAGCTTTACAACATTCCCATCAGCATATTGCCCCACCCCCGGTTTGGGTTGCCTCAAGCCCTGCTTGCCAGTGCCTGCGGGCCATGGCGGGCTGCGGCTGACTGCATTGCCGATGGTGCAAACCGTGCTGCTGGCACTGATGACGTTGTGCCTGACCCTGACGACGGGCGTGCGGATCGCCAGCGCTGAGGATGTTGCGGCCTCCATTGTCATTACCGACGATACGGGCACCACGATTACCTTTGACCAGCCTGTGCGGCGTGTGATTGCCCTGTACGGCGCGTTTAACGAGATTTTTCTGGCGCTGGGAGCGGGCGATCTGCTGGTGGCCCGCACCGCTGCCGACGGCAACCTGCCGGAGCTGGCCGCCCTGCCTGCCATTGGTACGCACATGCGCCCCAATGCGGAGCTTGTGCTGGCGCAGCAACCCGACGTGGTGGTGCAGCTTGAAGGTCGCAGCGAATCCCAGACCCAGACCGAAAACCTGCGCGCTCTGGGCCTCAAGGTGCTGACCTTTGAAGTCAATTCTTTTGAGCGACTGTTTGAGGTTACACAAACCCTGGGACGGCTTGTCGGGCGTGAACAGGGGGCTTCGGCCCTTGTGACCGGCTGGAAACAGCGGCTCGATGCAGTGCGTAGCCGCACAGCGGGCAAACCTGCAGCACGCATATTTTACGAGGTGCGCTATCCCAACCTGCTGGCAGCGGGGCGGGGTGGCATAAGCAGTGAAATACTGGCCCTTGCCGGTGGCGAAAATGTGGTTACCGACAGCAAAAAGCTGGTGCGCTTCAGTGAGGAAGCCCTGATTGCGGCAGACCCGGACGTGTACCTGATCCAGCACGGGCCGATGAATCCCGCCCCCACTCCTTTGGCCGAACGCGACCATTACAAGGGGCTGCGCGCCGTGCGTGAGGGGCGTGTACTGGTGGTGGACGAAGAACGTTTTGCCCGCCCCGGGCCCCGTGCTCTGGATGCGGTGGAAGAGCTGTCTGACTGGCTGCACCGCTGACAGGGCATGAAATTCTCATGGCTGTATGTTTTTTGAGTCTTTAAAGTGAGTTATCTGATGCATGGAATATTGTATGGTGTGGGCGTTGGCCCTGGCGCGCCCGACCTTTTGACCCTGCGGGCTGTTCGCGTGCTGGGCGAGGTAGATGTGATTCTTGCGGCCGCTTCGCCCCGCAATGACTTTTCTGCGGCGCTGGATACGGCCCGGCCTCATCTGCGCCCCGACGTGCGTGTGCAGCGGCTGGAGTTTCCCATGACGCGAGACAAGGCAGTGCTGCACGAGGCCTGGCGCGTTGCGGCGCAGACCACAAGGGAGGTGCTGGAGAGCGGGCAGAGCGCCGCCTTTCTGACCATTGGCGATCCACTTGTGTACAGCACCTTTGGTTACCTTATGCGTACCCTCGGTGAATGCGCGCCCCACCTGACGGTGGAGGTTGTGCCGGGTATTACGTCTTTTCAGGCGGCTGCCGCGCGCACCCGCACGGTGCTGTGCGAAAACGGCGAAACCCTGCGCATCATTCCCGGCATCAACAGCAGGAAGAGTCTGGAAGATTCGTTGCAAGATAGTGATACAGCCGTGATATTGAAGGCTTATCGTAACCTGCCTGCCATTGCAGAAGCTCTGGATGCCACCAGACGGCTGGATTCGTGTTTGCTGGCGAGCCATGTGGAGCAGCCTGCCGAGAGTGTGCGGCAGGGGCTTGGCGGGCTTGTGGGCACGCCGCCCTATATGTCGCTGATTTTGAGTCGGAAGCCGAAAGCGTAAAAAGGCCGGGGAGTCTGGTGGCGCGGGTAGAGCCTGCCGGGCGTATTTACGCAAACCCGTCTTTTGGAGCCTGCCGACGTTAAAATCCTGTTTTTGATGCTTACGTACTTGAGTACGCTGCTCTCAAAAACAGGATTTTTCCTTGTCAGGCCAGAAAGAAGCGTATTTTGCAAGTTCACTCAACACCAGATGCCCGCAGGGCGGTAATACTAATTTCCCCGCAAGGCAGAAAAAGCTATCGCATCACTGGCATAAACAGTTCAAAGGGCATGGCCGGATTCCAGTTTGCGGAATACAGTTCAAAGCAGGGGGCCTGAACATTGAGCTTCCACTCACCCTGAGAGGCAAGCCATGTCTGGTACATGAACATGTAACCCTCACCGATGCTTTCCAGATTGGGAACCTCGCAGCGGGCGTAGGCGCCAGCAGGAATGCCCACGGACTCAAGCCCTGCAGGGCATGCGCCCTCGGGCGCTTCTGCGGCGGCCCAGTAATCAAAATCCTGCTCGTTGAGCATGACGGATATGCCGTAGCTTTTTTTGTTAAAAATGTCGGGCATTTTTGGGCAGAAATTTTGCCACAGGGCGGGGCAGTCCTGTTTGGCCTTGGCCATGGATGTACGCACCTTGATACCTGCAAGCTGTTTGGCCGCGAGATCCACAATCGTTACTTCAAATCCGCTCATACGGGCTCCTTCAATTTAGGGTGAACGTTGGAGTCAGGATACGCAGCGCACAAAAACCCGCTCGACTTTTTTTGCGCTTCTGCCCACCCTGTGGTGGGCGCGGACACAATCCGCCAAAGGAGCACCAGTGGAAACACTCAGCTACCAGCAACGCATCGGCCTTGTTATACGCCATATTGAGCAGAATCTGGACACTCGGCCCGATCTGGACGAACTGGCCCGCATTGCCTGTTTTTCTCCTTACCATTTCCACCGCATTTTTTCAGCAATGGTGGGTGAAAGTGTGGCGGCCTACGTGCGCAGGTTGCTGCTTGAACGCGCCGCCATGCAGCTTGGGCATTCGGCAGAATCAGTTATGCAGATTGCCCTTGGCGCGGGTTACGACAGTGTGGACGCATTTACCCGTGCCTTTCGCGCCCATATTGGCATGCTGCCCTCTGAATATCGCCGCAGGCGAACGTACAGGCAGGTGGTGCGCAAACCCGGTGAAGACCGGCCCCTGTTTTACCATGAAATGCCGCAATGCCACCCCATGGAAGTGCAGATCAAAAGGTTTGCCCCCCGTCTGGTGGCGGCGGTGCGGCATACTGGCCCCTATGAGGAATGCGGCCCGGCATGGGATAAACTGTGCGGCACGCTGGCGGCCAGCGGTCTGCTTTCGGCAGAATCAGTGGCGTATGGCGTAAGCTACGATAATCCAGACATAACTTTGCCACAAAAATGCCGTATGGATGCCTGTGTGAGTCTGCCCCCGCACATGACGCAAACAAGCGCGGAATTGCGTGCCCTGGCGCAACATGAGGAAATTATTTTGCGATTGGTAGGGAGCGAACAGGAATACGCGGCCTTGCATGTGAGGGGCTCCTACACACTGTTGCACCCGGCCTACCGCTCACTGTTTGGTATGTGGTTTCCGCAGAGCGGGCGCGAACCTTTTAATGATCCGGGCTTTGAAATTTACTGGAATTCACCGCATTCAACGCCAGAAGAAGAGTTGTTGACCGAGATATGTATCCCGCTCAAATCACACAGTTCCTGAAGTGCGGGCCAATGGGGGATGCAGTCTGGCCTATTTGCTGTCTCATTAAATAGATTAGTGATAATTGGCTGTTATGTCATAAATATCCCTGATAACTTTTTTCGATAGCCTAAATTGTTCTCAAAAGTAACCGTTAATACTACCAGCAAGATCAAGTTTGATGAATCCCCATGGAGAAATCATGAACCTTTTGAAACATACTCGGTTGCAGACAAAGCTGATCGCGGGCTTTGTGCTTTCGTCTCTGGTTACCCTGGCAGTAGGTGTGTTTGCCGTTATTGAGCTGCACAAGGTTAACGAAGCTGATACCGTGCTGTACGAACGGGCTACTGTACCCATGAAGGACCTGTTGCGCCTGTCAGTGGGTTTTCAACGTATCCGGGTGAACATGCAGGGTATTGTGGGCGCCTCTACCGAGACGGAAGTACAGCAGCGCATTGCCCAGATAGAAAGACTGCGCAAAGACATTGATGAAAGTTCCACAGCTGTGGAAAAAACGCTTATTTCCGACGAAGCAAAAAGGATAATCGAGGAATACAAGGTCCACCGTGCCGCGTTCAGGCAGATGACCGACAAGGTCATAAAGCTGAAGAGCTCCGGTGATAGCCAGGGTGCGGAAGCTTTTTTGGACGGTGAAGGCCAGACGCTTGCCAACCAGTATCAGGATGGCATCAACCGGCTGGTTAAATCCAAGGAAGAGCAGGGGCATATTCTGGCAGAGAAGAATAACAATCTTGCCAGTTTTTCCACAAAAATGATTTTTCTCGCCATTGCCCTTGGGTTCTTTTTTTCGGTGGCTCTGGGCATTCTGCTTACCCGCGCAGTCATGAAGCAGCTGGGTGAAGACCCAGGCTATCTGGCCGAGGTGGCAGGCAAGATCGCCGGCGGCGACCTGAACGTGGCGTTTCGCCCGCAAAAAAGGCAGGGCGGCGTGTACCATGTACTGCAAAACATGGTTGCAACCATGAAGGACAAGATCGCCGAAGCGGAGCAGAAAAGCCAGGAAGCAGCGCAACAGGCGCAGCAGGCTGAGCTGGCCACGCAGGAGGCGCAAGCCGCCAAGGCTCAGGCCGAACGTGCCCGGGCCGAGGGCATGCTGCAGGCCGCGCATCAGCTTGAGGGCGTGGTTGAGGTCGTTTCTACCGTTACCGAACAGCTTTCAGCCCTGATTGAACAGTCGAGCCGCGGGGCCGAGGAGCAGTCGCACCGGGTTACCGTGACCTCTTCTGCCATGGAAGAAATGAACGCCACGGTGGGAGAAGTTGCCGAAAATGCCGCCAAGGCCTCTGAAACTTCAGATTCTGCCCGCATCAAGGCGCAGGAAGGCGCGCAGATGGTCAGCAATGTGGTGAACGACATCACGGCGGTACAGCGTCAGTCCATAGAGGTAAAAACAGACATGGCTGCTCTCGGCAAACAGGCCGACGGCATTGGGCAGATCATGAGCGTTATTTCCGATATCGCCGACCAGACCAACCTGCTGGCGCTCAATGCCGCCATTGAAGCGGCCCGCGCTGGCGACGCCGGGCGCGGCTTTGCCGTGGTGGCCGACGAAGTGCGCAAGCTGGCAGAAAAAACCATGTCTGCCACGCAGGAAGTGGGCGGGGTTATTCGCGGTATTCAGGAAGGGACCCGCAAGAGCATTGATGGCGTGGAACGGTCTGTGTCCATTATTGAAGGTGCCACGCAGCGGGCCACAATATCAGGCGAATCACTTGCCCAGATAGTAACCCTGGTGGAACAGGCCAGCGATCAGGTGCGTTCCATAGCCACAGCCAGCGAAGAGCAGTCTGCCTCCAGCGAGGAAATAAGCCGCGCAGTGGAGCAGGTGGCCACAATCTCGGCAGAAACCGCGCAAGCCATGAACCGGGCCAGCGAGGCCATGTCTGAAATGACCCGGCAGGCGCAGGTTTTGCGCCAGTTGATAGGCGAAATGAAGGCGGGTTAAGCCCTCAAGTCCTGAAACCAGAGGTTTTGTGGGGAGGTTCTGAAAAAGACTCTCCCCATTTTTATTTTTTGGAGGGCAGTGTGAAAAGCCGCCGGTAAAAAGCAGGCCCCGGGCCAGCGCCTGCGGGCGGCCAAGGCGAAACATGCCGAGATGCTGTTTTATTGTTTTGCCGGGTGACGTTATGGCGCAACTTGCCCTTGTGCCGCTGCCGTGCATTGCGCCTTGCTGTCGGTTAGGGTATGATTTTGTGTATCGAAGGCCTGTTTGTGGCGCAATCCTGCCCACGACACGCCTTTGCGGCCATGTCTCGGAGGCTTTAACGTGCGGCGTTTTTATCAGGAAAGCTGGCAAGGCATCCCCTTCACGTCTTTTTCACATATATCATTTTTTCATCTGGCGGAGCCAAAGTTCTACGCGATTTTTTACGAAGAACTGTTTCGTCGCTACAAAAGCTGGGACGATTTGCCGTCGGTATGGCGTGAAAACAAGCGCACCGACGCCAAATGGCTCATCGGGCAGCTGCGCGCCAAACTGGCGCAGGAATCTGGTCAACGCACAGAACCGGTGCGCGTGCTCTCCATTGGCAGCGGCGTGGGCTACATGGAAAAAATCTTGCTGGAAGAAATGCCCGAGCTGGAGTTGCACGTCAATGAACCCAGCACCGTGGGCATGAAGTGGCTGCGCGAATATATTCCCAGCGACCGTATCTATATCGGTCTGCCGCCCGCCTGTCTGCCCTCGGACGTGCAGTACGACATGATTTACCTCTCAACCGTCGACTACGGCATTCCCACCCGCGAATTCCAGCATCTGCTGTGGGAACTGCGCGCCCAGCTTGCTCCCGGTGGCGAGCTTGTGCTGCTTTCGGCCTCGTTGCTGGAAGAAGACTCGTTTATCGGCAGTTTCGTGAATGCCATCAAGATTGGCATTCGGACGGTGCTGCATCACCTGGGCATTCGCAAGCAGCAGTTCTGGGGCTGGCGTCGCACGCAGGATGAATACCGCGATCTTTTCAAGGAGGCGGGGTTCATCAAGGTGAAAGACGGCTGGCTTGAAGACGGTTTTGAAACCTACTGGATACGCGGTCAGTAATGTTTTTGCGTGTCTGACACGTACGGTGGGCGCGTGAGTTTTTTCGGCCCTGAGGATGTTTGCCTCGGGGCCGATTTCTTTTGCAGCATGCAGAGGCGGCGCGGGAAAAATGCGCGCCTTGCGGCTGTGGAGTTATTAAAAGGACTGTACCGTGCCGTAACGGGCCAGAACCTGGCTCAGGCTGGTGTCAAGCAGCATGGATTTTTCCACCTTGCGGGCGGGGCTGGTGTAAAAACTGTTATGGCGTACAGGGGCTGCGTCGTTTTCTTCTTCGTCGGCAGCGCTGTTTGTCTGGCTTATGCCGCCGGGGTGGCACATTATTTCTACAAGCTGCGCAGGCTGCCGCTTGCGCGCAATGGCGGCCAGAGACGCAGCCACCCTGTCTGCCGTGAGGCTGCCGCCAGAAACAAGTCCGCAAAAATAGCTGTTGTGGGCGATGCCTGCGCGGTCAAGCAGGGCCTCAAGCCCCTTTGACCAGTAGGCCAGCAGGGCGCGCCGTGCGCAGCCCACCACAAGCGGCAAAAAGGGCAGGGGGGCAACGTGTGCGGGCTCCTTGGGCAGGCGCACGTATGTTGGCCTGCGCTCTCGCATGAATTCGGTCATGGTCTGGCGCAGGGCCGGTATGCTGTGGATATGCAGGTGCCCGTCAAGATGCAGGCCCCTACGCGAATCCATCAGTGAAAAAGCTGCGGCAAAAGCGTCTGCCTGTGCTTCCAGCTCGGTGCGTATGGCCGAGAGCAGGGTTCGCTTTTTGGTACCCGTGCCAGCGGCAAGCAGGGCGAGCATTTGTCCAAGGCCGTAGCGAAAAATGCCTTCAGCATTCACAATTGGCCGTACCTGCGCCACCGGTGCGGTGCAGAGTCCTTCCAGGATGTTGAGGTGCAGGCATGTGCGCACATGCGGCATGCGGGCAAGTTTTTGCAGACTTGCAACCGCGTGCGTACCGCCCATGATTACAGATACGGAATTGAGGGGCCCGCAGGCAAGGCAGTCAAAAATGTCATCGCTGATCTGGCGGGTCAGGCCGCAGTCATCGGCGTGGACAATAAAGCGCATGGATTCTGCACTGTCTGTGGCTGCATGCCGCGACATTTGTCAGGAATCCGTATTTTGGGCTTCCAGCGTTTCTGCCAGCAGGTAGCGAGGTCTGCCTTTCAGCTCGATAAAAGCGTGATGGATGTACGCTGACATGATGCAAAGGCCCGTGAGAATGGCGCTACCCGTGAGCAGAATAAGCAGAATAACCGTGGTGAAGCCCGATCGGGCATGCCCCGTGGCATAGCTCCAGAGCGCCTCGCAGCCCACAAAGAACGACAGTGCGTAAAACAGCAGGGTAATGATGCCGATGAGCAGCAGGGGCTTGCCGCTGAACGAGGTCATGGAATCCACCGCCAGGGTTACCCTGCGGGCAAGGCTCCATTTGCTTGACCCGCCACACCGCAGGCAGGGTGTGAACATGATCTGCTCGTGCCGAAAGCCCATCCATGAGGTGAGGCCGCGATAAAAGAGCTTGCGTTCGCCAAGATTTTTCCATGCTTCGACCACCTTGCGGTCAAGCAGCTTGAAATCGCCCGATCCCCTCAGGTCATAAGAGGTGAGCATTTCAAAAAGGCGGTAAAAAGACATGGCGCATACTTTGCTGAGCAGCGATTCCACCTGCCGCTCCTGCTTGCAAACGTCGACCACGTCCACATTGCCGGTGCGCCACAAGGCGACCATTTCTGGAATGAGCGAGGCCGGATGCTGCATGTCGCTGTCCATGGTGATGACGGCATCGCCACGTGTGGCAGCCAGCCCGGCAGAGAGGGCCGCATCCTTGCCGAAATTTCGGCTCAGGCGCAGGCAGCGCAGGCAGGAATACTGCGCAGTGAGCGTGCGCATGACTTCCCATGTATTGTCGGATGAGCCGTCGTCAACGAGCACCACCTCATGATCCAGACCCGTACTCGTTTTAAGCTGGCCCAGTTCTGCCGTAAGTGATGCCACAAATTCGGGCAGCTGGTCGCCTTCGCAGTAGACTGGAGCAACAACAGAAATAATGGTTCGACGCATGAAAAAACTCACGGAATGTTGGTTGCCGTCGTTGCGGAGCGCCTGGCCAGAAACCATTGGTCATTGCTCCATACAATGGTTGCCCGTCGGGCGATATCTTCCTGCTCGGCGGTCTCGCCGCATAATATCCATTGCGCGCCGGAAGCAATCCATGCAGCCGCCAGCCCCTGTTTGTCCCGTAGGGTAACAAGGTCAAGCCAGTGGGCAGCGCCTTGGGCATCCTGGCTGTAAAGGTATGAAGAACCGTCCTTGAAGGCATATGCCAGGGGGCGGTACAGACGGTAGCGCACGGCCATTGCGTCCGGTTCGGCAAAAATTGGGGCATCCTGCGGCACAAACTGTTCCACTGCCTGCAGCGCTTCGGCAAAGCTTGTCCCTTTGATCTGGCAGCGTTGAATTCTCTCAGGGTGTTGTATGCCAATCATATGCCTGAAAGCAAAGCGCACCCCTGTAGCCCAGCGTCCCTGATCAAAAAACAGCACACAGCCAATTGCGGCAACGGCCAGCAGGCTCGCCCATTTTGGCGTTCGCTGCCAAAGGCAGACAAAAGCCCCCACAATCATAATCCAGCACAAAAAAATTATGAATCGAACGCCTCTGGGCAGTTCTGCGGCCATAGGCAGCCTGCCAAGCCTCTCGGCGATATGGGTTTCTGCCACAGAAAGCAGCACGGCTATGCACACGCCAAGCAAAAGCGTGGGAATGATTGAGGTCAACCGTTTCATGGTTGGCGAGCCAAAACGGCGCACAACAAAATAATTCAGAAAACCCATCACCAGTAGAGGGAAAGAGTCGCTGTGAGGGTGCAAATGGCCAGCAAGCCTTTGCCACAGGCTGCCTTCGTCCTCGATGAAGCGGCGGTCAAACACCTGCTGAAATACTTTGAGATCATGGGCAGAGAAGGGTGTGACCGAATTGATGGAACTGAACAGGTAGAGCAGTGTGGGCAGACTCCAGGCGGCAAGGCTCAGCAGTAGCCAGCCGCAGTGCCGCAGCAGGCTCTCGCCCTTGGCCCGGTGAAAGAAAAAAACCGTAAACAGCATGCAGCTGGCCACAAGCGAGCTGATGCTGTGCAGGTACATACCGCAGCCCGAGGCAAAGAGAATGAGGGGGCGCAGCTGGGGTTTATCAAGGGAGGAAAGCGTAGCGGCCAGTAAAACAGGAAACAGGGCCGCGTAAAACACCCGTGGTGTTATATCGCCCGAGCCAAAGCCCCAGTATGTGCCAAAGCTGATCCATACGGTAACGGCCGTCAGCATGGCAAACAGGGTGGCGATCAGCGGTGAATCCCACAGGCGGCGGCCCAGATAATAGCAGGCGACATAATGGAAAAAAACGCCGACGGCCCCGGCCCGCAGCATGCCCTGAACTATGTCGTTGCCGGGCTGCAGCAGGGTTGCCAGAGTTGATTCCAGGCTGATGATGGAGTTGGCGGTGGTGGGTATGGCCAGCAGCGGGTCTTGGGAAAACAGCTCGCGGTGTAGCTCGCCCGCCATGTTTTGCACATAGCAGCAAAGGTCGGAGCTTATGTTGAGGCCGTCACTGGAGAGAATGCTCACACCCCAGAGACCGTACAGCACATAGCCTGCAATGGCGACTATAAAGGCCAGATCCCAAAAGGCGTATTTTTTTGAAAGGTTGAAGATCATGTAAGAACGCCTGAGGGGGGGTAAGAATACAAAAAACAGCCTGCTGCTGAAAATGACAACCGGGCAACACTGAAAACAAGCATCAGTTGATGGATAGCGATAGTGTTTTGCTCGACTTTTGACAAGCGTATTTCAGGTAAATGGCATTATTGAGCAATGTTTATATGTGCCCGCAGAACTGCGGCGTGTTCCGCAGTACAGGGTAATCGGGCTCTGGTCTGCGACAGATTTCAGGCAAGAAAAAAGGCCGGGATTTTTCCCGGCCTTCAATCACAGGTTTACTTATTTGTTCGGTGCACAGACTGTGCTTAGAAGCGGTCGGCGGCTGCCAGCATGCGACGCCACCAGTTCATCCAACCATCCCAAACAGAGCCGAGGACGGAATCCTCAATGCGCCATCCGAAGGGCCTCAACAAAACGGCATTATCCATAAACTGCCTCCTTGCTATAGGTGGTTGCGAACTAATCTCCGCAAAAAAAAGCTAGCACGTCACTAGGCGGGACGCAATGGCTTTGGGGGATGGAGGAAAAAATATATCAGAAACATATAAAAATTGTTTTATATCAGCATGTTGCATATATTTCAATATGTGGATAAGCAGATGGATAAACGCACGTTTTTATGTGCCAGCTCCATGCCGCAGGGCTGCCCTGCGGGCTTTGTCGAGGGGTAACCCGCTATGCCTTTTTTTGTGAGCATTGAGGACATGGTTTACGCCAGGCCAGCACTGCAAACATAAGGCCGCCAAACAGCAAGCCCCAGAAAGGGGAACCAAGACCGAGAAAATCCATACCCGAGGCCGTGGCCAGAAAGGCAAAAATGCCCGCTTCGATGTTATCGCTGTCCTTGAATATACCCATAAAGCCAGTGGTAAACGCGCTGATCAGGGCAAGGCCCGCCAGCACAGCCACAAATGTTTGGGGCAGGGCCGAAAACAGCGAGATGATGGTTGAGCCCAGCACCCCGGCAACAATATACAGCCCCCCGCAAAAAACACCCGCAACGTATCGTCTGGACGGATCTTTGTGGGCTTCCGTCCCGGTGCAGATGGCGGCCGTGAGTGAAGAAAGGTTGATGGCGTGTGCGCCAAAGGGAGCCAGCAGAGCAGAGCATATGCCTGTCACAGCCATGATGCCGTTGGACTGCACACGGTAGCCAGAGGCATGCAGCACTGCCATGCCTGAAATGTATTGCCCCGTAATGGTTACCAGGGCCAGCGGAATGCCCAGACCCACAACGGTTGCCCATGAAAACTGCGGCGTGATGAATACCGGTGCGGTGGGCGCAAAAGCCAGACTTTCAAAATGCATCATGCCGCCTGCCGCCGCTATGCCCATGCCCACAGCCATAACCACCGCCACTGAATACCGAGGCGAGACGCGCCGAAACACGATGAAGCACCCAATCATGCCCAAAGCCAGCACGGGATCAGGCCGCACGCTGCTGAAAACCCGTGCACCAAAGCTGAAAAGAATGCCCGCAAACATGCCGGAACTCACCGCCGCCGGTATGCGCCTCATGATGGCGTCGAGCGTGCCGGTGAGGCCGATGACCGTGATGATCAGGGCGCTGGCAATGTAGGCCCCGATAGCCTCGCCCAGCGGTACTCCGGGCAGCATGGCAATCAGCAGGGCGGCCCCCGGCGTGGACCATGCCGTGATAACCGGTATCTTCATTTTCCAGCTCAAAAAGATTCCGGTTATGCCGCTGCCGATGGATACAGCCCATATCCATGAGGAAGTCACAGCCTCCGACAGGCCAGCCAGATGGGCAGCCTGAAAGATGAGCACGGCAGATCCGGTAAAAGAGACGACGACAGCCAGTACAGCCGCAACCGCGGCGGTGCCGGAACAGTCTTTGAAAAAAGGCATGCGTTCTCCTTAAGTGCTGCAGGGGGGTCTGCATTCGCATCCCCTGCCGTGATTCTGCTGCGGTGCGGTTATGCCCGGCCGGGCAGAGCATGGCGGCAGAAATTTACGAAGATTGCTTTATTGTATACGCATAAATGGCTGGTGCGTAAACACACAGCTGTATGTAAGACACCTGATACCCTGGCTGGCACACCCATGTGGAATCTTAAAATAATGGATACCAACAAACCCCTGTACATCGCGCTGGCAGATGCTCTTGAGCGTGATATCCGCTCGGGGGTGCTGCAACCGGGCGACCGCCTGCCCTCGCACCGCGAGCTGGCAAAGGCAGTGGGGGTAACGGTCACCACCATAACGCGGGCCTATGCAGAGGCTGAGAAACGCAATCTCATCACGGCCATGGTTGGTATGGGCACGTTTGTGGCGGCTGATGCCGGGGTAGCCGCTTCACTGGTGGATACCACCGTCCAGAACGTAAAGGCGGTAAACATGGGGCTTGTGCACCCCCTGCACGGTTCAGAACACTATCTGGAAGAGGTTGTGGGGCAGGTGCTTGCACGCGGGGGGCTGCACCGCTATGTGCCGTACGCTTTTCCGCAGGGGCATTACGGCCACCGCGAAACTGGTGCGCGCTGGGTGGCCCGTTTTGGCGTATGCGCCTCGGCAGAAACTGTGGTTGTCACCGCAGGCACGCAGCACGCCCTGCACTGCATATTTTCAACCCTGTTTGAGCCCGGAGACAGGGTCGCCGTGGAAAAGTACACCTATCCCGGCGTTAAATCTGCGGCGCGGGCCAACGGCATACGACTGGAAGCAGTAGAAATGGACGCGCAGGGCATGCTGCCCGAATCGCTGGACGCCCTGTGCCAGCGCCAGGCGGTCAAAGGCCTGTACACTGCGGGGCTGGTGCAAAACCCCACCAACAGTTCCATGGGGCCGCAGCGGCGGCTTACCTTGAGTGAGGTAATACGGCGGCATGGCCTGCTTCTGCTTGAGGATGGCGTTGACGCCTTTTTGGCAGAAGGTGGCGAACGCACCCTGTCTGCCTTGCTGCCAGAGCAGAGTATTTTTATCTGCGGCATGGCGCAGGCTTTTTATACCGGGCTGCGCATCGCCTTTGTAGTTGCGCCGCAGGCCATGTGCGCCAGCATTGCGCAAGGCGTGGTGGACAGCATATGGATGACGCCGCCCCTCTGCGCAGAGATTATTTGTGAAACCATCAATTCTGGCATTGCGGACAAAATAATAGCCGGAAAAAAAAGCGAGCTGGACAGGCGCATGGCCCTGTTCAAAGAACGGCTGCACGGCCACAGCTTTGTGCTGGACCAGCGCAGCATGCATGTGTGGCTTGAGTTGACGGATGGGTGGACAAGCACCGCCTTTGAGCAGGCCACGCAGCGGGTGGGTTTGCAGGTGTATTCGTCTGAAAAGTTCACCGTTGGGCATATGCCGCCGCCAAACTGCGTAAGGCTGGCCATATCGTCGCCCGAAACCATGCAGACGTTCCGCCAGGGGCTCGACCTGCTGGTGCTGGTGCTTGAGGGCGGGCACGAAGCCTGAGGAGAGATTACCCACATGGCGCAGCCAAGTGTTGTCTGTCACAAAAAAGGCCAACCGAAATTTTTATTGTGTTAAAATCAATCATGAGAAAAACTGGCATAACGCAACTTGTCTTTTTTGCTGCTGATAATGCAAGAATGTCTCACTGTCTGGGGCATAAGGTTTTTGCAGTGGCGCGGTGTTGCATGTACTTTGCCAATGTAATATTATTCGTCATTCTAAAATTGATGAATACGGAATTTTATGTTGAGTATGAAGCACGCGATCAAGGGGAAATCCCCGGCGACAATGTCCGGTTCTTTAGCCGTGACATTCTTGAGGTCGTTGTGCGTGGCTATGATGCTTTTTGTCGTTTTTTCACCGGTGCTTGATATAGTTAATGATTATGATGACAATGCCCGCGTTTCAAAGTTTCAGCTACAGCATGAAACAAATGAGCATCAAGATCTTGAGCCGTTAAGTCATTTTCTTTATTCTTCGCCGATTCCTTTAAGCGCTGTGCCTTCGCTTTCCTTGGTGCCGTGTTTTCAGTTGCTGCAAAACACGTACTGCATAGCGCACTCCATAGAACATCCTCCCGAAGCTCTGCTTTTTTCCTAAAAGGCAGATCCTTTTTTCCGCAACTATTCCTGTGAAGTTGTGGACGCTTTTTGCGTTCACGGCTTCTATAGGCATGGGAGATTGTTCTATGCTTGATAAAGCCGTGTGTTATGTCAATGGCTGGCTGCAGAGCTATCGTTACAGATTGGGTGTTTCCCAGAAATACCTGCAGTGGTGCTCCAAAACAACAAATGCAAGCTGGTGGCATGCGTATGCCATTAAACACCGTCCCTGGCGGCCGCACGTATGTGTGCCCTGCGAGTGGATTACGCAAATGGTGCCCAGTTCCGCGCATGTTTTTGAAGTGGGTTGCGGCAGTGGCGCGAACCTGCTCTGGCTGCAGCAAAGAGGTTTTCAGCGTTTGGGGGGGAGCGATATTGCGGTTTCCGCGATTGAAATGTGCGACCTGCTGGCAAAATATTACAAGACCCGCATTAACACTATTGTGGATGATGCACTGAACCCCAGATTTCGCCCTGAAAAGGTTGATGTGCTGCTTTCCGTAAACTGGTTGTATCATATCCCCGGAGCGTCACTGGAAGATCTGTTCAAGATTTACGGAGAGTGCGTCAAGCCAAAAGGATATATGGCTTTTGACTGCATCAGCTCAAAATACAACGCAATGCCAAACAACAAAAACCATACTGCAGACGTGCGCCTGCCTATGGAAAAAAGGCGGCCATCAGAATATACATTTCGCATGACCACTGGCGAAGTTGAGAGATGCATTTCGAGGTATGGGTATAAGATATCGAAAAAAAGAGAGTTGCGGACATTTCCGCCGCGAAATGTCTTTATTGCTCAACGGTACTGCTGATGCGGCAATTGCGTTTGTGAGCGCTAGGGTGTTCTCTGGTGTGATAACAGGGACAGGAGTATGTGATGGCCTGTTTGAAAAGCCTGGGTGTCGTGGTGGTCTTCTTCTCTGTGAGTCTGTTTTTTGCCGCTGTTTCAGCGGCGGGTGATAGACATGACAGGGGAAACAGAAACTGCGATTCGACCCCGCCTGCCGCGTACGTAAACAATTGTGGCGGATGCCACATTGCGTACCCCGCCTGGATGCTGCCGGCAACCTCCTGGAGCAAAATCATGAGTAATCTTGATGAGCATTTTGGTTCGCAGGTCTCTGTGCCAGCAGAAGACGCTGCTGTCGTTGAGCGCTGGCTGAAAGAGCAGGCGGCAGGCTCAGGTGCGAACCGTCGAGGGGACAAAGTTGCGCGCCATCTCGCGGGGCAATCCCCCTTGCGGGTGACCGATACCCCCTGGTTTGTACACAAACACCGCAAACTGCCCGGTTCATCGAACTTTGCGGATTGCGTCTCCTGCCACAAGGATGCCGCCCAGGGGATCTACTGCAAATAATACGTCGGCGCATGCGCCGCGTGTTCTCTTGAGATGTTTGCCGTATTTGGGGCCTACGCCCGCTGCCCTGTGCGATGGCTCTTTTCTGGAATGCGTCACTATTGAAAGTCCCAGTTCAGCTTGCCGCTGGACTGGGACTTTCTGTTCATTGGCGTTCTGCCAAGATGCTGGATATTCAGCGCGCTGTTTTCAGACAGGCATCATTTTACAGGAGCTCACCATATTTCCAGACAAAGGCCTTTTTGGCGATAGTTGCCAGCACCATGTACAGCAGAATGGTTACCGCAAGCCAGGCAAAGTATACAGGCGGCAGCGTGCCAAGCCCGATGGATGCCCCAAATGCAGTAAACGGAATCATGGTGAGCACCGCAATGCCGGTAAACGTTACCAGGGTTACCGAGGCAGAGGCGCGGCTCTGGAAAAACGGTATCTTGGGCGTGCGGATCATGTGAATAACCAGGGTCTGGCTCCACATGGATTCCACAAACCAGCCCGCCTGAAATACGGCAATGTACTGGGCCTGCACCGCTGGGTCTGTAATATGGTGGAACAGCTGCCCGCCGCACATCATGGGGCAGATGACAAAATACATCAGCAGATAGGTTGTGATGTCAAAAACAGAGCTCGTGGGGCCGATCCACAGCATGAACTTGCCAATGGACGAGGCATCCCACTTTCTGGGAACAGCCAGATACTCCTTGTCCACATTGTCCCAGGGTATTGCCGTGCAGCTCAGATCATAAATAAGATTCAGCAGAATCAGGTGGATCGAGAGCATGGGCAAAAACGGCAGAAACGCACTGGCCGCAAGCACCGAGAACATGTTGCCGAAGTTGGAACTTGCCGTCATTTTTATGTATTTGATCATGTTGGCATACGTTTTTCTGCCTTCAACGATGCCTTTTTCCAGAACCATCAAATCTTTTTCCAGCAGGATGACGTCCGCCGATTCCTTGGCGATATCAACGGCGCTGTCTACAGAAATACCCACATCGGCGGCCTTCATGGCTGCGGCATCGTTTATGCCATCGCCCATGTAGCCAACACTGTGCCCGTTTGCACGCAAGGCCGTGATGACCTGCGTTTTCTGCTGGGGAGAAAGCTTGGCGAAAACGCTCACATCCTCAACCTTGAGGCACAGCTCTTCTTCGCTCATGCCCGCGATGTCAGAGCCCAGCATCATGTGCTCCACGGGAATCTTCAGCTGGCGGCATACGCAGCGCGTCACCTTGTCGTTGTCGCCCGTAAGAATCTTTACGCCCACGCCGTGTTCATGCAGGGCTTTCAGGGCTCTTTCCGTTGATTCCTTGGGCGGATCAAGAAAAGCCAGATAGCCCATCAAGACCATGTCGGATTCATCGGCGACAGAAAAAGCGCCCACCGGCGACGGGTTTGTTTTTTGCGCAACCGCGATAACGCGCATGCCGTCGTCGTTGAGGGCCGACACTTTCTTTAAAATGTATTCCCTGATTTCATCAGAGAGCGGAAGCACCTCGCCCTTGTATTCGGCATAGCCGCACACAGCGAGCATTTCTTCCACGGCGCCCTTGGTGATCATCTGGGTTTTGCCGTTTGACACCACAACGCTCATGCGCCGCCGTTCAAAATCAAAAGGAATTTCATCCACCTTGGTGAACTTGTCAGAGAGGTCAACCAGAGAAGGATTTTCTTTTTGTTCCTGCAGGGTGCGCTCGATGATGGCAAAATCAATCAGGTTTTTAAGGCCGGTCTGATAGTAGCTGTTCAAAAAGGCGTGGCGGAGCACGCGTATGTCTTCCTGCCCATGGATATTCAGGTGGTACTGCAAAACGACTTTGTCGAGGGTCAGCGTGCCCGTCTTGTCAGTGCACAGAATATCCATAGACCCCAGATTCTGGATGGAATTGAGGTTCTTGATGATGGTTTTTTCGCGGGCCATGCTTACCGCGCCCTTGGCAAGGCATGTTGTCACGATCATGGGCAACATTTCTGGGGTAAGGCCCACAGCAACCGAGAGGGCAAACAGAGCGGCGTCTACCCAGTCGCCCTTGGTAAAGCCGTTGATAAACAGAACCAGGGGAACCATTATCAGCATGAAGCGGATAAGCACCCAGGAAACCTGGTTAATGCCCTTTTCAAAACTGGTCTGCACCGGCTTTGCCGTGATGCTCTTTGCCATTTCGCCGAATATGGTGGAATCGCCCGTGGCGACCACAACACCCATGGCGCTGCCGCTCACCACGTTTGACCCCATAAAGGCCAGGTTGCGGCATTCAGCCATGCTGCTCAGGCCACTTTCAACCTCTGTGGCGATTTTTTCTATGGCGATACTCTCGCCGGTCAGGGCAGACTGGCTGACAAAAAGGTCCTTGGCCTGAATAATGCGCATGTCCGCTGGTATCATGTCACCAGCGGCCAGATAGACAATGTCACCCACCACCACGTCTTCAAGCGGAATTTCTGCTCTGCCCACTTCACGCCGCTGCACGCAGGTTGTGGTCTTGATCATCTTGAGCAGGTTTTCGGCAGCCGCGCCGCTCCGGGCCTCCTGCACAAAGCGCAGCAGGCCAGAAATCATGACCATGGTCATGATGATGATAACAGTTTTGGGATTCGCCTCGCCCGGATCTGCCCACAAAATATCCGTACAGGCAGACACTGTGGCCAGGCCAAGAAGAATGGCCGTAAAGGGATTGATGAACGCCCCAACCAGCCTGCTGAAAAGAGACTGCTTTTTGCCACGGGTGATGACATTGCTGCCGAACAGGTCGCGTGACGTGCGTATCTGTGCTTCATTCAGGCCATCTCTGGCCGTCTTGAGCTTTTTGAGCAGGGTGTTGGCATCGAGCATTGCCGCAAGCGCAAGACGATCGCCAGCTTCTTTATAGTGGCGTTCCCTTGCACGGGCATTTTTGCGCGCAGTGCGAGTAGTTTGACGCATGAGTGCACCTCCACAAATGAAAACTGATGGAAGCACAGCCCATAATCTGATGAACCCAGAGCTATCGTGGCGGAACGGACATGAACATCCCTTCCGTCACGCACCTTCGCGGTACGAAATCAGAATTTGGGCTGTATCTACTGTCCGGTTCCATTTTTGTCCTCTGAGTTTGGGAATTTCCCTGTTTAGGCAGAATTGCCAGTTGTGATAAAAAAATCGCCCCGGTCATGGCGCAAAACGATGACAGGGACGTACCCAAAGCCCCAAGCGGGGCATTCGCATCGTTCAAGTTTTAGCTCCCCAGGGCGGTGAAGTTACATAGTCCATGCCTTATGCGACATCGACTGTTGGCCTTCTCATAGTGTCTCCACTACTCCGCGGCAGTAACCCATATCCCTGAGGTAGCCTCGCCTACCGATAAGCTAGAAGACACCTACGCCCCAAATGGTGAGGAGTCAACGTAAGAATGAGGACATCAGGTGACAGTTTTGTGGATGTTTGCTGAACGTTGTTCGAGGGGCGACCAAAATTGGGGCAACAAAAAAGGCTCTTACAGAGATGTTCTGCAAGAGCCTAATATTGCAAGCTTTTTTGGAGCGGGAAACGGGATTTGAACCCGCAACCTTCAGCTTGGGAAGCTGACACTCTACCGTTGAGTTATTCCCGCAAAAGTGGAGCGGGAGACGGGATTTGAACCCGCGACTTCAACCTTGGCAAGGTTGCACTCTACCACTGAGTTACTCCCGCATGGTATGCGAAACGGCGAAGCGTAAAGGATGCTGTTTGGAGGCGGCATCCAGATTTGAACTGGAGATGGAGGTTTTGCAGACCTCTGCCTTACCACTTGGCTATGCCGCCAGCAAAAAAAGTGGAGCGGGAGACGGGATTTGAACCCGCGACTTCAACCTTGGCAAGGTTGCACTCTACCACTGAGTTACTCCCGCTCAACGAAGAAGGGTTGTACGCTGACTGGCCTGAGGTGTCAAGCATTGCTGAACTTTTTTCCGCAACAAATTTGTAAACACGCATAACATGCTAAAATTACTATTGAAATTCGTGTAAGGCTAGGCGGCGGTATCAAGTCATGCTCAGGGGCCACCGGCATCACCGGCAGCCCCTGCAATATGCACAGGCACAGCCAAATGTCTGTGCCAATTTGATATGGCTGTTTTCTTGCCCTAGTCCTTGGGGCGGTTGTCCACGATGCGCTTGGCCTTGCCTTCTGAGCGTTCGATGGAGCGGGGTTCCATCAGGCGCACCTTGGCGGAAACGCCCAGATATTCCTTGATGGCCTTTTGCAGGTGCCCTTCGAGCATCTGCAGCTTGCGGATTTCGTCGGCAAAGAGATTTTCGTTCATCTCCACGCGCACTTCGAGGGTGTCGAGGTTGTGCACGCGGTCGACGATAATCTGGTAGTTGGGGGAAAGTCCGTTGCTTTCCATAAGAATGCCCTCAATCTGCTGCGGGAACACGTTGACGCCGCGGATGATGAGCATGTCATCACTACGACCCTGCAGGCGCGAGATGCGCACGTGGGTACGCCCGCAGCGGCAGGGCGTGTAGTCAAGGCTTGTGAGGTCGCGCGTGCGGTAGCGCAACATCGGGATGCCTTCCTTGGTCAGAGTGGTCAGCACCAGTTCGCCCACTTCACCGGGGGGCAGCTGGTCGCCCGTGATCGGATCGATGATTTCGGGCAAAATGTGGTCTTCCCACAGGTGCATGCCGCACTTGGCTTCTTCGCATTCCATGGCCACGCCGGGGCCCATGATTTCAGAGAGGCCGTAAATATTGAGGGCATTGATGTCCATCTTGTCTTCAATGTCGCGGCGCATGGCTTCGGACCAGGGCTCTGCGCCAAAGATGCCGATGCGCAGAGGCAGCTCGCGAAAGTTCACGCCCACTTCCATTGATGCTTCCCACAGGTGCAGCCCGTAGGAGGGGGTGGCGCACAGCACTGTTGCGCCAAAGTCGCGCAGCAGGCCAGCCTGGCGGCGTGTGGCACCGCCCGAAGCGGGCACAACCGTTGCGCCAAGGCGTTCGGCACCGTAGTGCGCACCCAGGCCGCCGGTGAAAAGGCCGTAACCGTATGCCACGTGCACAACGTCAGAGCGCACAACACCGGCCGCGGAGAGGCTGCGGGCCATCAGCTCTGCCCAGGTTTCAAGGTCGCGCTGGGTGTATCCCACCACAACGGCCTTGCCGGTGGTTCCGCTTGAGGCGTGCAGGCGCACGATGTGGTCCTTGGGAACCGCAAACAGGCCATAGGGGTAGTTGTTGCGCAGATCCTGTTTTTCCGTAAAGGGCAGTAGCTTGAGGTCTGCCAGAGACTTGATGTCGGCAGGGGTGATGCCCGCTTCGTCGAAGCGCTTGCGATAAAAGGGCACGTTGGCGTAGACGCGGTTGCACAAATCACGCAGGCGGCGCAGCTGCAGCGCCTCCATGTCTTCGCGTGGCAGAGTTTCCTGTTTGATGTTGAAAAGCACGGCCCTCTCCTTCTGCGGCTGGCGTTTGGCGGCGCATTGGCGCTACACTGATCCCTAGATAAAAGCTTCGTTTGGGTATGCCGCAATGCGCGGGCGCGGTCAATACGGGTTGCGGCGATTCTGCGCACGCAGCGGCCCCCAATGGGGTTTGCAGCACCACGGGCCGCTGGCGGCATTGCCCTTGGCCCGGCTTTACGTTATGTGGAGCGTATGGAAAACAATACTCCTTTATCACCTGCAGGGGGCGCTGCCCCCAAGCGTTTTGCGGATGTTCCCCTGGAAGAAAAACTGGCGGCCGTGATGACCTGGCTTGAAGAGCATAAGGCCGCGCGCGTTGTCAGAATAGACATGGCTGAACAGGGCGGCTTTGCCGAGGCTCTGGTTATTGCCAGCGCCGGTTCAGTGCGCCACGCCCAGAGCCTTGCCGACGGCGTGGGCGAGCTGTGCCGTGCCAGCAACTATGAATACCTGCGCATGGAAGGCTACACCGCCGGGCAGTGGATTCTGGTGGACATGAACGACATAGTCGTCAACGTTTTTCTGGAACCTGTGCGCGAGCTCTACGGTCTTGAAGCCCTGTGGGGCAAGGCTGCCTCGTTGGCAAGCGCCCGTACCGGGGAATAATCATGACGCCCACGCTCTTGCTGATTCTTGATGGCTGGGGCCTCGCCGAGCCGGGGCCCGGCAACGCGCCCTTTGTGGCTGCAACACCCAATATGGACGCGCTCAACGCCCGCTGTCCGCATTCCCGCCTTGTGGCCTCTGGCCGCGATGTGGGGTTGCCGCGCGGTTACATGGGCAACTCTGAGGTGGGGCACCTGAACATCGGCGCGGGCCGCGTGGTGTATCAGGACATGACGCGCATTGACGTTGCCCTGGAAGACGGCAGTTTTGCCGCCAACCCGGTGCTCAACGGCCTGATTGAATCGGTAAGGCAAAGCGGAGGCAAGCTGCATCTGGCAGGTCTGCTCTCCGATGGCGGCGTGCACAGCCACATCCATCATCTCGAAGCCCTGTGCGCCATGGCTCACAAGGCTGGCGTGCCTGTGCGCATCCACTGTCTCATGGACGGGCGCGACCGCGACCCGCACAGCGGCGTGGATTTTATGCGCGCGCTTTTGCAGAGCATCGAGGGGCAGGGCCAGACCCGCGTTACCAGCATGGTGGGCCGTTTTTTTGCCATGGACCGGGACAAGCACTGGGAACGCCTCCAGGAAGCCTGGAAAGTGATTGTTCACGGGGTTCCTGCTGCTGCCATCTCGCCCATAGAGGCCATAGAGGCTTCATATGCCGCAGGCGTGACCGATGAATTTATCAAGCCCGTATGCTTTGAGGCCGGGGGCGAGCCCCTTGGCATGGCCGACGGCGACGGGCTGTTCCTGTTCAACTTCCGAGCTGACCGCATGCGCCAGTTTACGCAGGCCTTTATCCAGCCTGGGTTCGACGGTTTTGACCGTGGCCGTGTGCCTGCCCTTGCGAGCGTGGCTTCCATGACCGCCTACGAGTCGAGCTTCAACATTCCCGTGGCATTTCCCAAAGAGGCCGTGAGCATGGGGCTTGGCGAGGTTGTTTCGCGTCATGGGCTGCGTCAGCTGCGCCTGGCAGAAACGGAAAAGTACGCCCACGTTACGTATTTCTTTAATGGTGGGGTTGAGGAACCCTTTGCCGGAGAAGACCGCATCCTGGTGCCTTCGCCGCGCGAGGTGAAAACTTATGACCAGAAACCTGCCATGAGCGCGCCGGAAGTGACAGACAGGTTTGTGGAAGCCTGGAATTCTGGCGTATATGATCTGGTGGTCTGCAATCTCGCCAACGGCGACATGGTCGGTCACACAGGCATACTTGAGGCCGCGGTGCATGCCTGCGAGGTGGTGGACACCTGTGTCGGCCGCATGACCGCTGCCGTTGAGGCGCGCGGTGGGCGTATGATTATCATTGCCGACCACGGCAACTGCGAGAAGATGCTCACCCCCGAGGGGCAGCCGCATACGGCCCACACCACCAATCCCGTGCCGTGTATTCTGCTGGAATCCGATGGCAAGGTGCATGCATTGCAGGACGGCAGACTGGCCGACGTGGCCACCACTATTCTTGGCCTCTGGGGAATGCAACCCTCCGAGCTTATGACCGGGCGCAATCTGGCCGCGCCCCAAACCGAGGGGGAGGCCAACCGTGGCTGAGCGTAAGCGTCCCATCCAGCCCGTTGCACCCGACGGCATGGAGATACTGTTTTTTTACCAGTGCCCCAACTGCGGCAAGCATGTGCCACAGGCCAGCCCCACAGAGCCGCGCATGGTACGCTGCCCGGGATGCTCGCAAACGTTTCCCATCATTCCGGTTGACGAGCACAGTCTGCACTATGTGCGCATCATGCTGGCAGAGGGTAAGGCTGCGGCGGACCCGGACTTCCTGTAGTTTCAGCTTGTTCCTGTTCGAATCAACGGCCCGCTTCCGGTTTTGTGCTGCGTGCAGCACCTGCTGGAAGTGGGCCTTTTTTTGTTGCCTAACGCGGTATGCCGCAGAGTAGCCGCAAAAAAATTGTACTCTATCAGGGTGGGCGCCGTATCCCCAAGTAAGCAGTCATTGCGAAATATGTGGGCTGCAACTGGCTGTGTGAGCCTTGATGGCAAGTTTGGGTCTTCAGTAGATGTGTCGGCGAGGTGTCAGAATCATGCCGTTGTCACAGACTGGTAAAAATTTTTTGACGAAAACGGTTGCCTTCGACACAAAACGCAGGTATCTTTTCTTCGCCTGTGTTGGAGCAGGCCTGTGTTAACCCTGTGGGAAAAACTAGAGAGGAAGGGATTTATGAAACGCATTTGTACGCTCATCCTGGCCGCTGGCCTGGTGTTCGGCGCGGCCACCGGTGCCAGCGCCATTGATTTCAAGGCCAAGGGCCAGTGGCTCGTGGGCTTCAGCGCTGGTAACGAAAGCCTGGTGAGCAAGACCCGCCTTGGCAACAACGGCAAGGTCAAGGCCGACACCAGCGACACCTTTGCTGCCCAGCAGCGCGTGCGCCTGCAGTTGGACGCCGTGGCTTCCGAAGCCCTGTCCGGCACCGTGTATTTCGAAATCGGCGACCAGAAGTGGGGCCAGTCCAGCAGCGGCGCCGCCCTTGGTGCTGACGGCCAGGTCGTTGAAGTGAAGAACGCCTACATCGACTGGGCCATCCCCCAGACCGATGCCAAGATCCGCATGGGTATTCAGGGTCTTGCCCTGCCCAACACCGTTGCCGGTGGCTCTGCTATTCTTGATACCGACGTGGCCGCTGTGGTTGGCACCTACAAGTTCAACGACAACGTCAGCATGACCGCGTTCTGGGCTCGCCCCTTCAACGACAACTTCAACGGCACCGACGCCCGTTACAACGGCAATCCCCAGAACTATCTGGACAACATGGATCTGTTCGGTCTGATGGCCCCCCTGACGTTTGACGGCGTCAGCACCACCCCCTGGGTGATGTACGGCATGCAGGGCCGCAACACCCTGACCGGTTACACCCGCAACAACTGGCGCGTGACCGACGGCAACCCGCCGTTGACCCTGCGTCCTTACCCCTTGGCTGTCCAGGGTAACGACCTCGCCACCACCGGTACCTCCAAGGCATACGGCTCCATGTTCTGGGCCGGTCTGCCCATCGCCGTTACCGCGTTCGATCCCCTGAACATCGAACTCGACATCAACTACGGCTTCGTGGAAGCCATGGGCCGTTACGACGTGGTGAAGGGCCAGAATGGTCCCACCGTGCGCGGCGACACCCAGCGTCAGGGCTGGTTGGCCAAGGCTCTTGTTGAATACAAGATGGATTGGGCCACCCCCGGTCTGTTCGGTTGGTACGCCTCCGGTGACGACAACAGCGTGAAGAACGGCTCCGAACGCATGCCTTCCCTGGTGCCCACCGGCAACATGACCTCCTACATGGGCGACGGCAACCTTGGCTGGCTGCGTCAGGACTACGGCGTTGACTACTCCGGCACTTGGGGTATCGGCGCTCAGTTGAAGGACATGAGCTTCCTGCAGGACCTGAAGCACACCTTCCGTGTTGCTTACTGGGGCGGCACCAACAGCACCGGCATGGTTAAGTTCATGCCCAATGCTTACGCCTTCAACACCGGCCTGAGCAGCAACATCGCTCCTTACCTGACCACCAACGACGGTCTGGTGGAATTCAACCTGGTTAACACCTACCAGATCTACCAGAACCTGCAGATGAACGTCGAACTCGACTACATGGTCAACTGCATGGACAACAGCACCTGGAAGAAGGCCAACACCGCCAGCTCCTTCCAGAAGCAGGACATGTACCAGGCCAAAGTGGTCTTCGCGTACAGCTTCTAATTCAAGCGCCGGTCGTTTCGCACGACAGGATACGCATTCAAGGGGGGGCCTTCGGGCCTCCCTTTTTTTACGCCTGTAAACCAGAAGCCCGTGTGTATGGGGCGCAGGAGGCGGGCAGGTGGGTAGGTTTTGCGAGTGCAGACCGCACAGACAGGCAGAGCCCGCTTGCGCGGGCTCTGGCGGAGAAAGGAAGGAAGGCGGTGTTTGGAGAATGAGGCAGGAGGGTGTTGAGAGATCAGCGACGTTTCTGCAACCTGTCGCGCAGGATGATAGCGATGAGGTTCATGCCCAGTACCAGCAACAGCAGCACAAGGCCTGTGCCGTATTGCAGGGGGCGCGTCTTGTCGATTTCCGTACCGGCGGTGGCGAGCACGTACATGTGGTAGGGCAGGGCCATGACCGGGCTGAAAATGGAATCCGGAGTTTTTGGGGTGTAGAACACGGAGGCCGTGAACATGATGGCGGCAGTCTCGCCCGCTGCGCGCGCCACGCCAAGAATGGCCCCGGTAAGCATACCGGGCAATGCGCAGGGCAGTATAACCCGGGCAATGGTCTGCGACTTGGTTGCGCCAAGGGCCAGCGAGGCTTCGCGGTAGGTATCGGGCACGTTGCGCAGCGATTCCTCGGCCGTGCCGATGATCACCGGCAGTGTCAGCACCGCAAGAGTGAGCACGCCAGAAAGGATGCTCACCCCAAATCCGCAAAATGTTACGAAAAATGAAAGTCCGAACAGGCCAAATACTACGGAGGGCACGCCAGCCAGATTGTTGACGCCAAGGCGCACAAAGCGGGCAAAGGCATTGCGCTTGGCGTATTCATTCAGGTACACGGCAGAGGCCACACCCAGAGGAAAGGCAATGAGCAGCGAACCCAGCGACAGGATTGCCGTGCCGATAATGCAGGGCAATATGCCGCCTTTGGTCATCATCTGACGCGGCGCTTCTGTAAGAAATGTCCAGCTCATGGCAGGCAGGCCGTTCTGGAACAGAAACGCGCATACGGCCAGCAACGCCATCACGTTGCAGGCGGCCACGGCCCTCAGCAGCCAGAACATGAATGTCTGATACTGGCCGCGACCCTTGCCGCTGGCAAACTGCAAACGCACGCCGTCTTTCACGGGTGGTTCCACGTCGTGGTTCATGAGGTCTTCCTCCAGCGGGCGCGGTTCCAGCTTGATGCTGGGCCCATCGGAAGTAACTGGGGTGAGGCGAGTTGTGGCTGACATGAATGTTCCTCGTGTGAACTGGCTTAAAACTGCGTGCAGCGGCCTGTCTGCTGGTTGCCCAAGGGCAGCCTACAGACTGGACGTCCCCACCTGACGGTGCTTTTCGGCGATGTACCCGGCGGCCAGGTTAAAAGCCAGCGTCAGGAAAAAGAGCACAATGCCGATGGCAAACAGGGCGTGGTAGTGTTCGCTGCGAAAGGCCGCTTCGGCCATTTCCGCGGCAATGCTCGCAGGCATGGGGCGCACTGGAGAGAGCAGCGATGTGGGTATGATGCCCGCCCCGCCAGCAACCATGAGCACGACCATGGTTTCGCCAATGGCGCGCGACATGCCCAGCATCACAGCCGTACCAATGCCGGAAAGCGCAGCGGGAATAACCACGCGTACCGTGGTCTGCCAGCGTGTTGCGCCCAAAGCCAGCGAGGCTTCACGCAGGTCGCGCGGCACGCCAAACAGGGCGTCTTCCGAGACAGAGCATATGGTTGGCACGCTCATGAGAGCCAGCACGAGCGAGGCATTCAGCAGATTAAGCCCTGTGTCGGCATCCAGAAAATCCTGCAAAAATGGCGCAAGCACCACCATGCCCAAAAAGCCCAGCACAACCGAAGGCAGCGCGGCCAGCAATTCCACAAAGGGCTTGATGACACGCCGCACGGTGGGGTGGGCAATTTCTGTCAGATAAACCGCTGTCAGCACGCCCATGGGCACAGCCAGCAGCGATGAGAGCACCGTAACCGCCAGCGAGGCTATCAGCAGCGGAAAAATGCCAAACAGGCCCGGCTCTTCGGTGGGGTACCACAGGCTGCCGAACAGAAAATTGAAGAAGGAATATTCGCTGAACAGCGGCAGACCTTCCATGAAGAGAAAAATGACAATGCCTGCCAGAGCCAGCAAAGAGCTGCCTGCCAGGGCGGTAAGGGTGACCCGCACCGATTTTTCCTTGATGTCTCTGGAGCGCATTGCGCCTTCTCGCCGGCGGTGGGGGGGGGCCCGGGGCGGCCCGCTCCGCCGATGCTGTGGGTGTTCGCGGTAGTCAGCTACCTACTTGCCCAGGGGCACATAACCCACTTCAAGCACGTCCTTCTGGCCTTTGCCGGGATCCAGCAGGTATTCCACAAAGGCCTTGGCGCCGCCGGCAGGAGCACCGTTGGTGAACACAAAGAGTTCGCGGGCGATGGGCCACTGCTTGGAAAGAGCGGTCTGGGCGCTGGCGGTTACGTCATTGACCTTGAGACCCTTGGTGGACTTGTCCATGTAGCCAAGGCCCACATAACCGATGGCGTTCTTGTTTTTGGAAATGGTCTGCACCACTGCGCCGTTGGAGGCCTGCATCAGGGCCGCGGGGCTCACGCGTTCTTCCTTCATGATCAGTTCCTGCCAGCATTCAAAGGTGCCGGAAGAGGTGTCGCGCGAGATAACCACGATCTTGCCGTCGGCGCCGCCCACATCCTTCCAGTTGGTAACCTTGCCGCTGTATATGTCGCGCAGCTGGGCAGAGGTAAGGGCCGTAACGGGGTTGGCAGGGTTGACCACAGGCACGATGGCGTCAACAGCGATGGTGATGCGGTTGGGAGTCACGCCGTTTTTCTTTGCGGCTTCAACTTCCTTTTCCTTGATGTCGCGCGAGCTCATGGCGATGTCGCACTGCTTTTCGATCAGGGCCTTGATGCCGTTGCCGGAACCGCCGCCGGAGATGCTCAGTTCCACATCGGGGTGCGAGGCCATAAAGGATTCGCCAGCCTTCTGCACCACAGGCAGCACCGTGGTTGAGCCGTTGATGACAACCTGCTGGGCGGCCATGGCGGGAGCGCTGAGGCTCAGAACCGTAAGGGCGGTGGCGAACAATTTTCCGATAGTCATGGAGATTCTCCTCTATTTGTCGTGGTTGATACCGGGGTGCTTCCCGGTACGTTTCCCTTTTTGCCCTCCTCTGTTACAGAAATATGACGAAACGAAGAAGACTGCGTGAAGCTGGAGGTTGCGCAACTAACATGCTGAAATTAAAATGAAAATTTAAAAGAATTTTCGTCACGCAATTGTAACATGCCCTCCATGAGTTTGGCGCACAAAGTCGTTTTACTCTGCTTGCGTCATAGAGGTGAAACATATGAGCCAGCAAATATTGATTGTAGAAGATGAAGCCGACATTCGCGAACTTTTGCGTTTCAATCTGGAGCGCGAGGGGTTCACGGTGCATGAAGCTGCCGACGGTACGCAGGGATTGGCCCTGGCACGGCAGTACACGCCCGATCTGGTTATTCTGGATGTGATGCTGCCCGGGGTGGACGGTTTTGAAGTGTGTCGCCGTCTTGGCGCGCAGTCCGAAACCTCGCACATTCCCGTGCTCATGCTCACGGCCAGAGGCGAAGAAGTGGACCGCGTTGTGGGTTTGAGCCTTGGAGCCGATGACTACGTGGTCAAACCTTTCAGCGTGCGCGAGCTCATGCTGCGGGTAAAGGCCGTGCTACGGCGCGGTGGGCGCACAGCCGAAAGCCCGGTGCTTGAGCGGCACGGCATTCGTGTGCGCACCGAGGCGCATTCCGCAGAGGTGGGCGGCGAAATGCTCAACCTCACCGCCACGGAATTTCGCCTGCTCGAAGACCTGCTGCGTCACGCAGGCTCAGTGCGTACACGCGAGCAGCTGCTCAACAACGTGTGGGGGTATTCCTTTGAAGGCTACGCCCGAACCGTGGACACGCACGTGCGCAGGCTGCGGGCCAAGCTGGGCGAGGCGGCCCCCATGCTGGAAACAGTTCGTGGAGTGGGCTACCGCATCAAGGAATAGACGGCAAACCTGTACACGGGTGTAAGGGCTAGGGCCCGGGCAGAGTGTATGCCTGCGGTGTGACGGCCATGACAGCATGTTACGAGTGAGAGAAACCATGCTTTCCTTCAGAACACGAATTTTTTGCAGCGTCCTTGTGGCCGCGCTCATCGCTTCGGGAATTGCCGTTTACTACGGCAGGTCTTCCTTTGAGCAAAGCCAGGTTGATGCCGCGCGTGAAAGGCTGCTGCGCGAAACCACGCTGTCGGCTGCAATTCTCGACAAAATTGGGCCGAGCCCGGCTGGCGTTCGCGAGTTGGCGATCATACTGCGCATGCCGCAAGAGCGTCTTTCGCTGCTCGACAACAGTGGCAACGTGCTGGCAGACACAGCTCCCGGCGCGCAGCCCGTGTCAAAGCTCGACAACCATGCCGACCGGCCCGAAGTGCGGGCTGCCATGCAGGAAGGGCAGGGTTTTTCCATACGTTCAAGCGGCACGCTTGGCACTGATATGGCCTATGCCTCTGTGCGCATAAACGACAGTTATCTGTTGCGTATCGCCCTGCCACTCGCCAGTTTGCAGCAGGAAATAGAAAGCCGCGTGGCGGTTTTTACCAGAATAGGCATTGTTACACTGGTGCTTTCGCTGGTGCTCGCGGGGCTGCTTTCTGGCGCTTTGCGCAATTCGCTTTCGCAGATGGTCTCTGTTGTTGAGGCCATATCGCTGGGCAATTTCCAGCGCCGCCTGCGGCGCATTCCTGGCAGGGAATTTGCGCCTCTGGCTGAAGCCGTTAACCGTATGGCCGAAAATATTGAAGACCATGTGCGCACGGCGGCAGAGCAGACCGCGCAGCTTGAAAGCATACTCGAAACCATGAGCGACGGTGTACTGGTGCTGGGCCCACACGGGCGCATACGCAGGTGCAACCGCGCGTTGGCGCGGGAATTTCCTGCTGCGGCATCGGCTCTGGGCGCGCAGGTGGTGGAAGTCATTCCCTCGCCGCAGCTTCAGGCTGCGGTGGATGCCGCCATGGCAGCATGCCCCATACCGGGCCAGAAGGAAGCCGCCAGCGGACAGGTGGAAGGCTCTGCCGAGGTCGAGGCGCATGCCGCTGCCGACGATGCCGCAAACTGCAGGCAGCAGCGCTACCTGCAACTGGAGCTTTCATCCGGTCAGGTCATGTCGGTCTGCATATCACGCCCCACCGGGCTGGAGCATCTTGGTCAGACAGGCATCGGCGCGGTGGCCGTTTTCCACGACATCACGGAACTCATGCGGCTTGAGCGCGTGCGGCGCGACTTTGTGGCCAATGTTTCCCACGAGCTGCGCACTCCGCTTACGGCCATTCAGGGCTATGCCGAAACCCTTATCAGCCTAGATGCATCGCCCGAATGCCGCCGGTTTGGCGAGATCATTCTTAAGCACGGCGTCAGTCTCAGCCGTATGGTGGAAGACCTACTTACCCTAGCCCGGCTTGAGGGCAAGACCGGCAGTCTGGAGCTCAGCCCTACTGACCCGCGTGAGGCTGTATCTCAGGCGGTGGGCATGTGCCGCGAGGCCCTTGAGCGCCGCAGGTGTTCGGTTGTTGTAGACATTCCGGAAACCTGTCGTGTGCGCGCAAGTCTGCCGCACCTGGCCCAGGTATTCAGAAATCTTATAGAAAATGCGGGGCGTTATGCGCCAGAGGGCAGCAGTGTGCGCATCAGTGCGCGCGAGAGCGGCCCGGATGTTGTCATCCGCGTGGTAGACGACGGCCCCGGTATTCCCAAGGCTGACCTGGAACGGGTTTTTGAACGCTTCTATCAGGTAGAGCGGCACAGGGGGCAGGCGACCACCGGCCTTGGCCTGGCCATCTGCAAGCACATTGTTGAACGGCACGGCGGCCGCATACGGGCGGAAAGCCCCACGCAGGATGGCAGCACGGCCCTTGTTTTCACCCTTTCTTCCGTCCACGGAGCGGCACTTTCATGAACGAGCATCTGCTGGCACGCAACGTCAGTGTGTACTACGGGCAAAACAAGGCCCTGCACGAGGTGAGCCTCAATTTTGAGCCGCGCAGGGTCACGGCCCTCATCGGGCCTTCGGGCTGCGGTAAATCAACCTTTTTGCGCTGCCTCAACCGTATGAATGATCTGGTTCCCGGCGCGCGCGTGGAAGGCGAGATTCTGCTGGACGGGCAGGACGTCAACCGCCCTGATACGGACGTGGTTTCGCTACGCTGCCGTGTGGGAATGGTTTTTCAGAAGCCCAATCCCTTTCCCAAAACCATTTACGAAAACGTGGCCTACGGCCTGCGGGTCAACGGCCTGCGCGACGAAAGCCTCATTGCCGAAAAGGTTGAGCTTTCGCTGCGCCGCGCGGCCATATTTGAAGAAGTGAAGGACCGTCTGCAAAGCCCGGCCCTTGGTCTTTCGGGCGGGCAACAGCAGCGCCTGTGCATAGCCCGAGCCCTGGCGGTTGAGCCAGAGGTGCTGCTGATGGACGAACCTGCCAGCGCCCTTGACCCCATTGCCACGCAAAAGATCGAAGAAAGCATAAGAGAGCTGCGCGAGTCGCTTTCCATCATCATTGTTACGCACAACATGCAGCAGGCGGCCCGCGTGTCGGACTACACGGCATTTTTCTACATGGGCAGACTCATCGAGCACAATGCCACCGATGTCATGTTTACCCGGCCAGCCAAAAAGCAGACCGAAGACTACATCACCGGCCGCTTTGGCTAAACGCGCCGCATCTGTGCGGGCTACACTGCGCGTGCCGCGCAATGGCAGCGCAACGGAAATTTCACATTAAAGCGTAGCTGTTCCGGGAGAACGATCATGCAGCAACAGGCCAATTATCTGCAACAACTGCTCGTGTCACTGCGTACCAGGCTGCTGGTCATGTGCGCCAGCGTGGGCATTGCCCTTGAAGACGCCGGTAAGGCCATGGCCGCTGGCGACCCGGGCAGGGCCGCCTCTGTCATAGAAAATGACGCGGCCATTGATGCCCTTGAAAACGAAATAGACGAAATGGCCCTGCAACTGCTGGCCCGCACCCAGCCCGTGGCCAGAGACCTGCGTTTTGTGGTCAGCGCGCTGCGTATGGTGGTTGACCTTGAGCGCATTGGCGATGAAGCCGTGAGCATGGCCGAGCAGGCCATACTGATGCAGGACAAACCCGGTTTTGGTGTTATATCGCATGTGCGTGAAATGTTTTATAAAGCGAGCGAAGCTTTTGACCGGGCCGTGCGCGTTTTTCGTGAGAACAATGCCGAGGAAGCCCGGCTCATGCTGCGCGGCGATGAAGAAGCCGTGCAGAGCGAAGTGCGCATCATTCAGGAAATCATGGAAGGCCTGTCTGATTCGGAATCAAGCCTTGATCCCTATCAGGCCATGCACATCATTCTGGTGGCCCGCTCGCTCACGCGGGTGTGGCGGCGCTCCATCAATATTGCAGAACAGGTTTACTTTATCAATCAGGGCGAAAGCCTGAAGCACAAGGGTGATGAACGCGTCGAAGAAGCCCGGCTTGCCGCCTCAAAATTTGCCAGCGTGCCGCACGAATCCATCCATGGCAGCAATGTGGATGACGACGATGCCCCCGATGTGGAGCAGGAAGGGCGTAACTGATCAATTCCTCCGGTATGTGCCTGACAGCTGATGCAAAAAGCCCCCGAACCTCAGAGGCTCGGGGGCTTTGATTTTGTGCAGAAGGCTGGGCGCTAGATAAGGTTTTGCTGGCGCAGCACTTCAATGAGCTTTTGCTTGGTGTCCTGACCCATGGACCAGAGGGGCAGGCGAACTTCAGCTTCCATGCGGCCCATGAGCGCCAGGGCGGTCTTGGCCGGAATGGGGTTGCTCTCGAAGAAGAGGGCCTCGTGCAGGGGAAAGAGCGAATGGTGGATGCGCGCCGCTTCCTTGAGGTCGCCCTTGTTGAAAGCGTTGCACATGGCAGCCACGCGGCCAGGCACAAGGTTGGAGGTAACGGAGATCACACCCGTGCCGCCAAGAGCCATGAGGGAAAGGGCAGTAAGGTCGTCGCCGGAAAGCACGCTGAATTTTTCGGGGCAGCATTCAAGCACGCGGCTGCCCTGCATCATATCGCCAGTGGCTTCCTTGACGCCCACGATGTTGGAAAAATCGTGGGCCAGACGGGCCAGGGTGGCGGGCAGCAGGTTGCAGCCCGTACGGCCAGGCACGTTGTAGGGAACCAGCGGCATGTCCACTGCCTGGGCAATGGCCTTGAAGTGCTGGTACATGCCCTCCTGGGTGGGCTTGTTGTAATAGGGCGTGATGAGCAGCGCGCCGTCGGCGCCCGCCTTTTTCGCAAACTTGGTCAGGCGGATGGCCTCGGTCGTGTTGTTGGAACCCGCGCCAGCCAGTACGGGCACGCGGCCCTTGACCTGGTCGATGCAGATTTCAATAACCCTTTCGTGTTCTTCGTGGGTCAGGGTAGCAGATTCGCCGGTGGTTCCGCAGGGAACGAGACCGTGAATGCCTTCGGTGATCTGGTGTTCAATAAATGCGCGGTAAGCTTCTTCGTCCAGTTCATTATTCCTGAACGGTGTTACAAGCGCGGTCAATGCACCTGAGAATTGCATTACATGCTCCTGTGTGTCCACGCGCTGCAAAAAGCGAACAAAAGCCCGCGCGAAGGTTTGGCCTTCGCAGGCAGGGCGGTTCCTCAGAACCTCAGTTCGGCAGCGCTAAGGCCTTACTGATTGATAAATTCTTTCAATTCCTTGCCAGCACGGAAAAAGGGCAGGCGTTTGGAGGCAACTACGACGCTTTCGCCGGTTTTAGGATTGCGGCCGGCGTAGCCTTCGTACTCCTTGATCTTGAAGCTGCCGAAGCCGCGTATCTCGATACGCTCTCCAGAAAGCAGCGATTTTTTCATGGCGTCAAAAAAGGTGGTTACCACCAGCGACGCATCGTCAAGAGGGATGTTGGTTTCGTCGGCCAGTGCCTTGATAAGCTCGCTCTTGTTCATCATGCCTCCGTGACCGCGTTACATGTTTGCCCAATTGGGGACAAGCTGGGGCATTTATTAGTAATTCAACCCTATACCTTTTTTCGGACAAGGTAAACTGTTTGGATTAAATTCTACTCCTGAATCGGCATGGGTTGCAAGATATTACGCGGCCCAAGCCAGTCAAGCATTCCCAGGCGAATACGCTGTAACCGCCCGGCAAGAGTCTGTAAGTCTTGCGCAGCAGGGCTGCCCGGGGCGTGCACCATCAGCGGTTTTTGCAGACATACGGCCTCTGGCAATTTTTTGTCGGAGCGCACGTGCCCAAGCAGCACCGGTTCGATGTGCAGAAAATGTTTGCACGCGCCAGCCAGTTTGTCGAACGAAGATTTTGCCTCTGCCTGCGAGGTTGCCTGGTTGACCAGCACCATGAAGTCGCGCAGGCCGTAGCGGCTGTTGAGCACCTTGATGAGCGCGTAGCTGTCGGTGAGCGAGGTGGGCTCGGGGGTAATGACAACAATGCGCACCGAGGCCATGGCGGCAAAGGTCTGCACCGTGCCGGAAATGCCCGCGCCAATATCCATGAATACAAAATCATACTTGTGCAGCACGGGTTCAAGGCGAGCGAGCAAAAGGTCGCGCGCTTCAGGCTGCAGTTCGGTAAGTTCCGGAACCCCCGATGCGGCGGGCAGAACGGCAAAATCCTGACCATCTATCTCGCAGAGCACATCGGTTATATCAGCCTCGCCCAGAAGGGCGGTCTGCAGGTTGCCCTCGGGCGTGATGCCAAGCAGCACATCAAGATTGGCAAGGCCAAGGTCGCAGTCCATCAGCAGGGTTTTGAAGCCCATCTGGTGCAGCGCGCAGGCTATATTGAGCGACATGTTTGTTTTGCCCACGCCGCCTTTGCCGCTCAGCAGGGCAATGCTCAATGTCGTATTGGCCATCAGTTTCCCCCAAAGAAGAGAAAGCGTTTTTCGCTGGATTGTACAAGCGTGTTTCTGGATTCAAGGGCAGACCCGCCCGCAACGCTAATGTGGCCGTGCTTTTGCGCAAGGGCCTCATTAATGGCCTGCACGGCTTTGCCCTGCAGGCTTTCGGGGGTTGGTCGGCCCCCCTGGTCGGCGCAGGCAATACCTATGGCGCACACGGCCCTGGCCGCATGCTTGCCCTTGCCCGAGGCCGCGGTAATTTCTGCGGCATGTACGGCAAATATCTTTTGTATCTGTTCGGCCATAAGTCGGGCGCGCAACACTCCCACGCCCGGCAGTAGCAGGGCATAGCGGCCCACGCCCGTGCAGCCCAGGGTGTCGCATTCTTCGCGACATTGTCGCAGGCACTCTACAAGGTGGGCTTCCAGAGCCAGAACCCCCTGCAGGCCCAGTTTGGCTTCGAGATTGCTGCGGTCATACAGGCCAGCTTCTACGAGGGCGAGGTCGCCTCCCGTGCGTGAAAGACGCAGTAGCTCGCGCTGTATTTGCACAGTGAACATTTCTGCCATAAGCAGGTGGGCAAGGTGGTCTGGCGCGTTGCCAGTACCGCCGCCCATGTCGGGCAGCAGGCCCGGCCCGGCAGGCAGGGCACACCAGCGGCCTGTGGGGTAGCGGCGCAAAAATTCGCGCCACCTGTTCACGCTGAAACCCGGCAACAGACGGGCCACCAGCACGGATTCCGTGCCGGAACGCGAAGCTGCGCCGTCTGCCTGTCGCAGGGCGCGCAGTTCGTTGGCCAGGGCGTCAAAATCAGCGTTGTTGCTCATGGCGGTGCAGCAGGTAGTCGTGCTGGAACTGGTCGATCTGTCCGTTCAAAACCGCTTCCACATCACCAGCTTCAGACCCTGTACGGTGGTCCTTGACCAGTCTGTAGGGCTGAAGGGTATAGGTGCGTATCTGGCTGCCAAAGGCAATGGCGTCCTTGCCGGCATATTCTGCCTGACGTTCGGCCTCGCGCTTTTGCAGCTCGATGTTGTAGAGGCGCGCACGCAGTACGCGCATGGCGGTATCCTTATTGTGGTGCTGCGATTTTTCATTCTGGCACTGGGCCGAAACACCTGTGGGAATGTGGGTTACGCGCACCGCAGAACTGGTGGTGTTGACGCTCTGCCCGCCGGGGCCGCTGGAGCGGAAAATGTCCACCCGGATATCTGATTCCTTGATGTCCAGTTCAATGTCGTTGCCCACGTCGGGGATCACGTCCACCGAGGCAAACGAGGTATGGCGGCGGCCAGAGGAGTCAAAGGGCGAAATGCGGATAAGCCGGTGGATGCCTCGCTCGCTCTTGAGAAAGCCAAAAGCGTGGGGGCCCGCAATGCGCAGGGTCACGCTCTTGACCCCGGCTTCGTCGCCGGGCAGGTAGTCCAGCTCTTCAACGCTGTACTTGTGGCGCGCGGCCCAGCGGGTATACATGCGCAGCAGCATTTCGGCCCAGTCCTGAGATTCCGTGCCGCCAGCGCCGGGGTGGATTTCAAGGATGGCGTCCTGATTGTCCTCTTCGGCAGAGAGCAGCATCACAAGTTCCGTTTCGTCCAGCAGCGCGGCAAGATCGCGGGTTTGCTGGTCGAGGGACTCCATGGCTTCGGGGTCTTCGCTTTCAGAGGCAAGAGCAAGCCACTCGTTCATGTCGTCGTGGCTGGTTTTGAGCCGCGAAAGGCGCTCTATTTCTTCTTCAAGACGGCGCTTTTCCTGCAAAACTGGGGTCAGGGCCTCGGGATTGTCCCACGCGCCGGGGCGCGAAATCTCGTGTTCTATATCCTGCAGGCGCTTCTGGCTGGCCGCAACGTCAAAGACGCCCCCAAAGGGTGGCAAAACGTTGAGAAAGGGGCTGGCAGGTAGCGCGCAGATCACTGAGTTGCAGCATTGTTGATACTAGGGGGTTAAATGTGAAGGTTTACGGAGTTGCGGGTCTGTCAACGCAACTGACACGGCTTGCATGAGGGCTGCGTCTGCGCATGTCCGAAAGGGCGCTACACGGCTGTGCGCCGTGCAAAGCGGCCACCGGGGCCAAACAGCAGCAGGCCCATGAAGGCCGCAACAGCCAGTGGCAAAAGCCAGGGCGCGAGAACATGGAACACGCTGGGCGTGGATTCCAGCGCGGCTTTGCCCCATACGGCCTGAGCCTTGAACTGGCCCCCCTGCATGGCAAGTCGCCCACGCGGGTCTATCACCACGGAAATACCCGTGTTGGTTCCGCGCAGTATCCAGCGGTTCTGCTCCACAGCCCGCAGGGCCGTGAGATAGAGATGCTGGCGGGCAGCCGGGGTATTGCCGAACCATCCGTCATTGCTGATATCTACAAGAATATTGGCCCCGTCCGCCACGCGGTTCTGGGCAAGCCAAGGGAATATTCCCTCATAGCAGATGAGCATTCCCAGAGCAAGATTGTCATGGCGCAGGGGCGCGACGGCAGTGCCTGTCTGGTACACTCCCACCCCTTGCAGAAGGGCTTCAAGAAAACCCCAGTTGAGCCATTCTGGCAGGTATTCACCAAATGGAACCAGATGTTCCTTGTCGTAATAGCCCACGGTGTCGCCGTTGGGCCCCAGCAGAAAGGCGCGGTTGAAAACGTCCGGTTCGCGCTTGCCGGGGCGACGCTCCAGGCCGGGAGCGCCGAAAAGCAGCAGGTTGCGGGTATGTGCCGCAAGCTCGCGTATGCGCGGCGCATGCAGGCCGTTGACCTCAAAAAAGAAGGGCAGGGCCGTTTCGGGCCAGATAATGAGGGGATTGATGCCCGGTTTTTCGGCCAGGCCCTGATAGGTAAGGCCAAGGTACAGGTCAACCGTCTGCCTCTGAAAGGCCGGAACCCACTTCTGGTTCTGGTCCACGTTGCCTTCAACATAGAGCACGTCAATGCTCTGGGGGCCGGTGGGATTACTGTCGAGCGGGGTGGCGTGCAGCCGCCAGCCGCCATAGCACAAAAGCACCGTCGCCAGCATCAGGCCGGGTATCAGGCTTGCCCTGTTGGGGCAAAACCGCTGCGCCGAATCGGCAAAGCCAAGGCAGCACAGCAGGGCCGCCATGGTCCACAGGCCGGTAAGGGCATAGCCGCCCACCACATCCGCAGCCTGCACCAGCACTGGCCAGGGCGAAAGCGCGCCCGCCATGTCCAGCCAGGGAAAGCCCAGGGCGCGGGCGTACAGGGTTTGCAGCACGTACCACAACAGCCCCAGCAGCACGGCCTGAACCCAGGCTGGGCGCGAGCGCAACATGTGGGCCGCCACGGCAAACACGCCGCCAACACTGCCAATGCAGGTAACAATGAACAGCGCGCAGGGGATGGCCAGCAGCCAGGGCAGGCCGCCCACGTTGTGCACAGGCAGTGTAAGCCAGTAGAGGGCTGCAATGCCCCCGGCAATGGTGGCAAGCCAGCCAATGCGCAATGCCGAGACCCGGCTCGAAGCTTCGCGCCCAAGCAGGGTCAGCGCCGCTGGCCATGCAAGTACCAGTGGCGGAAAACTTATGAAATCATTGGGAAAGCCCAGCCACAAGCCCACGGCGGCAGCAAGGCACAACAGCCAGCTGCGCAGTGAGGTCCTTGAGGCTTCAAGGTGGGATAGCTTCATGCTTTGGCCGCTTCTTCCTCTTGTATGGCGGGGGCGGCGTGGTCGGCTGGCTCCATGCGCAGGCGGATGATGAGCTTCCTGTCTGCTTCAAGCACGGTAAAGGTCCATCCACGCAGCGTGAACCTTTCGCCGGGGCCGGGCACATGCCCCGCCTCCATGCTCAGGTAGCCGCCGATGGTATCGACCTCGTCCGAATCCAGGTCTACGCCAAGATCTTCCAGGTCTTCCAGCAGGGCGCGACCGGTGAGCTCGTAAACATTTTCGCCCAGGGGGCGAATGTCTTCCTGACGCGGCGCATCGTGTTCGTCTTCAATGTCACCCACAATCTCTTCCAGCACATCTTCAATGGTGATGAGACCAGAAGTGCCGCCGTATTCGTCAAGGGCAATGGCAATGTGCTGCTTGCGGGCGCGAAATTCCTGCAGCAGGGTGCGTATGGATTTTGTTTCGGGCACAAAGAAGGGTTCGCGCATGACGGTAGACACGGCAGGCACGTCGTCGCCCTGATCAAGCAGGCTGCTGAGAACGTCCTTGGCGTGCAGAATGCCCACGATGTTGTCGCGGGTGTCCTTGTATACGGGAATGCGTGAATGCCCGGATCGCACAATGATGCGTGCCACTTCCTGCAGCGGCATGTCGTCGGGAACACAATCTATGTCGGTGCGGGGGATCATTGTGTCCTGCACCTGTAGATCGTTGAAGCGCAGAATGCCAAGGAGCATGGATTCCTCGTAGGGTTCCACCTCGCCTTCGGCTCGTGCTTCCAGAATTGCTTTTTCGAGAGATTCCTGATCGTCGTGCCCAAACAGCCTGCTCAGGCGCGACCAGATGGTACTGTGACCTTCCGTGCCGCCGTCCAAAATAACCTCCTAGGTTGGCGTGCCGAATTTGCGCAGTGCGCGTTTGCCGGGGGGCGTGGCCGACCGGCATAAATTTCCTGCTATCCTGTCAGCTTGCGCTGCTGGATATCCATTTGCATAACCCATTGGGTGATGGGCGAAACACCGCTTTTGGGGGTGCTGTGAAACCAGTTGATGTCGCTCTTGCCCTGCTCGAGGATAGCCCAGTTGCTGAATTCCGTACCCAGAACCAGAGCGGGAACGGGGCCTGTCTGCATGCGGATATTGAGTACATCGCATGTGCACCAGAAGGTAACGACCCGTTCCTCCTTGCTCACCTGATAGATGATGAGACAAAGTAACTGTGAACCTTTATTAAGGTCAACTGGCTTGTCGTCAAGCGATTCAGCGGGAAAACTCAGGGCCATGCCCGTGGCTGAAATGTCTGCCACCTGTACAAGCTCGTTTTCCATGCCTGCCTTGTAGTGCAGCAGGGGCTTGCCAATTTCGCTGGTATTGCGGGGTATGGGTTTGGCAGGGTCCATTTCCCACACGCCGATGACGCGTACCAGGTCTTTGGGCGGCTTGACGCGAATGAAATGACGCTTTTGCCCGGCGTCTATTTCCTTGGGCATTGAGAGCGTCAGGAACGATTTTTCGTAGCTGCCCTTCACCTGCTGTATAGTGGCGTAGAATTTGAAGAATGCGGGGCCTTCAGGCAGCATGGCCCGAAAATAGACTTCTGCCCGCGCCCCCTCGAACTCGCGCGAAACGTAGGAAAGAACTTCCAGCTCGAGTATGGTGGGCAGTATCTTGGTGAGTGTGCCAGCCATGCCCTTGTGGCTGTGCCTCTCTTCGACATTGAGATCGAATATCTCGTTTTGTATCTGGGCTGTCTCGAGCATGTGACGGATCATGTCCGCGCGCTTGGCCTCGTGCCGAATGCTCTGCAACCGGCCCTTGACAACGACGAGCGTGACGCTGAGCGCCACAAGCAATAAGACGACAACAATAAGAAGCTCTGTGCCCGTCATAAGTCCACCGGTGTCACCAGTTATATGTCGTTGTCCATCACGGCAGGGATGCCGCGGCGGCGCTGGCATGCTTCTCTGGACGCAACAGCCCGAGTTTGTGGAGATGAACCTCAAGGCAGGCAACTGCCGCTGGGGTTACGCCCGATATGCGCCCGGCCTGGCCGAGGCTGCAGGGACGTACCCGGTTGAGTTTTTCCACCACCTCATGGGATAACCCCGCTACTTTCGCATAATCGAGTTGCGGGGGCAAGGCTGTTGCCTCCAGCCGCGCCGAGCGGGCAATCAGCTCGCGCTGCCGTACCAGATAGCCTTCGTACTTGATCTCAATCTGCACACTTTCACACGCGCCAGCACCGGCTGTTGCCCTGGCGGCGGCCAGCTCGGCTCCGACCTCGGTCAGCGCCCCGTGCTGCGCTTCTGCCAGCATGGACTCAAGCAGATCAAGGTCCACGTCGGGACGCTTCAGGGCTTCGGCAAGGGTCTTGCCCGCTGGCAGGCGGGTTTCTGACGCATCATCGGGCAGCTTGTGCCCGGGTATGCGTTTTTTGCCTAGGTAATCCCTGAAACGTTCGGCAGATTCCGTTTTTATGCAAAACATGCGCCACTGTTCATCACGTACGAGGCCCAGTTCGCGGCCTATGGGGGTCAGGCGCGTATCGGCGTTGTCCTCGCGCAGCAGCAGCCTGTGCTCGGCGCGCGAGGTAAACATGCGGTAGGGTTCCTGGGTTCCCAGTGTCACAAGATCATCAACAAGAACAGCCATGTATGCTTGATCGCGCCCCGGTGCAAAGGGGCCAAGCCCGCGCATGCTGCACGATATGTTGAGCGCGGCCCACAGGCCCTGGGCTGCTGCTTCTTCATAACCGGAGGTTCCGTTGATCTGCCCCGCCAGCCACAGGCCGGGTACAGCCTTGGTCTCGAGTGTGGGGCGCAGCTGGATGGGGTTGGCATAATCGTATTCAATGGCGTAGCCGGGGCGCAGCACCACGGCGTTTTCCAGGCCCAGCAGGGCGTGCACCATGTCCAGCTGCACATCAAGGGGCAGGCTGGTGGGAATGCCGTTGGCGTATACCTCAGCGCTGTTGAGGCCTTCTGGCTCCAGAAAAATCTGGTGGCGTTCGCGGTGCGGAAAACGGGCAACCTTGTCTTCGATGGAGGGGCAGTAGCGCGCGCCGGTTCCCTTGATGACGCCCATAAACATGGGCGAACGGTCAAAACCGCTGCGGATGATCTCGTGGGCGCGCTCATTTGTCCACGTAACGTGGCACGAAACCTGTTCCAGCACCGGGCCGGGGCCGCGAAAGCTGAAACCGGGGGGCGGCTTGTCGCCTGGCTGTTCTTCGAGTTTTGAATAGTCGATGGACGACTTGAGAATGCGCGGAGTCGTGCCTGTTTTCAGGCGGCCCAGGGTCAGGCCGAGCTTGCGGAGGCTGTCGGAAAGGCCCAGCGCCGGGGCGTCGCCAAGGCGGCCGCCCGGCAGATTTGTAAGGCCCATGTGGATGCGCCCGTCCAGAAACGTGCCCGTGGTCAGCAGCACATGGCGCGCGGCAAATTCAAGGCCCTGGGCGGTGCGCACGCCGGTAACGCGGCCATCGTCTGTGGTCACGTCAATGACGGAATCCTGCCAGATGCGCAGGCCGGGCGTGTTGTACAGGGTCTTTTTGAGCACGCGCTGATAGGCCTCGCGGTCTATCTGGGCTCGGGTGGCGCGCACCGCGGGGCCCTTGCTCATGTTCAGAACGCGAAACTGTATGCCGGCAGCGTCGGCCCACAGGCCCATCATGCCGCCAAGGGCATCTATTTCGCGCACCATGTGCCCCTTGGCCAGACCGCCGATGGCGGGATTGCACGAAAGATAGCCAAGGCGGTCAAGATTGCCGCTGATGAGCAGCACGCTGTGGCCCATGCGGGCAAGGGCCACGGCAGCTTCGCTGCCAGCGTGGCCGCCGCCAGCGACAATGCAGTCAAATGTGGAATCAGACATGGGATGTGTTCATGAGAATATGGGCGAACACCTGCGCGTCCTTGATGGTGGCGGTGATGGATGAGCGTTCGTCCGGTTGATGGCAGGTGTTTTCAAGGCAGGCCCACACAGCGGCGGGCAGCCCCTTGTGCCGCAAAAACGAGGCAACCGTGGCGCCGCCAATGCCCACAGCCTGGGCCTTTTCGCCGTAAATGCTGGCAATGGCAGACTTGAGCGCGGTAACCACCGTGCAGGTCTGCGGAATGGCCGTGGCGTTTTGCCGTTGCACAACGCTTACGTTGATCTGCACGCAGTGGCGCGCGGCCACCTCGGCGGCCACTTCGCGCATCTTTGCCAGCACGTTGTCCATTTCAACATGGGGCAGCAGGCGGCAGTCGACGTAAAAGACGTCGTTGCCGGGCACCGTGTTGATGTTGGGCACGTTGGCCTCGTGCTTGCCCGGCACAAAGGTGGAATGCGGCGGATCAAACAGCGGGTTGGCATCGCCAAAGGCCGCACGCAGGGCATTGTGGCACGAAAGGGCCATGTCTGCCGCGGCAAGAAAGGCATTGCGACCTTTTTGCGGGGTAGAGGCGTGGCACTGGATGCCCGTTGTCTGCACCTTGAGCCACAACTGGCTTTTTTCTGCGATTTCAATCACATCGCCCTTGGTCGAACCGGCGTCGGGTACGATGTAGAGATCGTCGGGGTTGAAAAAGTGCGGGGCCGTGTTGAGCAGATGCTCCAGGCCAAACAGACTGCCCGTTTCCTCGTCGGCCATAAAGACAAGGCCCAGCGAAAGTTCGGGGGTAACGTTGTGGGCCAGTACTTCCTCAGCCAGCAGCAGCATGCTTACGATGGCCTGCTGGTTGTCTTCCACACCACGGCCATACAGAAAATCGCCTTCGCGGCGCACCTGCCAGGGGTTGCTGGTCCATGCGTCAAGATCGCCCGGAGGCACCACATCGGTGTGGCCAAAAAGCCACAGGGTGCGGCTGCTTTTGCCGGGAATGCGCGCCACAAGGTTGGGGCGCTGGCCTTCGCTCACGCGGGGGTCGGGTGCGTCTACGCGTGAAAGGGCGGTGACCCCGCAGGCCTTGAGCCAGTTGGTGATGCAGCGCACCTTCTCCATCTCGCCCTGGCCGCCGTTGTCCGGCCCCAGAGCATGGCAGGCAGTAAGAACTGCCTGCAATTCGGCCACGCGGTCTTCGCGACCTGCAAGCCCCCGCAGCAGCGTGTCGAGTATCTTGGACATGGTGTTTCCCGTATGGCGTTACAACGCGCAAGAGGCTGCTTGCGCAGCCCCTTGAAAAAGTCTTCAGCTCCGGCACAGCCATAGTCCAGCGGCCCGTTTGCGCATGGTGCGCATGCAGGCCGCCAGCGGCGTATCGGAACCGATGTAAGCCTTGGTCGCCTAGCGGCCACCCTTGGCGGCGCGCTTGGACGCCTTCAAAGGGTTGACCTTGGCGGCGGCAGCAACAGTGGCCTTCACGTGGGTGGCAAAGTTGCAGCGTCCGGCAGTCCACTTTTTGGCGGGGACAGGGTAGCTGGAGCAGAACTGCTCGCCTTCGAACTCGCGCACGCGGTCACAGCCAGAACACTGTTCCACCACCGGGGAAAGAACAAAACCGTTGACCACCACGCCTTCAGCGGTTTTGGTGGCTTTTTCCAGAGGGGTCATAGCAAAACCTCCATGCGCAGCAGCGCCGTATTGCTAAAATAACGGCGGAAGAGCCGCCGCGTTGGAATGGAAAAATATAGTTGAAAGCAAATTTCTGTCAAGTAAAACGCGCAGGAATTTTTTTTGTCAGCAGCTGGCCGCAAGGCTTTGCCTTACTGCCCGGTATTGCTGATACTTGTTGCGCGCAGTCCCGGCTAACCACCCAGATAAGCCTCGCGAACGCTGGCATTGGCCAAAAGATTTTCGGCCTTGTCTTCCATCACCACGCTGCCAACCTCAAGTACATAGCCGCGCGTGGCCAGCTTGAGAGCCGCGCGGGCGTTCTGCTCGACCAGCAGTACGGTAACCCCACGCTTGTTGATGGCGCGCACGGTTTCAAAGATGGAGCGCACCAGCAGAGGGGCAAGGCCCAGCGAAGGTTCGTCCAGCAGCAGCAGACGGGGTTCGGCCATAAGCGCGCGGCCAATGGCCAGCATCTGCTGCTCGCCACCTGAGAGTGTGCCCGCCAGCTGGTCCTTGCGTTCCTGCAAACGTGGAAACAGGTCGAATATCCATTCAAGCGTGCGTTCCCTGCGGGCCTTGTCTTCTATGCAAAAGGCCCCGAGGCGCAGGTTTTCAAGCACGCTCATGATGCCGAAAACACGGCGGCCTTCGGGCGACTGGGCAATACCAAGACCTACAACCTTGTGGCTTGGCAGGCGCAGCAGGTTTTGCCCTTCAAAAAGGACTTCGCCCTCGAAAGGGCGCACCAGCCCGCTGATGGACAGCAGGGTAGTGCTTTTGCCCGCGCCGTTGGCCCCAAGAATGGTGACGATTTCGCCTTCTTCCACTCTCAGGTCGATGCCGTGCAGCACTTCAACGCTGCCGTAACGCACGCGCACATTAGACAATTGCAACAGGGACATGGCTTACCACTTTTCGTCGTCTGCGCCCAGATAGGCTTCGATAACGGCGGGATCCTGGCGCACGTCTTCGGGCTTGCCCTGGGCAATCATGGTGCCGTGTTCCAGCACCACCAGTTTTTCGCAAATCTTCATCACAAGGCGCATGTCGTGCTCGATAAGCAGCACGGTGATGCCCCGGTCGCGTATGGCGCGTATGGTATCCACCAGGGCGGCGGTTTCCTGATCGTTCATGCCGCCTGCGGGTTCGTCCAGAATCACCAGACGCGGGTCGGACGCCAGCGCGCGGGCTATTTCAAGCAGTCGCTGGTTGCCGTACGAAAGCCCGCCTGCCGCCTCGGTATAACGGTCGGCCAGACCCACAAACTGCAGTTCTTCCATGCAGCGGGCCACAGCGGCTTTTTCTTCCGCCTTTTGGGCCGGGGTGTGCAGCATGCACGAAAGCAGCCCCGACTTCATGCGGCAGTGACGGCCCGCCAGCACGTTTTCGAGCACAGAGAGCCGCCCGAACAGGCGGATGGTCTGAAAGGTACGGGCAATGCCCAGCTCCACCACCTTGTGGGGGCGCAGACCGGCAATGGACTTGCCGTCAAAGAATATGCGGCCCGATTCCGGTGTGTAGTTGCCGGTAATGCAGTTGAAAACCGTGGTCTTGCCTGCGCCGTTGGGGCCGATAAGGCCAACAATGCTGCCAGCATCCACATCAAACGTAAGATCGTTGAGGGCAACAAGGCCGCCAAACATCTTGCTCATTTCTTCAAGGCGCAGCAGGGTCATGCGGGCCTCCCTTCATCACTGGCAGCGGGCGGCGTGTCTACGCGGTAGCGCCGTTGCCGGGGGGGCAGCAAACCCTGGGGCCGCCAGATCATCATGACCATCATGGCAAGGCCAAAGATGAGCATGCGCGCGTTGGAAAATTCGCGCAGCAGCTCGGGCAGGCCGATGAACAGAAATGCGCTGATAAGCACGCCAAGCTGGCTGCCGCCAGAAAGAATGACCACGGCAAAAATAATTACCGATTCCATGAAGTTGAACGATTCAGGCGCGATGGTGGTCATCTTGGCGGCGTACAGCGTGCCCGCCATGCCCGCCCAGAAAGCTCCCAGCACAAAGGCCGCCAGCTTGTAGTGGGTAACATTGACCCCGCAGCCTTCGGCAGCCACATCGTCTTCCTTGATGTAGTTGAGGGCGCGGCCAAAACGCGAATGCCACAGGCCGTAAAACAGCAGCAGGCTCAGGCCCACCATGCCCCACACCAGAAAATAGAACTGCATGCTTTTGACAATCTTGAAGCCAAAAAACATGGGTCTGCTGATGCCAAATATGCCATTGGCACCGCCTGTGAGGCCAAAAACATCGTTGATCAGGGCAATACGTACGATTTCAACAATGCCGATGGTCACGATGAGCAGGTAGTCGCCGCGCAGATGAATGATGGGGCGGGCCACCACAAGGGCGAACAGCGCTGCAGCCGCGCCAGAGAGAGGCATGATCCACAGCACGGACCAGTGGCACAGGGTGTTGAGAATGGCGGTGGTGTATGCGCCTACGGCAAAAAAGGCGGCATGCCCCATGTGGAATATGCCCGCCTGCCCAAGAATGATGTTGAGCGAAAGCGCCAGCACCGCGTACAGGCCGATGCTTACGCATACGTCAAGCCAGTAGGCGTTGCAGAAAAAGGGCAGGACGCACAGTACGAGACCCGCCGCCACATAAAGAACGGTATTGCACGGAATGTTTTTCATAGTTTGTCCGCCGTGCGTTCGCCCAGAATGCCAGTGGGTCGGATGATCAGAATGAGAATAAGCACAAGAAAGGCGATGGCGTCCTTCCAGGCTATGGCAATGTAGCCGGCGGCCAGGGCTTCGATAACGCCCAGCAAAAGCCCGCCCAGCATCGCACCGGGAATATTGCCGATGCCGCCAAGGATGGCTGCGGTAAAGGCCTTGAGGCCGTAGGTCCAGCCCATGGTGAAGTCGATCTGCCCGTAGTAGATGCCCACCATCAGGCCCGCCGCGCCGCCAAGGCCGGGGCCGATCAGAAATACCAGCGAAATGATGCGGTCAACATTGATGCCCATGAGCTGGGCCGCGCCGGGGTCGATGGCAACAGCGCGAATGGCAGCACCCGTGCGAGTGCGCTGGATAAAGGCCCAAAGACCGAGCATCAGCACCACGCTGGCCGCAATAACCAGCAGGCGCACGCCGGGCACTTCAAGGCCAAGCATTCTCACCGTAAAGTCGGGGCGCAGATAGTCGGGGTACACATAAAAACGCGCCCCGTACACAAGCATGACAGCATTCTGGAAAAATATGGATGCGCCAAGAGCCGAAACAACGGCTGAAAGACGGTTGGCATTGCGCAGAGGGCGGTATGCCGAACGTTCAAGCAAAAAGCCTATGAGCGCAACCAGCAGCGCAACCATGATGAAAACGGCGGCAACCGCCAGAAAGGGGTTGAGCGCACCGGCCATGTTGCAGCTGACAAGCAGGGTAAGCCCCAGATAGGCGCCAATGGTAAACAGGTCGCCGTGGGCAAAATTGATGAGCTTGAGCACGCCGTACACCATGGTGTAGCCCAGCGCCACAAGCGCATAGATGCCGCCCACGGCCAGGCCGTTCAAAAGCTGTTGGAGAAATTGTTCCATAATGTTCGGCGTTGGTACTCGGCATTTGGCGGGTGACCGGCATACCGGTCACCCGCCGTAATGAACGCGCCCGCAGGGGGGCTACGCTTTTCGCCGGGGCGGTTGTGCCCCTGGCGTGTATCTGTGCAGCACGGGTGCGGCCTGTGGCCGCGCCGTATTACTACTTGGGCTGCAAAACAAAGTTGCCAGTGGCATCAACCTTGTAGGTGCGGTAGAACTCACCCACGCGGTCACCCTTGGAGTTAAAGCCAAGGCTGCCGGAAAGACCGGGCATGCCCTTGAGCTCCTTGAGCCAGGCGGCCATGGCCTTGGGTGTGTCCTTGCCAGCTTCAAGCGCGCCTTCAATGACCTTGAAAGCGTCGCCAGCAAGCACGGCCCACACCGAAACAGGCACGGTATTGTACTTGGCCTTGAAAGCCTTGAGGAATTCCCTGGCTTCAGGCGTGTCCATGTCCTGAGGCAGCGGCGGGCTGATAAAGAAGTAGCCGGTGGCTGCCTCGTTACCGGCGATCTTGACCAGATCCTGATGGTTGGCGGCGTCGCCGCCCATCATGGGAACATTCCAGCCCATTTCCCTTTTCTGCCGCAACAACATGCCGGTTTCAGGATAGTAACCGGTAAAGAAAACGAGGTCGGGGTTTGCGGCCTTGAGCTTGGTCAGAATGGCGGTATAGTCGCGCTCTCCGGGGGTAAGAGCGTCGTAAAACACCACTTTCACACCGGCCTTGTCGAGCACGGCCTTGGTTTCTTCTGCCAGACCCTTGGCGTAGGAAGAATTGTCGTGCAGCAGAGCCACAGCCTTGTAGCCACCCTTTTTGATGGCTTCGGCGGCAGAATTGCCCTGCGCGTCGTCACGCGGGCAGGTGCGGAAAAAGAGCTGCAGGCCTTTTTCCGTCAGGCGTACGCTGGTGGAGCCGGTGCCGATCTGCACCAGTTCCGCTTCGTCCAGAATGCTCTGGCTGGCTTCGGTCACGGCAGAGCCGTAGGTTCCGATAACAGCCACAACACCGGCAGAAGCCAGCTTCTGCGCGGCCAGAGCGGCAGTGCGCGGGTCGCCTGCGTCGTCTTCGACCACAAGCTGAATCTTGCTGCCCTTGATGCCACCCTTGGCATTCACATCGTCAACCAGCAGGGTGACAATGTTCTTCATGTCCAGACCTTCGGACGCCCATTTGCCCGTAAGCGGACACATGAGGCCAACCTTGATGTCACCTGCCAGCGCCGCAACAGGCACAAGCAGGGTAAGGGCCAGAGCCCCAAGCCAACGACCAAGTGCTTTCATGAACTACCCCCGTCAGGTATGCTGAGATTGTGAGCAACGAACAAGCTTACCCTAAAAATGAACAAAGAAAAAGCCCCCAGTGCGGCAGGGCCGTGCTTTGCCGCTGGCTGGAAGGTTACAGACTTTGCCGCCGATCATGCAGGGGAGTCTGTATGGCAGCGAAGCGTCATTATTAAATGGTTTTTTTTGTGCACGCATTTGCCATATCGCGTGTTTTTGAAATAAAAATCGTTTTTGTAATAATGCTGTCGCCGGGCTGTTGGCGATTTGTCAAATGTCTTTGTGATCTTTGCAAGCAGTGCATTCACCATGAAAAGGTCGATCATTATCTGGCGCACTGTGTAAAAACAAAAGAGCGCTGGCTCGACATTCAAAATTTTATGGGGTACGGTAGAATCGTTAATGCAGGTAGAAAAGGGGTTTACCCCAATGTTTTCTTCCTGTTGCGGTTTTTGTGGTCAGAGTTCCGGCTGTTTCAGTTACTCTCTGCGCCCTTCAGGCCGTAACCCTTCCACATATATTGCCGCAAGTTACCCGCCGCAGCGTCTGCCCGGCGGTATGGCGGCAGTTGCGCTCCGCTCCTCCCTTCCGCAGCTTTCGCCGTCGCCTTAACCCGTGCGTCAAGGAGGCCGTATGCGGTTCAGCTTTGATAAAGCAGCCTGCCAGAATACGCGCAGGGCGCTGCACCGGGAGTGGCTGCTCACCAACCGGCTGGGCGACTGCTCGTGCAGCAGCATACTGTGCTGCAATACCCGTAAATACCACGGTATGCTTGCGGTCTCTACGCCGCAGGGCAGGCATGTGCTGCTTTCAACCCTTGAAGAATCCGTATACGGCGGCGGCAGGGAATTTTTCTTTTCCAGCCGTCAGCACCCCGGCACGCTCTATCCCAACGGGCATGAGTATCTTGAGGCCTTTTATCTGGATCAGTGGCCACAGAGTGTTTATCGCGTGGGCGAGGTAAGCCTGAGCCGTGAGGTATTGCTGTGCAAGAATAGCAGCAGGGTTCTGCTGCGCTATGAGCTGCGTGGCCCCGCGGGTATTCCCGATCTTGTGCTGCGCATCAAGCCCCTGCTGGCCTTTCGCAATGTTCATGCCCTCACCCGTGCCAACACCTGCCTGCGGCACGATACGCAAGAGGTGACAGGGGGCTTTGGCATACGGCCCTATGAAGCCTTGCCTTCCCTGTTTGTGCAGGCCGTTGCCCTGACAGAACCCTCGTCGGTTCTGGATCAGGGAATTATGGCCGGTGGTGGCGGTGCAGACGGCCAGCAGCCAGAGGCTCTGCCGGTAAGCTTTACGCCCGCGCCGGACTGGTTCCGCAATGTGGAATATTTTGAAGAGCGCGAACGCGGATTTGACGATAGCGAAGACCTCTTCATGCCGGGCGTGCTCGAAATAGCCCTGCCGCCATTGCCTCTGGGTGGCTATGTGTATGTGGCCGCGGGCACGGAGCCTTGTGAAGGGGTTGACCGGCAGTGGGAAGCCGAGAGCCGCTCGCGCACCGCAGCCCAGCATGAGAGCAGGGGGCTGGTGGGGCATCTTGCCCAGGTTGGCGAGCAGTTTTGCGTAACCACCCCTTCGGGGAGGCCCGCCGTGCTTGCCGGGTACCCCTGGTTTGACGCCTGGGGGCGCGACACCCTCATAAGCCTGCCGGGGTTGACCTTCCACGCAGGGCGCGAAGAATTTGGCCTGCGCGTGCTGGCCGATCTGGGGCAGTATATTCGCAATGGCCTTGTGCCCAACATGTTTTCGGAGTCGGGCGACCACGCCTATAATTCGGTGGATGCCTCACTGTGGTACGCCTTTGCCCTGCAACAGATGCTGACCACAGTTCCGGACGGTCTGGCCTGGGCGCATCAGCATGCGTGGGAGGCGCTCAAATCCATAATCAAGGGCTACCGGCGCGGGCCGGGCATGGGCATTTTTGTGGATGCAGAAGGCCTGCTGCACGCTGGCGACGCCCACACCCAGCTTACCTGGATGGACGCCCAGGTGGACGGTCAGCCTGTCACGCCTCGTCAGGGCTGCCCGGTTGAGGTTAATGCCCTATGGTATAACACCCTTGCCTTTGCCGACAGCCTTGCCGCCGCCTTTCATGAACCGCTGATCACGGGCGAGCGCCAGCGCGCGGCCCTGCGGGATGCTTTTTTGCGCCGTTTCTGGACAAATGACGAGGGCGGGCATCTGGGCGATGTATGGCGCGATGGTCATCTTGACCGTAGCGTAAGGCCCAACCAGATATTTGCTGTTTCACTGCCGCATGCGGTGCTTGTGGACGATTGCCACGCGCAGGTTGTGGAATGCGTGCGCAACAGGCTGCTCACCCCATACGGTCTGCGCACACTGGCGCCCGACGCCCCCGCCTATGTGGGCCGCTACGGCGGCAATGCCCACAGCCGCGATGGAGCCTATCATCAGGGAACCGTGTGGCCCTGGCTGCTGGGCCATTATGCTGATGCCCTGCTGCAGACAGCCTGGGATCTGAACGGTGCGGTGCAGGGCCTGCTTGATACGCTTACCCCGCTGTTTTGCAAGCATCTGTGCGAGGCGGGGCTGGGCAGTATTTCAGAGGTATTTGATGGCTCCCCGCCATATGCGCCGGGTGGTTGTACTGCACAGGCCTGGAGCGTGGCAGAGTGCCAGCGCATGCTCAAAAATCTGCAGAGAGGTGCACCAGAAATTTACAGCCAATGGGAGCGAAGGGTGGCTCACTGCCTTGCCAATCCCCCCTCTGGCGACAAAACCGGCGTGTGCAGGGCAACCATAACCGTAGAATCGGCCACACCCGGCAGCGAGGAGTAGGTATTCGTCATGCGAGTGCTTATGTTTGGTTGGGAATTTCCGCCCCATATCAGCGGGGGGCTGGGTACGGCATGCTTTGGCATGACCCAGGCCCTTGCAAAAAAAGGCGCGGAAATAATCTTTGTGCTGCCCCGTGTGGAGGGCAGCGCAGGGCAGAACGGATTTTTGCACATGCGGGGGGCATCGGGTACGCCCGTGAGCCCGCATGTTGCCGAAATCATGGCCGCGGCCGGCCAGGACGTGTGGGCCCGCAGTATCCGCTGCCTGCCTGTGGAAAGCCCGCTGGTTCCCTACCTGACGCCCCAGGGCTATGCAGAGGCGCTTGAATATTTGCGGCAGGCGCCCCAGTGCACGGTCACCAACCGGCTGGTGGGCCATCTGCCCGGCAGCCCCACCGAGAGCATTTCTGGCAATGAATCTGTGACGTTTGAACTGCACGGCGGCTACGGACCGGACCTCATGACCGAGGTGCACCGCTACAGCAGGCTGGCTGCCGCCATTGCCGTACAGGAGCAGTTTGACGTTATCCATGTGCACGACTGGATGACCTACCCGGCGGGCATGCTGGCCAGAGCGCTTACGGGCAAGCCTCTTGTGGCACATATCCACGCCACGGAATACGACCGCAGCGGTCTGAATATCAACGAGCAGGTGGCGGGTATCGAGCGCGCCGGGCTCAACGCCGCCGATGTGGTGGTGGCCGTGAGCCGCCTGACCCGCAAGACAGTCATTGACCGCTACGGCGTACCGCCTGAAAAGGTCGTGGTGGTACATAACGCCGTGGCCCGGCACGAGGCCCAGCGCCACTACCTTGTGCCGCAACGCATACGGCACGAAAAACGCGTGCTGTTTCTTGGCCGTGTGACATTCCAGAAAGGGCCGGAATATTTCATGGAAGCGGCCCGCCTGGTGCTGCAAAAAATCCCCAACGTACGCTTTTTCATGGCGGGCAGCGGCGACATGCTGCCAGAGCTCATCCGCAGGGCGGGGCAGCTGCGCATTGGCAAGCGCTTCCATTTTGCAGGTTTTTTGCGCGGGCAGGATGTAGACCGCATGTTTGCCCTCAGCGACCTGTATGTAATGCCCTCGGTTTCCGAACCTTTTGGCATCACGCCGCTGGAAGCCATGTTGTACGACGTGCCGGTTTTGCTCTCGCGCCAATCAGGTGTTTCGGAAGTGCTGGAGCACGCGCTTAAAGCAGATTTTTGGGATACACGCGACATGGCCGACAAGATTTGCGCCGTGCTGCGCTACCCCTGCCTTGCCGCCGAACTGGTGAAAAATTGCCGGGAAGAAATGAAGTCCATTCGATGGGAGAATGCCGCCAACCAGTTGTTGACCATTTACCGCGATGTCCTTGGAGGTCACTGATGCCTGCGCTATGTCTGTGCTTCACTATTCACGAGCCGTATCAGCTGCGCCGCTACACTGTTTTCGACATGGGGCAGAGCTCTGTCTACGAAGATGATGACCGCAACTGCGAGGCTTTGCTGCGCGCCGCGCGCCTGTGCTATCTGCCAGCCTGCGAAATGCTGCTCCGGCTTGTGCGTCGGTTTGACGGTGCGTTTGTTGTGTCGCTGTGCGTTTCTGGCACGGCTCTTGATCTTTTTGAGCAGTACGCCCCCGAAGTTACAGAAAGCCTCTGCGCGCTGGCGGCCACCGGCTGCGTGGAATTTGTGGCGGAAACCTCGGCGCATTCGCTGGCGTTCCTATATTCGCGCGAGGAATTTGACCGTCAGGTCAAGGCGCAGAGCGCACGCCTCAAGAAACTTTTTGGCAAAAAGCCCACGTCCTTCATGCACACAGAGTGCGTTTTCAACAATGATCTTGCCACAGCCCTGCAGCAGCTTGGTTTCAAGACCGCTCTGGCTCAGGGTACAGATCATGTGCTTGGCTGGCGCAGTCCAAACTGGGTATATCGCCCGGTTTCCGGCCCAAAGATGCAGCTTTTGCTGCGCAATGCGGCGCTTTCAGACGATATGGGGCTGCGTTTTGGCGACAGTACCTGGACTGGCTGGCCCCTGACCGCAGACAAATATGCCTCGTGGCTCCACAGCCTGGCTGAAACTGCTGATGTCATCAATATTTTTAATGATATGCATATGTTCGGTCTGCGCAACACGTCAGATTCTGGCATATTCGACTTTATGGCGGCCCTGCCCGAGGCCCTGCTGGCCGACAGCCGCTTCAGCTTTGCCACGCCCGCATCTCTTGCCGGAAAGCTCAAGCCCGCCGGAGAAGTGGACGTGCCCAAGTTCATGTCTTGGGAAGACAACGGAAACGACCTCACCTCGTGGCTTGGCAACGACATGCAAAAAGATGCCATCCACGCCCTTTACAGCCTTGCCGCCCGCATACGCGCCTGCGGCGACAGGATGCTGCTGCACGATTACGAGCGGCTGCAGACTGCCGACCATTTCCGTCACATGTCCACCCGCTGGTTTACCGGTCCGCGTCAGGACAGGCCCAATCCATTCGACAGCCCCTACGATGCCTATATCACCTACATGAATGTGCTGGCAGACCTTGAATTGCGTCTTGATGCCGCAGAGCTGGCCAGCAAGACCGGCAAGGCGCGCAGGGCAAGCCGCAGCAGCCTCAGTTCTGGCACTGGAGCCTCAGTCTGATTGAATGGCATTTCCATAAGGAGACACCATGAATTTTGAAAATAATACGGTCACTCTTTTTGAGGTCAGCTGGGAAGTCTGCAACAAGGTGGGCGGCATCTATTCGGTTGTAAGCAGCAAGGCCTTGCAGGCAGTGGAGCAGTTTGGAGAGGATTATTTTTTTCTGGGCCCTTCCCTTGCCGAAAATCCGGGTTTTGAAGAAACGGACGAAAGCGTGTGGGATTCCCTTAAAATGGCCTTTGCCACCAGGGATCTCAAATGTCGCATGGGCCGCTGGAACATACCCGGCAGGCCCAAGGTGATTCTTGTCGATTTTGCCAAAAGGTATTCAAGCAACCAGCTGTTGTACGACCTGTGGAAGGGGTATGGCGTGGATTCGCTCTCTGGCGGCTGGGATTACATTGAGCCTGTCATGTTTGCCACGGCCTGCGGCGCGGTTATTGCCGCCATACACGAGAGCCGCGTGGAACCCATGGAAGGGCGCAGCGTGGCCCTGTTCCACGAGTGGATGTGCGGCGCAGGCCTGCTGGCGCTCAAAAAACTTGCGCCCGGCATAGGCACTGTCTTTACCACCCACGCCACCATGCTTGGCCGGGCCATGGCCGGTACCGGGCGCGACATCTATTCAAACCTGCGCAACATCAACCCGGCCAACGAGGCCGCAGCCCTTAATATCACGGCCAAGTGGTCGCTTGAGGGCGCAACCGCGCGCGAGGCAGACGTTTTTACCACGGTGAGCCCCATAACCGGTGAAGAATCCACAGTTTTGCTGGGCCGCCAGCCCGATGTTATCACCACCAACGGTCTGGATATGCGGGTTGTGCCCGACTATTCGGTTGACCGTGCGTTACCCGAGGCGCGCAGGGCGCGCATTATGGAGGCGGCCAACCGCTTCCTGCGTTGCGAGCTGCCCGCAACCACCCGTATTTTTGCCATTTCTGGCCGCTACGAAATGCACAACAAGGGCGTTGATATCTTCCTTGAGGCCCTTGCCCGCATGGAGCAGAGTCTGGCAGGTACAGATGCGTCTGTTCTGGCGCTGTGTCTTGTGATGGGCGGCCACACGGGCGTAAACACGGCCGCCGTTTCAGGCGAACCCGGCGCGGACGACAACGGTCAGCCCTTTATCTGTACCCATTTTGCCTGGAATGCCCCGCAGGACCCCATCATCAACGCCTGTCGCCGTCTGGGGCTCAACAACCGGCCGGAAAACAAGATCAAGGTCATCTTTGTGCCTGCCATGCTCAACGGGGACGATGGCTTTTTGAACATGCAGTATGATGAAGTCATGTCTTCGTGTGACGTGGGTTGCTTCCCCTCGTGGTACGAGCCCTGGGGCTATACCCCGCAGGAAAGCGCGGCCTGGGCAGTGCCCACGCTTACCACCGATCTTTCCGGTTTTGGCATGTGGGCCAAGGAACAGCTCAAGGAAAGCTCGTCGCCGCATAACGGCGTGTGCGTCATGCTGCGCCGGGGCATGAATCTTGAACAGAGCGCCACGGTGCTTCATGACCACCTGATGCTGGCGGCCACCTGCGCGGTGGACAACCTGCCCCTGTGGCGGGCAGAGGCCCGTGCGCTGGCCGAAAAAACATCGTGGCAGTTCTTTTTTGAGAATTACATCACGGCATTTACCATGGCACTCAAAAAGGCCGCCAGCCGGGTAAATTACGACGCCGGACATGTGGCGCTGGCGCGTGTGCTTTCCACCTCTTGTTCCACCACGCCATTCTTGCGGCCCATCATGGCCGTGGCGGAAGTGCCCGAAGAGCTGTCACGGTTGCGCGACATTGCCCGCAACGTGTGGTGGTGCTGGCACGACAAGGCCAAGGCCCTGTTCATGGCTCTCAACCCCGCGCAGTGGGAAACCTGGCGTAACCCCTTGCAGATGCTTGAACAGGCCGCGCCCGAGCGTTTCAAGGACCTGCTGGACAACGAAGACTACATGAGTCTTTACCGCGAGGTGGTCGCCAAGTTTGACGCCTACATGGAAGAGCCTATCCGCTCCTTGAGCGCAGATGTGACGCCAGAAGCGCCCATTGCCTATTTTTCTACCGAATACGGTTTGAACGAGTCCATACCAATTTATTCCGGTGGGCTGGGCGTTCTTTCGGGCGATCATCTCAAATCGGCTTCAGACATGGCCATACCCCTTGTGGGCGTGGGACTTTTGTACAAAAACGGCTACTTCCGGCAGGATATAGATTCCGAAGGGCGGCAGGTGGCGCAGTATCCCATAAACAACTTTGCGCTGCTGCCCATCTCGATGGTCTACGATGCTGACAATCAGCCGGTGTATGTGCAGCTTGAGCTGCCGGGGCGACTGCTGTTCGCGCGGGTATGGAAGCTGGCTGTGGGCCGCATAGCCCTGTACCTCATGGATACCGACACGCGCCGCAATACCGATGAAGACCGCCGTATTACCGACAAACTGTATGAGGCCAACCGCGAGGTGCGCCTGCTGCAGGAAATGCTGCTGGGCATGGGCGGCATGCGCCTGCTGCGCACACTGCGCATAAAGCCCAGTGTGTTCCATATGAATGAGGGGCATTCGGCCTTCATGGCCATGGAGCGCATGCAGGAATGCCTGAGCATGGGCATGAACTATGCCGAGGCTACGGTGCGGGTGCGTTCCAATACAGTGTTCACCACCCACACTCCCGTGCCCGCAGGCAATGAATCTTTTTCGCTTGAGCTCATGGAGCGGTATTTTGGCGGTATTGCGGCCAATCTGGGCATATCGTGGCAGCAGTTTGTGCAGCTCGGACAGATTGAGGGCGGCAACAGCAATGCCTTTGAAATGACAGTACTGGCCCTGCGGCATTCGTGCTGGGCCAATGGCGTGAGCCGCCTGCACGGAGTTGTTTCGCGCCATATGTGGAACAACCTGTGGAAGAGCCTGCCGGTGGCCGAAACCCCCATCGGCCACGTGACCAACGGCATTCATGTGCCCTCGTATGTGGGCAGCTGGATGAACGAGCTGCTGCGCCAGTATCTCGGCTCTGGCTGGATGCAGGCTCCTCCAGGCGCTGGCGTATGGGACAAGGTGGACCAGATACCCGACGAGGCCTACTGGGCGGCCCGTATGCACCAGAAAGAAGCCCTGCTCGACGACCTGCGCCGCCGCATACCTGAGTTTATCCAGAAATACCGGTTGCCTTCAGACGATCGCAAGCGCATGGAATCCATGCTCAGGCCAGATACGTTGATTATTGGCTTTGCCCGCCGGTTTGCTCCCTACAAGCGGGCCACGCTCATTTTTGCAGACCCCGACAGGCTGGCCAAGATTCTCAACAACCCCAGCCGCCCGGTTGTGCTGGTTTTCTCGGGCAAGGCGCACCCTGCCGACGAGGCTGGCATCAACCTGATTCAGGAAGTGCTGCGCATGTGCCGCGACGAGCGGTTTTTGGGCCGTATCTTTTTTATCGAAAACTACAGTCTGTCTGTCTCACGTATCATGGCCCAGGGCTGCGACGTGTGGCTTAACACACCACGGCGCCCACACGAGGCCTCGGGCACCAGCGGCATGAAGCTGCCGGTCAACGGCGGCATCAACCTGAGTATTTCAGACGGCTGGTGGTGCGAAGGCTACAACCGGCAGAACGGCTGGACTATCGGCCCCGTGGTTTCCAACGAATTGCCCAGCAGCGAGCAGAATGACTATGCCGATGCCGAAGCGCTGTATTCGCTGCTGGAGACTGCCGTGGTGCCTCTGTATTTTGAGCGCAACGAGTCTGACCTGCCGCAGGAATGGATAAACACCTCCAAGCGGTCGTTCAAAAGTCTTACGGCCATGTACAGCAGTAACCGCATGCTTACCGATTATATCCGGCAGTTTTACCTGCGGGCCGCGCAGCGGCGCAACATGCTGCGTGAAAACAACTGGGAGGCATGCCGCGCGCTGGCTGGCTGGCAAAACAGCCTGCCGTCACGTTTCTGCACACTGAAGGTGGATGAGCTGGCCATCAGCGGTATTGAAGGAAATACCATGACCTGCGGCGAACCCGTGAGCGTTCAGCTGCGCCTGCAGCTTGGCGATATGCAGGCCGATGAAGTGCTGGTGCAGCTTGTCATAGGCAGGGCGCTGCCCAATGGCAGCTTCCGCGAAAAGCCCGAAATCCTGCGTCTTGAGCCACGCGGTGGCGACAGGGACCAGAACGGCATGCGCTATATCGCCACCTACATTCCCACATTCAGCGGTCATTACCGGTACGGCGTGCGCATCATGCCCGTGCATCCGGCCCAGGCTTCGCCGCTGGAGACAGACCTTATTCTCTGGGCGTAGCACCCCGTCCCGCTGGGGAGCTGCCCTGTTTCACAGCGCCCGGCATCGTTGATGCCGGGCGCTTTGCCTGCCTGCTCGTTGCCAATGTTTGTACCATGTCATAAGCTTGCCAAATATGCCCGTAACCAGGCGCGTCAATTGTTGCGCGACCTGCACCGCAACTTTGGGGGAAAAGCATGATCCGCACCTGCCCGATTCTGATCCGCCCTGGTTTCAAGCCCCGGTTTGGCCATCTGGCTGTTGTGCTGTGCATGGCATGCCTGCTGCTCACTGCCTGTGCCGGTAAAAAACAGCACGAGACCGGCAGCGTGCGCGGCATTGTGATGAACCTTGGTGCCAAACAGGCCGCCAGCCCGGATGTTCCGGGTCTTTCTGTGGCGGTGTTGCGTCATGGGCAGGATGCCCCCATAAATGCCGCCTTTGGGACTGCCTCGCTGGAAAACCCCACGCCAGTGACTGCCGCATCGCGGTTTAAAATTGGTTCGGTCACCAAGGTGTTCACTGGCACACTTATCCACAGGCTTATTGAAGAGGGCAGGCTGAGCTACGATACGCCCATAAGCCAGTTTTTCCCCACATATCCCAATGGTAAGGCCATTACGGTGCGCAATCTGCTTGAGCACACTTCGGGCATACCCGAAATGCTCGCCCTGCCCGCTGTACAGCAGAATATGGCCCACTACTGGTCACCGGAAGACCTGATTGGCATGGTGGCAAAGCAGCCCCCCCTGTTCCGCCCCGGCACACGGCAGCTCTACTGCAATACCGGCTTTCTCATGCTTGCTGTCATTGCCGAAAAAATCACCGGGAACTCCTTTGCCGATCAGATACGCGAGCTGTTTGTTGACCGTCTGGGCATGAAGACGCTGCTTGTTGGCGTTGACGGGGCTGTCGTGCCCCGCCTTGTCGAGGGATATAGCGGCAGCAATGGCGAAATGCAGCTGCCCATGCCCGCTAGCATTGCCATTGCCATGGGCACGGGCAATCTGGAAGCCGCGCCCGATGATGTGGTGCGCCTGGTGAATATTGACCGGTTGCTGAAAAACAATGTGCTGGAAACCCTGCCGCTCAAACCGTTGGTGTTGCCTGATGGCAAGGAAGCGGTGTCTACATCCAAGAACGATCACTATCGCGGCAGCGAGCTTGACGGCTGCACGCTCTTTTTGTTTGACCAGCCCAGGATAGACCTGATCGGCAAGCTTGGCTCATTCCCGGGTTTTGGTACGGCCTTTTTTTATGACCGGCAGACAGGCTACGCCGTGGCGGTCAGCGTGAACAATGAAAAGGGCATTTCGCATGCCATTGCTCTGGGAGCTGAAATTCTCAATGCAATCCGGCAGAGCGGTGCGGGTAGCGCCCAATAGGGGTAAAGTGCAGAACGATACTTTCTGAGTCACTGACCAAAATGCAAAAGGCGGCTGTTGTTGCAACAGCCGCCTTTTTTGTGTGCGCGATGGTCATGTTACTGAACCGGCGTGTCCTTTGGGGTGCTCTCGTTCATTTCCCTGTAAAATATGCATCTGTTGCGCCCCATTTTTTTGGCCGCATAGGTGGCCTTGTCTGCCTTGTTGAACAGTTCTTCGTAGGTGGTGCCGTCTCTGGGACAGCACGATACACCCACACTGGCGGTGATGGTAAGGCACGAATGCTGGTCGCTGCACTCTGTGCGCAACTGCTCCACAAGGGTGAACGCCCGCTCACGGATGGCGTGCAGTGACATTTTTTCGGTGCAGAAAACCAGAAATTCGTCGCCGCCCACACGGCCCACAATATCAACGCCACGGAAGTTCCGGCGAATGATCTGGGCCATGTCAAAAATGGCCTTGTCGCCCATGGCGTGACCAAAGCGGTCGTTGATGCCTTTGAAGTTGTCAAAGTCGATCATGAACATGGCGTACATTTGCGGCAGGGGAGATTCGTGCGTTTCCAGAAACTGCGAAACGGCTTTTTCGGTACTCATCTTGTTTCGCATGCCCGTGCCGCTGTCGCGGGTTGCCTGCGTGCGCAGTTGCAGTTCCAGCGATTTTTGCTGGTTTATGTCGGTAATGATGCCTATGGCGTAGATGGGGGTGCCCTGTGAATTGGCAATGCTTGAGGCCTCAACGCGAAACCAGCGGTACTCGCCACCGGCGGCGCGCAGGCGAACCTCGACCGTGCACTTGTGCTGGTGGGGCGCAAGCCGCACTTCCTTCTGGAATGCAAGCAGGCGCTCCATGTCATCGGGAAACAGCGGAATGGCCGTGTCTGTTTCCAGTATGTTGAAAACCGATCCAAAGGTGCGCAGCCACTGCGGCGAACAGGAAAAATAGCCGCTGACAAGATTCTGCTCAAAAATATTGATGTCGTGCTGTTCCAGAATAAACTGGTGGCGCTCGTCGGATATGCGTTTGGAAAGCGCGGCTTCCTTGTTGTTGGTGATATCAAAAACAATGCTCTGGATGTATGAACGACCGTGCTCGATTCGAACCTCGGCCCCCTTGTGGTACAGCCAGATCAGGGCGCCAGACTTGGCGCGGGTTCTGTATTCCACATCAATGGGTTGCTCGTTCTTAATCTGCCTGCGCATGATGCGCAGCGTGGCTTCACGATCCTGCTCATAAATGGTGGCCGCAAAGCTGTTGCCGTATTTTTTTTCAAATTCCGCATCGGTAAAGCCGAGCATTTTTTTGTAGTTGGGGCTGATGAAAAGAAACGTGCCGTCTGGGCCAAAAAATTTGAGTACACCGCCAGAAATGCTGGCAATGATCGTGCGGTAATCCTCTTGCTGACGGCGCAGTTTGCGCGAAGAGTTGCGCTCAAGCAGCAGCACAAAGGTAATTATTATACCCGCCAGCACGGCCAGACGCCACACCAGCTCGTTGGTGATAAGCGTTTGTTTGGAAACCGCCGCATTACCCACGCCCTGGGGAACAAGCGACACCAGGCGCCAGCCAAACCGCTCTATTGGGCTGGTCGCCACATACAGGCCCAGGCTGCTGTCAGAAAAAGCCATGGAGGTTTGCGGCGATTCCTCAAGCTCCTGTTTTAGCCGGGCCGTGACTTCAGGCGGCAGACCTCCTGCGGAAAAGGAGGGGAAAAGGCTCTCCATGGTTTTACCAGGCGGGGGAGCCTGAAACACGGGCTCGCCCGCGGCATTGATAACCAGATTGTATGTATTGTTGCCAAAGGCCCAGGTTTCAATATTGGTCTCTATGGCCTCGGCGGGAAATTCGCTGATGATGACAGCCTTGATCCTGCCCTGCACCACCAGAGGGTTGGCCACGATCAAAAGCCGCTGCCTGCTGTTGTCACAGGCTGTGTCTATGTGGGTCTTGCCCTCCCTGGCCAGCAGAAAAACGGTATCCTGGCTGAAATCAACCGGCGCGCCGCTGCCGTCATAGCCCTTGCCCCAAATGTCAACGATGCTGAAGCGCCGTACCCCGTGCGCGTAGAAAAGTGGGGCGACGGCAAGCACGTCTTCCTTGCTGGCGCTGCCGTTCTGCTGAGCCAGATACTTTGTCATGCCGTTCATTTCCATCATGTTGGTACGAACGGTCTGATAAAAATTGTTGCTGGCGCGTGCGTTGACTTCAGTCAGTCTTGTGAGGGTGCTGCTCGAGAGGTTTGATGTGGTGTCGGTAGCATAGTCGTGAATAAAGAAAATGGGCGTAAGAAAGAGAAGCACTAAAATTGCAAAAGAAAGCAATGGCTTGACTATTTCTGACATGTCTCATTTTCCATGGTGCGGTGCTGAACAGGGCTTTGCAGTTGAGGCTAAAGCCCCCCCGGATACTCCGGAGAGCAATCGTGCGCACGATAGCAAGATGCATCTGCGAAATGACAAGAACTGTTACAAGGCACGCGGAAAACAATAATCTGCATCACAGGCTGAAACTGGGATTGAAATTATGTTTCTGCATGGCCTGAATCATTGGTATGGCAATACAAAGAATGTGCTAAAACAGTGGCAAGAAATTTTCTTGCCTTTATGAATGATTTTCAAATATTGTCAATAGATATTAACAAATAATTACTGTAGTGCAGCAAATAAATTTAACTTGATGATTTAGTTGGTAAAATTTTTAATTAAAATGTGCTGTGCTCACAAATGCGTCTTGCAGACTGTAAATATTCATTTTTCTCAGATGCTGTTGCCCTTATAAATGCAGCAAGAGGCCCCGCGCTGGCAGGGCCTCTTGCATATGGCTGTTTGCAGTAGCTGCCAGCCGCAACCCGCTAGGGGCAGACGGCTACGCTGCAACCGCAAAAAAGCAGACTAGGCAAGCTTGGAAAGCAGGGTTTCCTTGATGGAGTCGATGCTGCCTTCGCCGTTCAGTTCGATATACTTGGTCTTGCCGGCGCCAGCCAGATCCTTGTAGAAATACGCGGCGGCCAGGGTGCCGTCGGTGGTATTGTAGTAAATGTCGTGGCGCTTGCCGATAGCGGCTTCGTCCTGATCGTCAGAGCGGCAGGAGAGTTCGCCGCCACAGACGCGGCATACGTCGCCGGTGGGCTTGATGGCGTCAATGAAGATATTGTTGGGGTGGTTGTTGTTGTTCTTGCAGAGGCGGCGGCCCATGATGCGGTTCTTGGCCACTTCGCGGGGCAGCAGAATTTCAACCACGTAATCAAGCTGCATGCCTTCTTTCTGAAGGGCGTCCCACAGCTTCTGGGCCTGCACGGTATTGCGGGGGAAGCCGTCGAGCAACCAGCCCTGCTGACCCTTGGTCTTCAGGGTTTCGAGCACCATGGGAATGGTGATGTCGTCGGGCACGAGGTCGCCGCGATCAATGTAAGCCTTGGCCTTTTTGCCCAGCTCGGTGCCGCCGCCGATGTGTTCACGGAAGATGGCACCGGATTCGATGTGGGCGAGGTTGTACTTCTGCTTGATCAGGTCGCCCTGAGTGCCTTTGCCGCTGCCGTTGGGGCCAAAAATAAGGATGTTCACTGGTACTCTCCTTGCCGGAACCGAGTTAGTTTGTGCAAAAAAGAACACAACTGGCACACTATCCCCTAAAACTGGCCCTGTCAACGGGTACTCAGAAGAATGCTCGGCAAGTTGCGTTTTGGGTGGGCTGGCTACCTAAAAAGTTTCCACGTTCCTTCCACCACGCTGCCCAGCACATCCACAACACCCATGGTGAGACCGCCAATGGTGTTGAGCAGTAACTTGCCTGCACCTATGGATGTTTTGCTGTTGTCGAGGCTGCCGTACATGCGCAGGGGAAACTCGGGCAGGTTCTTCATGTTGACGGTAAAATTGCAGTCGAGGGTGTCGTTGTTCAGGTCGACCCAGCCACCGCCGGTAACGGTAATATCCTGGCCCTTGAGATAAAAATCACCACTTTTGGCTACACCGTGGGTAACGGTGCCGGAACTGCCCGAGGCATCAAAGCGTGTGGGTTTGCCCTTGAGCTGGCCGTCTTTTTCGCGCGACTGGTAAAAACCGTTGTGCACACTGAAACGCCATTTGCCGTTGAGTCGCGCGGGTATCTGCCCCGATGCCGTAACGTCCGCGTCCATTTCTGAGTGGATGGTGGCCTGACCGCCAAGGGCCGAGCTGCCGCCCCTGTCCCTGCTGGCCGCAGCAAGGTCAAAGTTTTCAATGGTAAGAGAGCTGGCAAAGGCTACACCCTTGTTGAAGTGCAGCTCGCCGTGCGTGTTCAGCGGTGACCCGTAAAACTTGCCTCCAAGGCTTTCAAACCGCAGGTTGCCGTTGTCCATCTTCACTTTGAGGCGCAGGTCCTGGGTGTGCAGCTTCCACACGGTAAGCTGGCCGACCTGTGCCTCGCCTTCGGCGGAAAATGCCTTCATGAAGCGCAGATCCCAGGGCTTGCCTTCAACGGGTTTCTTGGGTTTGGAGCTGTCGCCAGAGCCGCCCTTGTCGCCCATATAGCGGTCGAGATCCAGCTGGGGCATGCTTACCTTGAAGCGCAGCGCAAGCTCCTTGCGCCAGTCCAGCCCAATGGAACCCGAAACGGCGTTCTGGTCCACCTTGGCGTTGAATTCGGTGAGCGAAAGCGACGTGGTATCGCCCTTGAAAGTTGTGTCCAGCTCCACCCGGCGTAAGGGTTGCGGCACATTGGGGCTGGCCGCGCCCAGCAGTCGCAGGGATTTGGTCGAATCGGGGATAAGGGCGGAAATTTTACCCTGCCAGGCCAGTCCATCCTTGCCCATGCCCAACTGCGCAGAGCCAGAAACATCTGCCCCCAGCACGTTGGCGCGCGCATCGCTGACCGAAAGCTGGTTGCGCGCTGCCTGACAGCTGAACTTGCCCGATACCTGCGCCTGCAGGCCCTCGGGCGGGAAGGATTTTTCTGCGCTCAGGTTGGCCTTGAGCGTTCCGGGCAGGCTCTGAAAATCCATGTTGCCGCCGCCCGACCCGTCGCCGCTGAACCACAGCCTGCCATTGAGAGCTACATCGGCATCAATGCCTTCATCTGCAATGGTGGCATTCCACTGCCCCTCAAGTCCCAAACGGCCCTGATCCCATGCCGCCGTGCGGGCCTTGAGGCTCACATCAAGCGTTTTAAAGCCCACGGCACCCAGCGATGCCTTGGGTGATGCATTGCTCGGTGGGCGCAACTGGCCGCGCTCGGCTTTTGCGGTTACCGTGCCGCGCAGCTTGCCCAGAAATACGTCGAGTTCGCGGCCCTGGCTCATGATGTCCACATCGCCGCGCAGCTTGCCGCCGCTCACGGGCATGACGGGCAGGTCTTTGGCCAGATTTTCACCGTTAATGTCACGCATGTGCAGGCGGATGGCATAGGGAGTATCGGGGCTGCCGCCCAGAATTGTGTCGCCCTTGACCGTGCCGCCGTAGAGAGTGCCGTCCACAATCAGCAGGGTGTCTTCAAAGTGTGTGACCTGGTCAACAAGTCCCTGTTTTATGATCACAAGGGCGTCATTGATGACGATGGGGCCGTAATTGACGCGGGTGGCACCAAGGCGGATGTTGTAATCAAGCCCCACCTCGCCCGGTACAACGGGTTTGCCCGGCATGGGCGTGAGCGGGCCATGCCCGTAGCGGGGTTCTGCGGGCAGCACGCCTACTGATTCGGGAATGGCGCGGCCCAGATTGACCGTTTCGGCCTTGAGGTCGAGTACCAGTTCTGGCTTGGCCCAGCTGGCAACGCCGCCGGTTCCAAGAAAACGGCTGCCTGCGGCGGTAACGTCTATGCGCGGCACGCGCAGGCCCTTGCCGTCCAGCGAAAAATCAAGGCTGCCAAGAGTCAGCTCGTCGAGTGCGTTTTGCAGCCCCGGCGCAAGGTTGCGGGCAAAGCCCAGCCATTCGGTGAGGCTCGCCCGTTGTATTTGCAGGCGGCCTTCCACAAGAAACATGTCTGGACCGCCCAGCTGCAGAGTGCCGTTTACGGCCACATCGTCGGGGCCAAGCAGCAGGCGCATGCTTTCAATGTAGACGGTCTTGCTGTCACCCTTGCGGCCCCCCATCGTGCCGATGATGTGGGCAGGCAGCAACACTTCATCCTTGCGCAGTTCTGCTTCCAGATCGTTGGTGAGGCTCCAGCTGCGTTCGTCCGCCTTGAGACCCAGGGAAAAGTTCAGACGGGCCAGCCAGATGGGCAGTTGCAGCGTGCCCTTGGCTGTCAGCTGGGGCGTGCTGGACAGGGGAGCGGAGATATTGGTCTTGCCCTCGATGGTCAGATGGTCGATCCTCGACGCGGGTTGACCCTCTGGCTGTAGAACGGCTGTGGCGCAAAAAAAGTTGCCTTGCAGGCGCGTGGCTTCTGCTGCTTCGATATCGCACTGCAGGCCCGTGGCGGTCAGGCGGGTCTGGTCTGACCCGGTCAGGTTTACCTCACCCTGCGAAATGGCCAGCCGGAAACGCCCCGGCAGCAGCGAGGTCTGCGCGCCGGTGCCGGAGGCAAGCTGGGCAATCCATGCATGCAGCGACGTTTCTCCCCCGGCAGAGCTGGCAGCAGGGGCTGCATCAGTGTTTGGCGCAGTGGTTGGCGCGGGAGCGGTCGACCCATCTGCAGGGGGCGGGAGAGAATCCTGCGCTGCATTTGAACGTGGCTGGCCCGGCGTGGCCGAATGGTTTGCCTGGGGTTTGGGTGTGGCCTTGACCGAAGTTTTGCCCGTGGTTTTATCTGGCGTTTGAACGGACATGGCCGCAGCGTTTTCAGCCGCTGAGCCAGTGCCTGCGCCGGGGGCGGCCTCCGCCGCGGGATCGTCGGGAATCAGCATGGAGTTTGCCAGCGCAACAGGAACCTGGCCCTGTAACTGGGGACGGAGCAGGGTGATGTTGCGAGGCAGAAGTTCACCGCGCAAAAGGGCCAGAAAGTCGGGCCTCAGCGTGGCGTAGGCAACGGTAAAACTCAACCCCTTGCCCTGCACGCTGGCATTGCTGACAGCCAGTGAGGGCAGAGGCAAAAGAGCCACGTTGACCGATTCCACCGTGATGGTCAGACCTGTGCTGGCGGCGATCTGTTCTATATAATGTTCGGCCAGCGCCTGCGGATTGCGCTGTAACAGCCAGAAGACCCCCGCCGACATCGCCGACAGGGTGAGCAGGAGCGCCAGTAATATGCGCGTTATCAGGCGAAATCGGCTGGAGTTAAGCGGCATGTACATTCTCGCGTCTTGACGCCTTGGGGCGTCGAGGCTAGGTTTTGAACCTATTGCAAATCGGGCCTGTTGGCAACCGCCAGGCGTGGGATGCCAAGCATTTGGGCACGTTTGGCGCGGAACTTCATTACCAGAGGCAGGGGCGCATGCAGCGGCTATTGTGGATAGGCAGTCCTTTTTTCAGTGATGCCCTTTCTTCCTGCGGCTGGGATGCAGTGGCCCGGCACAATTTTGAGCATGCGGCCGTATTTGGCTGGCATGATCTGGTGTGTATTGCCGGTTTTGAGCCAGACGTGCTGGTGGTGGCCGATAAAAGCCGCGCCCCCTTCGTGCTGGGGGTAGAGGACTTTCCCTGCCTCACCGTATTCTACAGTGTGGATTCTCACATCCATTCGTGGCAGCCATATTACGCGCAGGCATTCGATGCGTGTCTTGTTTCGCTGCGTGACCACCAGAACCGTTTTGCAGGTGCCTACCTGCCAGCGGAGAGGGTGTGGTGGTCGCCAGCCTTTGCCTGGCCCTATGACGGCCCGGAACCCGATATCGCGAAGGATATGGACTGTGTTTTTGTGGGCACGGTCAATGCCAACCTGCCACAGCGGGCCGCCTTTCTGGAAAGGGTGGGCGCGCAACTGCCGGGTTTGCGGGTTGTCACTGGTGCGTACCGTGAGCTGTACGCCCGCGCGCGGGTGGTGCTGAACCACTGCGAGCACGGTGATCTCAATTTCAGGGTCTTTGAGGCCATGGGATGCGGTAGCTGTCTTGTCACTCCGCGCATAGGCCACGGGCTGACCGATCTTTTTCGTGAGGGCGAGCATCTGCGTTGCTATGCGGCAGATACGTGCGATTCTGGCGCTTGCGCTTCGGTGGAGGCCGCTGCCGACGAGGCCGTGGCGCAGGTGCGCCACCTGCTTGATCACCCCGCTGAGGCAGAGCGCATGGGGCGGGCTGCGCTGGAATGCATTGACAATGCGCACAGAGCGGTACACCGTGCCGGGTCGTTCAGCAGCGCGGTGCGCGAACTGCTGGCCCGTGATCCGCATATTGTGACGCGCCGCCGCAGCAAGGCCGGGGCCGTGCGCAAGGAATGCCTGCGGCTGCCCTATCTGCACTGGGCAGAGGCGTTGGGCGCTACAGGTTTAAGCGAGGCCTATCTGGCAGCGGCCAGAGGGGAATTCGGGCTGGCCGGACAGAGCTGACGGGCGCGAGGCTGTCATTTTTCACAGCGCAGAATCTGGCAGGCTCTGGGCCGATTCTGGACATGTGCCCGGCTTAGTGCCTGCCGTTACGTTGCGGCGCGGGGATGCCCACGGCGGGGTCAAAATGCAGATCAAGCGCCGGGTCCACGCCAGGCGTGGTGGGGCTTGCGCTCTGTGCGGGGTCGTCAAAACTCAGGCGCAGCAGGGGGTCTTCCGCTGGCTGGGTTGCCGCGTGAGACACCGGGCGGGGAGCAAGACGCGTGGCGCCGTTGCCGTTGGCAACCGCTGCGGGAGCGGTAACGTCCATGGCGTCAAGGCGTGATTCAAGCGAACGCAGCAGCATGCGCATTTGGGCATGTTCTTCGTGCAGGGATTTGCAAAGTTTTTCTTGGCTGCGCAGCATGTGGTACAGCACAGCCAGTATTCCGAAGAAGCACAGAAAGATGAAAAGCATGATGGAAAACATGGCAGGCCTCCAAAAATACGGGCCGGGAAGGCCCGGCCGACAGTTTTTATATACGTTCAACACTACTTGGGCAAGGAGCTTTTATGGCCGCGCAACACATTGAACCGCATCTTGTAATGGCAGACGAGCGCGGCAATATTTATGACGATCCTGATCTGCTCATGGTTTGCCGACGGGGAGCCCAGTGGGGGCTGCCGCGCCCGGATGAACTGATTCCCCTGCCGGAGGAGAGCGAATTTTTCCTGCTGCCGGGTCGTCAGGCCGTGGGGCTTGACCCGGAAACCGGCCTTATAGCCCCGCCAGATGGCGAAGCCCAGCTTGCCGTGGCGGCCTTTGCCGCGCCGGGCTACACAATATCGGCACACCCGGCTTACGAGAGCGGCGAAAAGGTTCCCTTGCTGCCCCTGTTTGCTTACGGGGCTGTTGGCTATGCCCGTGGGAGGTTTTATATCTGCGCCCGCCGGGTCGACACCGAGCCCCGCCAGATATTCAGCCACATCTCGCGCGGGCGAATCGAGCAGGGGGCACGCGGCCTGCTGCGCGATTACCCCAAGAACAGGCTTATCCGGCACATCATGGATAACTGCGTGGCGCGCTATGATTGCCCGGCAGCCCGCAATTTCGCCCTGGGCCGTTACGAGGCCCCGCTGCCGTCGTCGCGCTCGTGCAATGCCAGCTGTGTTGGCTGTATTTCTGCGCAGGAAAAGGATTCGCCCATTCAGGCAACCCCGCAGTGCCGCCTTGCCTTTACGCCCAGCCCAGAAGAAATTGCCGAGGTCATGCGCATCCACTCCGGGCGCGAAACCCGTACGCCCATCTATTCCTTTGGCCAGGGTTGCGAGGGTGACCCTCTCATGAATCCCGACCTGCTGGTAGAGAGCGTGCGGCAGTTCCGCGCGGGCGATGGCCCGGGCACGGTCAACTGCAATACCAACGCCTCGCGCACCGATGCCGTGATCCGCCTTGCCGAGGTTGGTCTCACCAGCATGCGGGTGAGCCTCAACAGCGCAAGGGCAGAGCTGTACAACCGTTATTACAGGCCCTCGGGCTATTCGTTTGACGACGTGCGCGCATCCATACGCGAGGCGCGCAGCCGCGGCGTGTGGGTTTCGCTCAACCTGCTGGTGTTTCCCGGCGTTACGGATACGGAAGAAGAACTCGACGCGCTTGCCCATCTGGTGGGCGAAAACGGCGTAAGCATGATTCAGTGGCGCAATCTCAACATTGACCCCGAATGGTACTTCAAGCTGATGAGCGGCGGCGAAGGACAGGAAAAGCTGGAGCTTTCACCCAGCATGGGGCTTACCTCGTTCATGAAGCGCCTCAAAAAACTCTGCCCCTGGCTGCGGTACGGCTACTTTAACCCCTACCTTGGCGAGAAGGCCGAGCTGACCGCGCCCATGCCGGGTGAATGGACCATGCCAGCCCCCCGTGTGCGCGAAGCCGCAGTTCCGGAAGACGACACCGAGGATGGTGAAATGGACACCGTTGATATGGATGCGGCAGAATCGGAGGCTTTTCGCCAAGAATAGTCCAGCGCAGAACATGTCTTTCTCAGAGCCCCGTTAACACAGCGGGGCTTTTTTTGTTTTTTTTCAGTTTTGTGATGTGTGGCACAGATGTTTTGTGGCTGTGGTGCTGATGTGGACTTGCGCGGAGCACTTGCCATCGCAAGAACGAAAATAATCCGGTGGAACGTACTGAAAAATTCGGCAAAATTTGTCAGGCCAAAGGGTTTGCCTTGACAGCCGCATGGAACATCTCTATCTGATTAGAAAATGAATTTCATTTTTAAATATGAAGGACAGCCAAGGAGAATATCATGAGCAAGGTACTGATCGTATTCGGTTCCAGCACCGGCAATACCGAAAGCATCGCCCAGAAGCTTGAGGAACTGATTGCAGCTGGCGGGCATGAAGTCACGCTGCTTAACGCAGCTGACGCCTCGGCGGATAATCTGGCAGAAGGTTATGATGCAGTCCTTTTTGGCTGCTCGGCCTGGGGCATGGAAGACCTGGAAATGCAGGACGACTTTGCCTCCATTTTTGAAGAATTTGACCGCATGAAGCTTGCCGGGCGCAAGGTGGCGGCCTTTGCCTCTGGCGATCAGGAATACGAACATTTTTGCGGCGCGGTGCCTGCCATTGAAGAACGCGCCAAGGAGCTCGGGGCTGTCATCATTGCTGACGGCCTGAAGATGGAAGGCGACGCCTCCAATGATCCTGAAGCAGTGGCCTCGTTTGCAGAGGACGTGCTAAAGCAGTTGTAAGCAAGTTGCGGTGTTGCCGCATTTCGCCAAAGGCCCGCCAGACAACCGCCATGCCTTCGCATGGGGCTCTGGGTGGGCCTTTTCATCTCCTCTTGCCAAATTATTTCTACAAGTGCAGAATTGCTATCCGCAAAATTGCGGCGAAATGAAGGAGCGGAGCGAATATGGCTGTTCTGGTTTGCGGTGGTGCTGGGTATATCGGTTCGCACAATGTGCGTGCCCTGCTTGAGCGTGGCGAAATACCGGTGGTGCTCGACAATTTTCTTACTGGCCACCGGGCATCCGTGCCGCAGGGTGTGCGCCTGTACACCGGCGATATGCGCGATCCTGCCCTGCTTGATGCCGTGTTTACCGAGCAGCCCATTGAGGCTGTGCTGCACTTTGCCGCCTGCTCGCTGGTGGGCGAAAGCATGGAGCAGCCGCTCAGGTATTTTCAGAACAATATCCACGGCATGATGGTGCTGCTTGAGGCCATGGTTCGACATCATGTGGACAAGATCGTGTTTTCGTCCACCGCCTCTGTATACGGCGAACCCGATGCCGTGCCCATTCCTGAAACCGCGCCCCTGCGGCCCACCAACCCCTATGGAGAAAGCAAGCTTGCCATGGAGCGCATGATGCACTGGGTGGGCAGGGCGCACGGCATCAGGTCTGTTATTCTGCGCTATTTCAATGTTGCTGGCGCCTGGGCGCAGGGCGAAATTGGCGAAGATCACAGGCCGGAAAGTCACCTGATTCCCATTATTCTTCAGGTTCCGCTGGGCAAAAGGCCGCACATCACAATTTTTGGCGACGATTACCCAACGCCCGATGGCACGTGTATCCGCGATTACCTCGATGTTGTGGAACTGGCCGATGCCCACATGCGCGCGGTTGATTACCTGCGCGCTGGCGGCGCAAGCGAAGTGTGCAACCTTGGCAACGGTACGGGCTTTTCTGTGCGGCAAATGGTAGAAGCCGCACAGCGTGTTACCGGGCGCGAGATTTCGGTTTCCATTGGCGAGCGTCGCCCCGGCGATCCGGCGCGGCTCGTGGCCTCGGCCCAGCGTGCCCATGATGTGCTGGGGTGGACTGCCAGGGCTGACATCGACAGCATCATCGCCTCGGCTTGGACGTGGCATTCGTGCCACCCAGACGGCTTTGACGAGTAGAACGTTCGTCAGTTGCAAACAGTTGCGCCTGCCCGCCTTGCGGGTGGGCGCTTTTTGTTTGCAGCAACGCGCCCTTGCAGTTGTACGATAACTTTGTGCCGCGCCTCGCCCTCGACATGTTCCGGCCCGGTGCTTATGTTCAACCATGACGACCCACCGATGCGCCGGGAGGAGCACATGCATACATTTGCGAGGGCCTTTTTTCTCCTAGTTTGCACCCCATTGCTGCTGTTGTGTCTTGGTTTGCCCCCGGTAACGGGCGAAGCCCTGGCAGCGGCCAAGGAGACTGTGATGCAAAAAAACTATCCCATGCCGCCGCTCTCAGGTCTTGAGGCCGATGTGCTGCTGCGCAAGGCCACAGAAGCGCCCTACACGGGCGAATATCTGAACAATCACGCGGCAGGAACCTATATATGCCGCCAGTGCGGCATGCCGCTCTATCATTCGGATGACAAGTTTGAATCAGGCTGCGGCTGGCCCAGCTTTGACAAGGAAGTTGCAGGCGCTGTGCGCCGCGTGCCCGATGCCGATGGTCGCAGGGTAGAGATAACCTGCGCCAACTGCGGCGGACATCTGGGGCATGTATTTGAAGGCGAGGGTTTTACTGAGCGGAACACGCGCCACTGCGTCAACTCGCTTTCCATGAAGTTTGCCCCGGCGGGCAGCGATGAAGAAAAAGCCGCTCTGACCCGGCTGGCAAACAAGGCCTCTGCCGTCTCTCCTTCTGGTACAGCTGGTTCTGGCGCTGCCGCTACTACACCCTCTGCTACCCAAACCTCGGCTGCGGGCGGCTGCACTGCCACGGCAGTTGTGGCGGGCGGCTGCTTTTGGGGGGTGGAAGATGCTTTTCAGAAAATAGCGGGCGTGTGCGAGGCTGTCTCGGGCTACACGGGCGGGCATACGGTCAATCCCAGTTACGAGGACGTCTGCCGGGGTGATACCGGCCATGCGGAGGCCGTGCTGGTGCGTTTTGACCCCACCCGGGTTTCGTACGAGCAGATTTTGCGGCGTTTTTTTGAAATTCACGACCCTACCCAGTTGAACAGGCAGGGGCCAGACTGGGGTGAGCAGTATCGCTCGGCAGTGTTTTATGAAAACGCCGAGCAAAAGGCTGTGGCCCAAAAACTGGTGGCCCGTCTTAAAGAGCTTGGTTACAAGGTGGTCACCCAGATCGAGCCCGCCGGGCCTTTTTATGCGGCAGAAGATTACCATCAGGATTTTACCCGCCGCACGGGCCGGGGCGCGTGCCACATGTCTGTGCCGCGTTTTTCGCAGCGGGCAGACGGAACCCCCGTTGAGTCTGGCAGCGGTTTGAAAAAGCCGTAGGCCCCATAACACGATGCATTCATACCGACGGCACTTGCCGGTATGACTAGCTGGCTTGCTCCAATAAAAAAAGGCCCGTATCTGCCGGAAGATTTCTTCCAGACAGGTACGGGCCATCTTTTATTGTGCAGTTGCTGCTAGCGCAGAATCTGCGCTGTAGAAACGCAGGGCAGGCCAAAGGCTTCGGCCACACCGGCAAAGGTGCACTGGCCGTTGACCGTGTTGAGACCACGCTCAAGAGCGATATTGTCACGGCAGGCGTTTTTCCAGCCTTTGTCCGCCAGCTCCACCGCAAAGGGCAGGGTGGCGTTGGTCAGGGCATAGGTGGAGGTAACCGGCACGGCCCCGGGAATGTTGGCAACGGAGTAATGGATGACGCCGTACTTTTCAAAGGTGGGTTCGTGGTGGGTGGTGGGCCTGCCCGCTGTGGTTTCAAAAGAACCACCCTGGTCAATGGCCACGTCCACTACCACGCTGCCGGGGCGCATGGTCTTGATCATGGCTTCCGTCACCAGTTTGGGGGCCATGGCGCCGGGAATGAGCACGGAGCCGATCACGAGATCGGATTCCTTGACGGCCCCGGCGATGTTGTATTCGTTGGAGGCAAGGGTCTGCACGCGCGAGGAAAAAATGTCGCCAAGATAGCGCAGGCGGTTCAGATTGTTGTCGAGGATGGTCACTTCGGCACCAAGGCCCATGGCCATCTTGGCAGCTTCGGTACCCACCGTGCCGCCGCCCACAATGGCAACGCGGGCGCGCTGCACGCCAGCCACGCCGCCCAGCAGCATGCCAGCGCCGCCAGCCTGTTTGGTCAGAATATACGAGCCCATCTGCACGGCCATGCGGCCAGCCACTTCAGACATGGGGGCCAGCAGGGGCAGGCTGCGGTCCTGCGGCTGTACGGTTTCGTAGGCAAGGCCCACAACGCCCGACTTGAGCAGGGCGTCGGTCAGTTCCTCGTCGGCAGCCAGATGCAGGTAGGTAAACAGCAGCAGGCCGGGGCGGAAATATTTGTATTCGCTGGGCAGGGGCTCCTTGACCTTCATGATCATTTCAGCCTTGGCCCATACCTCCGCCACGGGCAGCATGCTTGCGCCAGCCTTGGCGAACTCGTCATCACCAATGCGGCTGCCAAGCCCCGCACCACTTTCCACCAGAACCTTGTGCCCGTGATCGGTTAAAGCCTTCACACCCGCCGGGGTGATGCCCACGCGGTATTCATCGGCCTTGATCTCCTTGGTGACGCCAATAATCATGGATAATCCTCGCAAGCTTATGGTTGGCGCGTGACCGTATGTTGGGGGTCACGCAGGTTGCATGCATTTGTCCATGGTCTGGGGCGCAGGGGGGGATGACGCCTTTACGGGCTGGCCTGAACCACCCGATGGGAAACCGTATATTCTTTTACGTTTATCAGCAATAAAATTGATTATTCCAGTGGCCACATATTACAGGCAGTCGCACAGTGTGCGTTCGCGCAGTGATTTGAGGCGCACTCCGCCGCTCAGAATTTCGCCGCGCAGCTCGCGCAGCCGGCGGTCAATATCCGGAGGGGCATTTTTGCCAGCAGCAGCCTTGAAAGCAGCCATGTCTGTAATATCCACGCCGCCGTTTTGCAGGTCGCGCACCAGAATTTCCTTGCCCGCAAACTTGCCCGCAGCCGCCGCAGCCACAATCTCATAAACTGCCTTGTCTGGATGCTTGAGGATAGAGGTGATCACATGGCCGGGCAGCTGGGCATCCTTGCTCGTATTGAGGCCCACGGCGTAGGCATTGCGCGCTTTTACTTCCTGCAGGGCAGGGCCGTTGCCCATGCCGCTGGCCAGCACCAGCACGTCCGCGCCCTGATCAAGCAGGTTGCGCGCGGCCGTGCGGCCAGCCTCTGCATTGGCGAACGAGCCGGTTACCACATTCACCACGCGCATTTCGGGGTCGATAACCCGCACACCTTCGGTAAAGCCACCCAGCAGCGAGCGCATGGCGGGGCAGTCCTCGCCGGTGATCCAGCCGATCACCTTGCCGCCGCGCATGCCAGGAAGGGCAGTCTGTCGGGCCGCCATGGCAGCAGCGGCACCAGCAAGGTAGGCCGCCTGCTCGTCAGCAAAGGTTACTGACATGATGTTGGGGGCGCGCACTCCTGCGTCGATGCAGCCAAACATGGTGCGGCGGTAGTTGGCGGCATTATTGCGCAGCACCTCGTGCAGGCCGCTGGAAGCCACCAGTACCAGATCGTTGCTGGCCGCTGCTGTGCGAAACATTTCCTGCAGGGCTGCTTCGTCATGCCCCGGCTGGGCCACCACCACCGTGGGTTTTACGCCCAGATTCTGCTCGGCCTGCCGCAGGCCTTCCACAAGACTGTCGTTCCAGTCGTTGTCGCCCGTGGGAGTTTCAAGCAGCAAGGCCACGCGCAGCGGTGCTTGCGGCTTGCTGGCGTCCGTATCTGTGGCGGCGGTGGTTGTGGCGGGCAAAAAAGCCGCAAGACAGGCAAAAAGCATAAGGGCCAGCAGGAGGTTGGCAACGCGCAGTGTGGGCATGGTGTTTCCTTGCATTCGAGAGGTGTGTCTGTCGCCGCAGGGCTTTGATTAGGCTCTGGCGAGGCTCTGATGGTGGTACCGTACAGGCTTTTTTGGGGCTGGTGGCTGGTGCCCCAGCACATAACTGCCGGGGCAGTATATGTCGCGGCAATATAGCGCTGCGCAAATTGGGGTGCAAGCGGGCTAGGGTGTGGAAAAAAAGCAGAAAAAACTTTTTTTCTGTAAGTATTTGATGGTCGCAGTCATCAGAAATATAGTAATATGCTAAAATTATTTAATATGTGGAGGTCGAGTTTTAACGAAAAAGTTCATTGATTAATCAAACAAGAAGGCGTACATACCTTGACTTGTAAATGTGAAATAAATAACGTGCAGTTTGTGAACAAAATAACATGATGTGCGGTTTTGCCATGTTGGCATTTTCGCCTGAAATAATTGAAAATTATTGCAAGGAAGGTCCCCATGTCTGTTCATGCACAGCCCAGCTGGTTTGATCCCAAGGCCATCGAAACAGCATTGGAAAGAGCAGCCGCGCCCGACAACGCAGAGCTGCGCGATATACTCAACAAGTCGCTCGAGCTGCAACCGCTTTCTATGGAAGAAACAGTGGCTCTCATGTGCGTGCAGGATGGCGTGGGCATTGGGCGCATCATGGCTGTGGCCGACGAAGTAAAGCAGAAGGTCTACGGCGACCGCATTGTGCTTTCCGCCCCGCTGCACATCTCGAACCACTGCGGCAGCGAATGTCTGTACTGTGCGAATCGCAAGAGCAACAAGACCATTGAACGCAAATACATGACCCCGCCTGAAATGCGTCAGGCCGCCCTCAAGCTCATCCGGCAGGGGCACAAGCGCATCTTTCTTGTGAGCGGGCAGCTGCCCAATGCTGATATTGAATATCTGGCCGAAGCCATCAGCATTCTGTACACCGCTTTTGACGGCGTGGGCGAAGTGCACAGTGTCAACGTCAATGTGGGCGCTCTCGAATCGCACGAATACGCCGCCCTGCTTGATTCGTATGTGGGCACCATGCTCATCTATCAGGACACCTACCACGAGGCCAGCTACCGCGCAGCCCACGTATCGGGCCCCAAGAGCGACTATTACGCGCGCCTCAATGCGCCCGATGTGGCCTTTCAGGCTGGTGTGCCCGATGTGGGCAGCGGTCTGATGCTGGGGCTTGGGCCGTGGCAGTATGATCTGCTTGGGGTTGTGCAGCACCAGGCGCACCTGTTGCGGGCCTACAACGCCGGTTGCCGCACCCTGAGCCTGCACCGCATGCGTTGCGCACCTGGCAGCAACATGCAGACCCCCTACCCCGTGAGCGATTCTGAATACCTGCGTTGCGTGGCCATTGCGCGTCTGGCTGTTCCTTACGCTGGCATCATTCTGACTACCAAGGAGCCTGCGGGCCTGTGGCGTGACGGATGCAGCGCCGGTGGTTCGCAGCTGCTCACCGGCAGCGTGGCCAACCCCTACGGCAACTGGATTGAAGATGCCGACCAAAAGGTTGCCTTTCCCATTGGTGAAGACTGCCATGTGGACGAAGTTGTGCGTTTTCTGCTTGAGGAAGCCCGTCACCTGCCGTCTTTTTGTGCGGCCTGCCCCCGGTTGGGCCGCCGTGGTGAAGACTTTTTATCCATGGTGCGCGAATGCGGCATGAAAAACCAGTGCGGCCCCAACTCTGCCGCGTCTTTCCAGGAATTTTTGCTGCACTACGCAACGCCCTACACCCGTATGATGGGTGAACAGCTGCTGACGGAAAAGCTGGAAAAAATGACCACCGTGGAGCTGGGCGCTGCCAAACGCCTGCTCTCCAAGGTGCGCGCAGGCCGTATCGACGAATTCATTTAACAGACTGTTTGCGGCAAACCCTCAGCCGCAACCGTGCTCTGTGATCAACGCAAAAAGGCGGGCATTATGCCCGCCTTTTTGCGTTGCCGATCGTCTGTCAGCCCGGTTGCCGTGCAGCCTACACAAAAAATATCCAGGTAAGCAGCGCGAACATCGGCACAAGAATGCACACAGACCATGCAATATAGCCAAAAAATCCGGGCATGCGCACGCCCTGATCTTCTGCAATGGCGCGCACCATAAAGTTTGGCGCGTTGCCAATATAGCTGCATGCACCCATAAAAACCGCACCGGCAGAGATGGCCGCCAGTGTTTCGGGCATCTGGTGCATGAGGTTTTGCGCGTTGCCGCCGGCAGTGTTGAAAAAGACCATGTAGGTGGGGGCATTGTCGAGAAAGCTTGAGAGAATGCCCGTAAGCCAGAAGTACATGGCGTTGACCGGCTGCCCGTCACGCGAAACCAGCTCCACCAGAGGAGCCAGCGCACCCGATGTGCCCGCCTTGAGAATGGCCATGGCCGGAATCATGCTTACAAAAATGCCAAAGAACAGCTGGGCCACTTCTTCAATGGGCCCCCACGAAAAACCGTTGAGTTCCCTGCAGTTGCGGCTGGTATAGCGCAGTGAAAGCCAGGCAAGAAACAGCAGGGCAGTATCGCGCAGCACGTTTTGCGCCTCAATGGGCACGCCGCCAATGTTCGCCACTGTGCCCAGCGGGTACAGGCCGGAAAGCAGCACCGACAGCACCACGCCCAGCAGAAACAGCAGGTTGATCTTGCCGTCGAGCCCCAGCTTTTCCTGTACCGCGCTGTTTGCCCCCGCAGTTGCACCTGCGGTTTCTTGGGCGGGTGCGGCGGGCGGCAGGGGGCGGCCTTCCTTGTTGTAGAGCACCGTATCAACAACGAAATACAGCGCCAGCAGGGCGACCGACAGACACAGGGTTTTCAGAAAGAGGTGCGAGGTTGTCCAGAAAAAATCCACGCCTTTCAGAAAACCCAGAAACAGCGGCGGGTCGCCCAGCGGAGAAAGTGAACCGCCAATGTTGGCCACCAGAAAAATGAAAAAGACCACAGAATGCACACGGTATTTGCGGTGCGCATTGGCACGCAGCATGGGGCGCACCAGCAGCATGGCGGCACCTGTTGTGCCCATCCAGCTTGCGAGCACAGTGCCCAGCGCCAGAATGCCCAGGTTTACCGGCGGCGTACCCACCAGCGAACCCTTGAGGCGCACGCCCCCGGCCACTGTGTACAGCGAAAACAGCAGTACAAGAAACGGTATGTAATCCAGCAGGATGCTGTGGCAGAATTCATAAAAGGTCACGCCCGGGCCGTAGATGGCCAGACAGGGAACCAGAAAGGCCAGCGCCCAGAAAATGGATATCTTGCCCCGGTGGTGTTCCCAGAAAACGTGGGCCGTGAGTGGCATTATGGCGATGGAAAGCAGCATGCCCCCGAAGGGGATGATCCACCAGGCGGAGAGCGTGCCGGGAACGGAAAGATGGTCGGCAGCGGCAAGGGCCATACCGGGGGCGAGCAGAAGGGCGCTCAGTATGATGGTGACAAAACGGAATAGAGTCATGTTGCTCCTGAAAAAAAGTGAAGGGATTGCAGGCCGGTAAGAAAAACCGGCCAGAAGCGACGCCCCAAGCATAGCCCAAGGCGCGCGGGCAGTCCATGCCCCGTAGGGGGCCGCACTTGCCTGAAAGGCCATTTTCTGCCACACAAGGGCAGCAATCAACTACAAAGTTAAGGTATTTTCCATGCCGAAAGAACCCACTGCCCGCCGCAAGGCCCGTTTTCTTGAAGTGCTGAGCCACCGCCAGCCCGACCTTACGCTGGTGCTTGCCAATATTCACGACCCGCACAATGTTTCGGCCATCTACCGGTCGTGCGATGCTTTTGGCGTGAGCCGTGTGCACCTGTATTATACCAACACGGCATTTCCCGCGCTGGGGCGCAAAACATCTGCTTCGGCCCGCAAATGGGTAGAAACCGAGCGCCACAAGACCTGCGACGACATGATGGCAGAGCTGCGCGGTCAGGGCATGCAGGTGCTTGCCACCTCTTTTACCGAAAAGGCGCGCCCCATGCGTGACTGGGACTTTACGCGTCCCACGGCTGTTATCATGGGCAACGAGCACAGCGGCGTGGAGCCGGAACTTCTGGCTGCCGCCGATGGCGAGCTGTACATTCCCATGTACGGCATGATCCAGAGCTTCAACGTGTCTGTCGCTTCGGCCATTATTCTGGCAGAAGCAGCACGTCAGCGCGAGGCAGCAGGCATGTACGCCGCTCCCCGTTACGACGCGGCAACCCTTGAGACCCGCCTTGGGGAGTGGTTGGAAAAGTAGCGATAGCCCGAATTGGCCGATATCCGGCCACAAAAGCCCGGGCCGCCCGCGCGGCGTATGCGGGCGATACTTCTGGCTTTTGCACTGTGTAACTATTCCGCCGGCGAATAGTAATGAACAACCCAGCCCTGGTCTGTCAGGCCTATGCCTTTGCAACAGTGGTATTGTGGTCCACAGCCTATGTGTACACCAAGGTAGCGCTCGAGTTTTTTACTCCCGGCCCGCTGGGCCTTGTACGTTGCGCCGTGGCATCACTTGCATTTCTTGTCATTCTGCCGGTCATGGGCAAGGGACGGTGCGGTTTTTTTCTGCCTGCCGTGCGGCATCTGCCCCTGATCGCGGCATCTGGCCTCAGCGGTTTTACGCTTTACCTGCTGGCATTCAACGAAGGCTCCATCAGCCTCAACCCCACCACCAACTGCATTGTTATTTCAACCGTGCCCATTTTGACGGCAGCTCTGGCCCGCATGTTTTTTGATGAGCGGTTGCCTGTGCTGCGCTGGATGGCGCTGGCGCTGGCCTTTGGCGGCGTGGTGCTGATGAATAGCGGCGGGCGCGGCTTTATGCTGGCGCCGGGCATGGGCTGGGTACTGGTGGCTGCGGTTTTGCTGAGCCTGTACAACATTGTGCAGCGCACGCTTTTGCGGCACTACGGCTCGTTGCAGATTGCGGCGTGGAGTTTTTTTGCCGGTACGCTGTTCTTGCTTTATTGCCTGCCGCAAACCATGGCAGAGCTGCGGGCTGCGCCCGCACATGCCCTGTGGCTGGTGCTGTTTCTCGGTATTTTCCCCAGTGCCGCGGCCTATCTGTTCTGGGCACGAGCCCTTGCCATAACTCCGCGCACCAGCCTTGTGACCAACTACATGTTTCTGACACCCTTTTTGGCCATGCTGCTCGATTTTGCAGTGAGAGGCGGGCTGCCCGAAGCCTCGACCTTTATGGGCGGGGCGGTCATCATGGGGGCTTTGTTGCTGTTCAGCCTTGCGGGCAAGAGGGGATAAACTGTCCTTTGCTTTCTGGCAGAGTCAGCGGAGAAGATACCAACGTGCTTGCCCCCACACGGTTTTTTGCACAAAACAAAGCCCGTTGCAGCTGGATACACTTCGGCTGCAACGGGCTTTTCCCCTCTCGGGAACCCAACCCTTGATTTTTACACGGCGCGGCTAGTCGGTATGCGGCTGCACCAGCTTTTCAAAATTCTTGCCGTTCCACTGAAAGCTCACATCGTTGTCTACCGGCACATGGGCCATGCCCGTGCTTGTCCAGAAGAGCGGTTGGGCCTTCAGCCCTCCAAGGCCCAGGCAGATCATCACCGTGGCTTTCACATCGGGCGGCATTTTGCGTCCAGGGGCAAAAAAAGTACTGATGTCAGGCTCTTGCGGCGTATCGACTGGCACCGTGCGGCCTGTGGCGTCAACCCGCCACAACTCAAGAGTGCAGACAGAACCACCCAGGGTGCCAAAGGCCGCCAGCACTGAGCCATCGGTGCTGTGGCGGAACAGGCGCAGTGCCACGGCGGTATCCCTGAAAGGCAGCGAGGCAAAAACCATCACGTCTTCGGTTTCGCCAGCCACTTCCCAGAATTCCGAATGGCCGGCGGAGAGCAGTTTCTGCTTTTCCGGGGGGCTCAAGCCTTCTGGCGTGTTTTCAAAAATACTTTCGGGCAGCAGAGCAAAAATGTTGCGAGCGGTCACTTCGCTTTCAGCGGCCCTGGCAGGGCAGGAGAGTGTGGCAAGCAACAGGGCAAACAATAGGTAGTGTATATGACGCGGCATACATCCTCCCGCAAGACAAAGGGTTGCAGAGAACAGACGTGCTGTAAAAAAATTTATACCGCTTTCGGCAAAGCTTGTCCATGCAAAGACTGACAGCCAGTGCGCAGCAGACTGCGAGAGTCAAAAGCCAAACAGCTCCATGGCGTACTGCCACTGCGGCACCTGCAAAAATACGCGGTGGCAGCCCTTGCCAATGCCCCCTGGGCCGCTTACATATGCTTTCATGAACACAAGCAAGCACTGCATCCACATTGAAAAGGCCCGCCAGCACAATCTCAAAAACATCAGTCTGGACATTCCCCGCGACGAGCTGGTGGTGATCTGCGGGCCTTCGGGCTCAGGCAAATCAACCCTCGCCTTTGACATCGTGTATGCCGAAGGGCAACGCCGCTATGTGGAATCGCTTTCTGCCTACGCCCGCCAGTTTCTGCCCCAGATGGACAAGCCAGATGTGGAAAAGATCGAGGGCCTTTCGCCCGCCATATCGCTTGAACAGCAGAGCGTTTCGCGCAATCCGCGCTCCACGGTGGGAACCGTAACGGAAATTTATGACTTTTTGCGCGTTTTTTTCGCACGTCTTGGCCGCATGTACTGCCCGCAGTGCGGGCGGCCCATCGAGGCCCGCGCAGCCGACGAAATAATTGCCGACATCATGGCCCTGCCGCAGGGCACCAAGTTTATGGTCATGGCCCCGCTGGTTGAGTTGCAAAAAGGGACGCATCAGGACAAGTTCAAGAAGCTCAAGGCCGAGGGCTTTGCACGTGTGCGCGTGAACGGCGAATTTTATACGCTGGACGACGTGCCCGCGCTCGACAAGAACAAGAAGCACTCCATTGATCTGGTGGTTGACCGCCTGGTGAACAAGGAGGGCATTCGGGGCCGCCTGGCCGATTCCGTAGAGCTGGCACTGCGCTATGGTGAGGGCCGCCTTGTGCTGCACGAGCCGGACAAGGCCACCGCAGGGCAGGAGGCCGACACCGTGCATTCCACCACCTCGGTGTGCGCGCACTGCCGTATTTCTCTGCCCGCCCCCAGCCCGCAGCTTTTTTCGTTTAACGGGCCGCAGGGGGCCTGCCCGCGTTGCGTGGGCCTTGGCGGGGTAGACTATTTTGAGCCGCGACTCATCGCCCCCAACATGGGGCTTTCGCTGAATACGGGCGCATTGCTGCCCTGGGCCACGGACAAAATGTTCAACCGCTACGAGGACGCCCTCAAGGCCCTGGGCAAGCGCTTCGAATTTCAGCTTTCCACGCCGCTTGAGCAGTTTAGCGAAGACGCGCTTTCCGCCCTGTTTTATGGCGAGGACGAGCAGGGCCGCCCCGCGCGCGGTTCGCTTGGCCTGCGCCGCAACTGGATGGGCGGCAGCGTGGCTCTTGGGGCTGGCGGCGATTACCAGAGCGAGCATTTTTCTGATGCCCTGCGTGCGCAGGGGCAGGTGGGCGTGAGCGAAAAACGCTGGCCCGGCGTTATTCCCCTGCTCGAAAGCGGCATGCAGTACGGCGATGCGTGGCGCGAGGCGTTGGCACGTTTTCGGCAGACCATGGATTGCCCAGACTGTCACGGCGCACGGCTCAACACCAATGCGCTTTCTGTGCGTGTGGATGACCTGAATATCGCGCAGTTCTGCAACCTTTCTGTGGAGCGCGCGCTGGAATGGCTGGGGCAGCGGGAATTTACGGGGCGGCATGTGATTATTGCCGAGCCGCTCATGAAAGAGCTGACCCACCGCCTTTCATTCATGCGCAGTGTGGGGCTTGAATACCTCTCGCTGGGGCGTTCCATGTCCACGCTTTCGGGCGGCGAGGCCCAGCGCATCCGCCTGGCCTCACAGCTGGGCTCTGGCCTTGTGGGCGTTACCTATGTGCTCGATGAGCCTTCTATCGGTCTGCACCCCCGCGACAACGAGCGTCTGCTGGGAACCCTGCGTTCATTGCAGGCGCGCGGCAATACCGTGCTTGTGGTGGAACACGACGAGGCCACCATCTGCGCGGCCGATACGGTCATTGAGCTTGGCCCCGGTTCTGGCTCGCAGGGCGGCGAAATCATGTTTCAGGGCAGGGTGGACGACCTGCTGGGCAAAGCCGACACTCTCACGGCCCGCTATCTGCGCGGCGACGACGTCATCGCCCTGCCCGACGAGCGGCGCGAAGGGCAGGGGGCGCTGGTCATGCACGGCATAACCACCAACAACCTGCGCAACATCGACTGCCGTATCCCGCTGGGTGTGCTGACCTGCGTGACCGGTGTTTCCGGCTCAGGCAAAAGCTCACTGGTGGTGGATACCCTCTATAAGCATGTGGCCCTGAATCTTGGTCTGCGCGTGGACCAGCCCGGCACCATCGCGGGGCTGGAATATGAAGAGGGCTCCGCGCCGGTGGAACGCATCGTGGCCATCGACCAGACGCCCATTGGCCGTACGCCGCGTTCCAACCCAGCCACCTACACCAAGATTTTTGATGAAATACGCAATATCTTTGCCATGACCCAGGATGCCCGCAAACGCGGCTACAAGCCGGGTCGGTTCAGCTTTAACGTGCGCGGGGGCCGCTGCGAGGCCTGCGGAGGCGACGGGCAGATCAGGGTTGAAATGCACTTTTTGCCCGATGTGTACGTTACCTGCGATGTGTGCAAGGGCAAGCGCTACAACCACGAAACTCTCGAGGTGCGTTACAAGGGGCTGAACATCGCCGAAGTGCTCGATCTCACCGTGCATCAGGCCCGCCAGCTGTTTGAAAGTTACCCCTCGCTCGAGCGCCGCCTTGCCGTGCTGGAAGAAGTGGGGCTCGAATACCTGCGGCTGGGTCAGCCCGCCACCACGCTTTCTGGCGGCGAGGCGCAGCGCATCAAGATTTCGCGTGAGCTGGGCAAGCGCTCGCTGCCGGGGACCATGTACATTCTCGACGAGCCCACCACGGGCCTGCACATGCACGAGGTGGGCAAGCTCATCAAAGTGTTGCACGCCCTGGTAGACCGGGGTGCCAGCGTAGTGGTCATTGAACACAATACCGACATGATTCTGGCTTCTGACCATGTGCTGGACATGGGGCCGGGCGGTGGTGAAAACGGCGGGCAGATTGTTTCTGCCGGTACGCCGGAGGCCATCGTGGCCGATCCCAATTCCATTACCGGGCGTTTTCTCATGCAGGAGAGGCTCGACAGGCTCAAACGGCGCAACTAGGCTCAGTTTTCAAGAATAGCTGACATGAACAAGCAAAAACCCGGAGGAATCCGGGTTTTTGCTTGTTTGCGGCATTACGCAAGAAAAAGCTCGCGGTTCGCGGTCTGCCGCATACGAACCGCAGGAGGGGGATTAAAATTGCAGCGCTTACTTTTTGAGCTCAAACTTGATGCGCTTGCCTTCAAGGCGTTGCGATTCGGCATCGGTGGGTGAGCAGCCGCACGAACTTTTTTTTGCGCTGTCGCAACCGCCGTCACAACAGCCGCACTTGCCCTTGCTTATGGACGTGTAAATGCGGCGGCCAAAATAATAGGCTGCCGCCGCTATGCACAAAATGACGACAATCAGTTGGATATCCATGCTTCACCTTCTTGTTCCCGGTGGTCTCTTTCGGCCATGTGGGGAATGTGTGCCTGAAGTGTGCTGCAATAGAAAATGAATGTCAACTTCGTTTGAAGCCAGGCAATAAAAAAATTGTCCAGGGCCATAAAAAAGGCTGCCCTGAGGCAGCCTTTTTTATGAATTATCCGGGTATGAGCGTGCTAGTCTTCCTGTGCGGCCTTGTCGCGGCATTCCTTGCAGATGCCGTAAAGGTTGTGCACATGCCCGCGCAATTTGAAGCCGTATTTTTCGGCCATTTCTTTTTGCAGTTTTTCAATGCGCGGATCGCATATTTCCACAATTTTGCCGCAATCAAGGCAAACAAGATGGTCGTGATGGCTGTCCGGCTTGGCGATTTCGTAGCGGGTGATGCCGTCGCTAAAGTGGATTTCCATTGCCATGCCGGCATCGCACAGCAGCTTGAGCGTGCGGTACACCGTGGTTTGGCCGATGCCGGAATCGCGCTTGATCACATGCTGATAAAATTCTTCAAGCGAGTGGTGGCCGGGCAGTTCAAAAAAAGCCTCGGCAATGATGCGTCGCTGGGATGTGGTGTTCAGTCCCTTGCGGTTCATGAAATCCAAAAAATCCGCCAGGCAGGCGTTATTTTGCTGCGTTGTCATTCTGTGCCCACCCCTGGTTGAACAAGTGTGCGTTTGTTAAAGCTGCGGTACAAATATGGTTTGCTACCGTAACCATACGCATACCTTTTGGCCTAAAAAACCGCAAAAAGCAATGCAGAAGGGCACATGCCGCCAGGCATGGGTTTGCAGACAGTAAATAGTGCTACCGTTGGGCAGCCGCATATGACACACTTTCCAAAAAAAAAGGAGGTGGAATTTTTCTGTCGAATTTGCTTGACAGTAATATTAGGATTGAATACTGTTTTCAAAACAAGGTTAGAGCAACCTCTGCCGAAGCAGACTGCTTCGTCGTAAGGATCCAATCATGGGAAATCTCATCAATAAAGCGGTAGAGCCTTTCAGCGTAATGGCCTTTCACGCCGGTGAGCTGAAAACGGTTACAGAAGCCGACCTCAAGGGACACTGGTCGGTATTCTTCTTCTATCCTGCCGACTTTACGTTTGTTTGCCCCACGGAGCTTGAAGACCTGGCCGAAACCTACGACCAGTTCAAAAAGCTCAATTGCGAAATATACTCCGTCTCCACCGACAGCGCCTTTGTGCACAAGGCATGGGCCGACGCCTCGCCCAGCATAGCCAAGATACGCTATCCCATGCTGGCAGACTGCGCGGGCGCGCTATGCACCGCCTTTGGTGTGATGATTGAAGGAGCCGGTCAGGCCCTGCGCGGCAGTTTTCTGGTTAATCCCGATGGCCTGATCAAGGCCTATGAAATTCACGATACGCCCATTGGCCGCAATGTTGAAGAACTGCTGCGCAAGCTTGAAGCCGCGCAGTTTGTGGCCGAACACGGCGATCAGGTATGCCCCGCCCGCTGGAAACCCGGCAGCGCCACGCTGAAACCGGGCCTTGATCTGGTGGGCAAGCTGTAGGCAAACACGGCGCACGCAGATAACACGCCGTTTTTCTTCCTCCAAATGCCCTTCCTCAGGCAACCCCGCTGAAATGGGTCAGCACGCAAGTGCTGATCCATTTTTTTGTCTCCATTGGGCAGCCTTGCTGCTACTGGTGGGGCGCAAAATATGCAGAAGTTTTTTTATGATAATGAAAGAGCCAGCATCTGCGTGCTGGCCCTTTTTAATTGCAACGCAAATTGCGTTGGCAATGGCGATCTGTTCTTAAGCCAATGGTTTGAGAGAATTGGTGTAGATGCGCGCCACGCGCTCGCGGGTTCCTTCCACCGGTGCAACAGAAATCAGCAGGCCCAACGAAGGAGTCTGCTCAACAAGGTCACAGAATTTTTCAATATCCTGTGCGGTCACGCCGATATCTTCAAGTTTTTGCGTTACACCCACGCTGGCAAGCCACTGCTCAACGGCCTTTGCCGCCACGGGTGCTTCCTCCGGCAGGCCTTTAAGTCCGGGGGCCATGGGTGCGAGAATGTGCGCCAGCACATCGGGTCGCGCGGGGTAGCATTCAAGAATCACGGCGGGCAGCAGTACCGCCAGACCAAGGCCATGCGAAAGATCGGGGCTGACAGCACTCAGCGGGTGCTCCAGAGCGTGGGTAAAGTGCAGCAGGCCGTTGTCAAAGGCCACGCCCGCCTGCATGGCCGCATAGCACAGCTGGTGGCGAGCCTTGAGGTCGGCGGGGTTTGCCAGCACGGCGGGCAGCCACTGGTGCACCAGCCGGATTGTTTCTGCCGCCAGCGAAATGGCAAGAGGATTGGTAACCGTGGTTGTGGCTGCCTCCACCACATGGTTGACGGCGTCGATGGAAACGTAGCGCGTCTGGTCGGGCGAGAGCCCGGTCATGAGCGCCGGATCGTCGATGGCGTAGCGCGGGTAGATGCAGTCGTACGCGATTGCGGGTTTGTAATTAAGCTTGGTCACCGTGGCCACGGCAAAGCGGTTCACTTCGCTGCCCGTACCGTGGGTCAGGTTGATGGCAATAACCGGCAGGGCCGTTTGTGGCGTAAAGCGGTAGCAGTACAGATCCTCGCCGGTCTTGCCGGGGTTTGCCAGCAGGATGGCGGCGCTTTTACCGCAGTCAATGGGACTGCCGCCGCCAATGGCGAGCACTGCGCCCACGTTGGCCTCGCGGCCCATGGCTGCGGCTTCGTCAACACTGTCTGTGGTGGGGTTTGGGGTAACGCGGTTATAGAGCGCAAGGGTTATGCCGTGCTTTTGGGCTGCGGCCTCAACCTTGTCCCACGCGCCGGTGATCTTGTACGAACGGCCACCGCACACACAAAGCACCGCGTTGATGCCCTCGCTTTTGAGCTGGGCAAGTATGTCGTCTATTTTATCAATGGCCCCCACACCCAGATAAGTGGTGGTTTTGACGCGAATTTCCCGAACATTGTTATAGTCTTCTGCCTGATTCCACATGGTTTTCTCCTTGATGCTATAGATCGCTACCGCAGAGGCGGCTGATATACCGATTTTTGTTATTTTTTTCACATGCAGTCTTTATAAGAATTATCGGGCGCATAGTAAAGCTCTTTGAGCGCACAAACATTTTTTTCACGCAAAATAATTAAGCGCGATGACCAATGCCCATTGGGGGCCAAAACTTACGAGGCCAAAATCAGCACAAAAGACAGGCAGGGTAAGGGCAGAAAGAGCGGGAAAACGGCGTGATATCTTGGATACCGCGGTGCGGACAATATGGCAGCTGGCGTTGCTGCAAGAAAAGCGGGAGGCTCCGCAGAGCCTCCCCCAGTATCATTTGTGGCTGTGCCCAGGCCTAGTGCCCGCGCAGCATTTTGACAGAGCAGAACTTGCCGCACATGGCGCAGACTTCTTCAGTCTTGTGGTCTTCGCGGCGTTTTTCGAGCATCTGCGGATCAAGGGCGGCCTTGTGCATGGCATCCCAGTCCAGAGCCTTGCGGGCGGCGTTCATGGCTGCCTCGCGGGCAACGGCGGCGGGGCGGCCAAGGGCCACTTCGCCTACATGGGCTGCCACGCGCGAGGCCATCACGCCGGCGCGCACGTCTGCCTCATCGGGCAGGGTGAGGTGCTCAGCGGGGGTGAGGTAGCACAAAAAGTCCACACCGGCCTCCACGCCCATGGCGCCGCCGATGGCACCGGCAATGTGATCGTAGCCGGGGGCGCTGTCGCAGCACAGGGGGCCAAGCACATACAGGGGGGCATTGTTGGTGAGGCGCTTGATGCCCTGAATCTGGGTGCGCACCTGATTGAGCGGCACATGGCCGGGGCCTTCGATCATGCACTGCACGCCGCGCTCAAGGGCATATTTGGCAAGCTGGCCCAGGTTGATGACTTCTTCCCACTGGGCTGCGTCGCCCGCGTCCACGCCAGCGCCGGGGCGCAGGCCGTCGCCCAGCGAAAGGGTAACGTTGTAGGGGCGGCAGATCTCGAGCAGACGGTCGTAGTATTCAAGCAGGGGATTTTCGCGGTTGTTCTCGAGCATCCAGCGGGCCAGCATGGAGCCGCCACGCGAAACAATGCCCAGCACGCGGTTGTTCTTGACGGCCATTTCTGCGCCGCGCTTGGAAAGGCCGCAGTGCACGGTGATAAAGTCCACACCCTGCTCGGCCTGCTTGGCGATTTCGTCAAACAGGGCATCGGGCTGCATGGTGGCAATGTCCTGCTCTGCGTCCAGAATCTGTTGACCCACGGCGTAGAGGGGCACGGTGCCAAGGGGCAGGGGGCAGGCCTTGAGCATGCCAAGGCGCAGCGCGTCCAGATCGCCCGCGATGGAAAGATCCATCACGGTATCGGCCCCGGCTTCGAGGGCGGCCTTGATCTTGCGTTCTTCGGTGGCCGGGCAGTTGCACAGGGGCGACGTGCCGATGTTGGCGTTCACCTTGATGCGCGAGGGCTGGCCCACAAGCAGGGGCTTGAGGTTGGGGTGCGCGGGGTTGCCCAGCAACACCATTGTGCCTGCCTCAATGGCATCGACAATGGTTTGCGGTGCGAGTTGTTCTTCCTCAGCAAGGGTGGTGAGGTATTTGTCCAGCAGACCGCTCAGGGCGGAGTTCTGCGAAAGGAGAGATGCAGACATGGTGTGTGCCTCGCGGGTTGCGACGCAGGGCGCAAAAAAAGCCACAAGCGCGGAACAGCATCGTGGCCGCGGCTTCCCTACGGCAGTGCGAACTGCGTCAGGTTCATAGGGTCTGGGAATGTCCCACTCTCAGCCGTCAGACCTTGCGGCCCACGGCTCCCCTAGCACTGGTTGCATAAATAGCGCTTATGCCCGTGGCTGTAAAGCCCGCGCACCATGCGCCTTGCTTTTGCACCTGCTGGCTGGCATAGACAACCTATGGCAAGAAAACGTTTTTTAAGCCCCTTTACCTGGCCTGTTTTATCCTTTCTTGCGGTCATTGCCGCAGGCTCGGTATTGCTCGGCCTGCCCGCAAGCTGGGCCCAGGGGCAGAGCATAAGCGCCATTGATGCCTGTTTTATTGCCACTTCTGCCGTTTGCGTCACCGGGCTTTCTCCGCTGGATATAGGCGCGGTGCTCAGCCCATTTGGCAAGGGGGTGCTGCTGTGCCTTATCCAGACCGGCGGGCTGGGTGTGATGACCTATACCAGCATTATTTTTTTGCTCTGGCGCAACAACGTGCCTTTCAACAGCCGCGAGGCGGTGAGCCAGGCCCTGCTGTGGGGTGACTTCAGCATTGCCACTTTTTTGCGGCAGGTGCTGGCGCTGGTATTTGGCATTGAGGCCACGGCCGCCCTGCTGCTGTGGCTGTACGACCCCGTTTTTTTCTATCCCTTCAGCGCGGTGTTCCACGCCGTTTCGGCTTTCTGCAACGCCGGTTTCGGTCTCAGCACAACCAACCTGGCCATGTTCAGGGATGACGTGGTCGTCAATGCCATTATCGCAGGCAGCGTTATTCTGGGCGGTATTGGTTTTGGCGTGCTGCGCGAATTTCTGGGCATCTGCACGGGGGGGCGCATGGGTGCGCCTGTGCGCCGCTTGAGCCGGTACAGCCGCATGGTGGTAAAGACCAGTCTCATGCTTATTGTGGTTGGCTGGGGCGCCATGTTTGCCATTGAATTCTGCCGGGGCAACGTGCCCCACACAGCCCAAGGCTGTTTTGATCTGGGAATCACCATGTTTTTTCATTCCGTGGTGGCGCGCACGGCGGGATTCAGCACCATTGATTTTGCCGTGCTGAGCGATGCAACCCTGCTGGTGCTCATTGCCCTGATGTTTATTGGCGGTGCGCCCGGTTCGTGCGCAGGCGGCATCAAGGTTGTTACCTTCAGGGTGCTTGCGGGCTATATTGCCGCCCAGTTTCGGGGTGATAGCCAGATTGTGCTTGAGGGGCGCGGAGTCTCCACAGAAAACGTGCGCCGTTCGCTGACCCTGTTTTTTGCCTACACCCTGCTTGTGGTTTTTTCCCTTTTTTTACTTGTGATTACAGAAAGCGACATTGTGGGCGCTGTGGGTACGCAGGGGCCGCCAGTGTTGCGCCTGCTGTTTGAAGAAATTTCGGCTCTCGGCACCGTGGGGCTTTCCGTCAATCTGACGCAGGATCTGAGCACTGCGGGTAAGGCCATTATCATTTTTAGCATGTTTGCTGGCCGGGTTGGCATATTGAGTCTGCTTATGGCGGCGCAGAGTTTGCGGGTCAAAAAGGCCTACACCGTGGCCGAGGCCCAGCTGCCCATTGGCTAGCTGTTTGCGGCGGAGGGATTATGGCTGAAAAAAAACTGGAAATCGGCGTTATCGGTCTTGGCAAATTCGGTCTGCGCATGGCCACCACACTGGTGGAACTGGGGCATACCGTCATTGGTATTGATATGTCAGAGGCCCGCGTGCAGCGGGCTGAGAGCACACTGGATTCAGTATACAAGGCCGATGCCACCAGTATCGCGGTGCTGCGTTCGCTGCACGTGCAGGATCTGGACTGGGTGGTCATAAGCGTCGGGCAGAGCGTGGAGCAGTCGCTCAGCATCACCCTTAACGTGCAGGAACTGGGCGGCCCCAAGATATGGGTCAAGGCATCCAACGAAGAGCACAAGAAGATTTTGCAGCGCCTGCGCGTTACCCGTGCCATGATTCCCGAAACCGAGGCCGCCGTCATGGCCGCCCACCAGCTCACCCACCCCGGCATGCTCGACCTTATTCCCAAGTACGGCGGCATTGCCATTCAGGAACTGCGCGTGGACCACTGGGATGGCAAAACCCTGGTGGAGCTCAATCTCATGCAGGAATTCAGCGTAATGGTCATGGGCATACGCCCTGCGGGAAAAAACGAATTCATGTTTGTGCCGCCAGCAATGACGGTGCTGCACAAGGGGGACGCTGTAGTGGTGGCCGGAAGGGCCGATTCCATGAGCGACCTGAAGCCCTAGGAGACCTCCGCCGGATACCGTGCACTGACCACGACTGTTTTTTGTAAGCTGCCCAGGCAGAATCTGCGGCCTTTTCCGTTGCCACGGAGAAGGTCGTTTTTTTTGTTGTTATGCGTCGTGATCCTGCGGAGGGTGCAAAGGGTCGTCGCCGGGCAGGGCCCACCAGGGCAGGCCGCGCCATGCCGCATTGAGGGCTTTTTCCTGCTCCGGCCAGCGGGGTGAAAAGCGGGCAAGTTCTGCCCTGTAGGCCGCAGAATGGTTCATGTGCCGCAGGTGGCACAGCTCGTGCCAGCACAGATGTTCCAGAAGGGGAACCGGCAGCAGCAGGGCGCGCCAGTTCAGGCTGATACGCCCCTCGGGGCCTTGCCCCGCAGCGTTGCGGCTCATGCTGGCAGGCGCATGTTCCTCAACCGGCGGAGCGGAAAAAAAGCTGCGCACGCGGGCAGATATCTGATCCAGCACGCTGGCGCGGTCATAGGTCTGTCTGCCGCGCACCCCTGTTGCAAGTTTTTGCGGGCGAAGGCGTGAGCAGCTGCCCCAGCGGCTCCGCTGGTCGCGCACGCTGACCTCTGCAAGAGCAAAACCAGCACTGGCGGCCAGCCCGTCAAGATAGGGCGGCAGCCGCAGCGCGGCCTTTTTACGTGCCCACTGCCGCAGGGCCTGGGCGCAAAGTTGGGTGTCATTAACACTGCCAAACAGGCGCAGCATGCCGGGGGTTTCCAGCAGCAGCACACGGCGCGCACCGCGTGATACCTGCAGCGTGCGGCATTGCACCATTTCGGCGGTGTGGACGGCAGAACCCTTCACAGCCTTGCAGCCAGCCGCAGCCCTGCGCCCAAATGCAATGTCACCCGCGCAGGTTACCGTAAAAGTTTCTTGCGTCAGCGGCAGGTGGATTTGCGCGGGCAGCTGCGGGGCGGGCAGGATGCGCAGCTGGTTGCGTTGGGCCCGTTCGAGCCACGGCACAAAGAGAGGCAGGCTTGCCCTCAGCTGCTCGGGCCCCATGCCCATGGGAATGGCAAGCACCAGCCCGCCGCGCGGCAAAAGCGAAAGCCGGGCGCGCCGCGCGCGGGCAGAAATACGCACCGTAGCCGTAAGACGAGTGCCGTCAGCAAGGGTAAAATCCACAGTTGCGGGGAGGTCGTGCAGGAGGGCTGATGAGGCTTTGAAGGCTGCCATGCCGTAAGGCTGCCACAGTGGCTTAAGGCTGTAAAGGCTGCCATCGGCACGGATGTTGCTGCACCTCCTGCGGAAAGATGCACCCGGCAACTATTGCCGGGTGTTGTCCCGATGCCGCCGTTGCACCGGAACAGACGGTGAACGCGAAAAACGGCAATTGCGGGCAGCAGCCTGCGGGAGGCTAACATGGGCATATCTGGTATTGGCAGTCTTTTGGGCACAAGCAGCGCAGATGCCATTTACAAGGTGGGCTTGGGGTCAAATACCATCCGCACCAGCAGCAGTTCATCCGATTCCGGCGATACTGTGGATATTTCAGACGAAGCCAAAAAGCTGTTTTCTGAAAAAATACACATGTACGACAAGGGGGCTTCCAGCGCCTCGGCCACCTCAACTTCCAAAAGTTCGGGCGAGTCCTCGACAGAAAGCGCCGACAGCGAAACCAAGAGTGGTGAAGGTTCTTCCCAGTCTGGTGGCGTTGGCGGCGGCAGCGGTGGAGGTGACAGCTCGTCATCCACCAGTGCGGTTGAGCGTATCAAGAAACAGATTCAGGCGTTGCAGAGTCAGCTCAACAGTGTTGCCTCTCACGCTGGTAGCGGTAATGAAGCAGCCGTAGAAAGCAAGATACAGTCGCTTGAGTCACAGATTGCTTCGCTTGAGGAGCAGCTTGCTGAAGCGATGAAGACTTCTTCTTGACATAGGAATAATTCCTAATTAATGTGGGTGGAGATTGAGCGTGCAACGTAATGCCCTTCTTTTTTTGTGCGTGAGAAAACGCACGGCCACCCTCATTCCAAGGAGAAGTCGCTATGAAGTCACTGAAAGGTTCCCAGACCGAAAAAAATATTCTTACCGCCTTTGCTGGTGAATCGCAGGCCCGCAACCGTTACGACTACTTTGCCGGACGCGCCAAGAACGACGGTTTTGTGCTGGTGCAAGAAATTTTTCTTGAAACCGCCTTGCAGGAAAAAGAACACGCCAAACGCCTGTTCAAGTTTCTTGAAGGCGGCGATGTGGAAATCACCGCGGCTTTTCCCGCTGGCGTGATCGCTGGCAGCGAAGCCAACCTGATCGCCGCTGCCAGTGGTGAAAACCACGAGCACACCGTCATGTATCCCGAATATGCCGCCATCGCGGACAAAGAAGGCTATGCGGAAGTTGCCGCCGTCATGCGCAATATCGCCATTGCCGAGGCCTACCACGAAAAGCGTTTTCTTGCGCTTGCCAGCGATATCAAGGAAGGGCGCATGTTTGTGCGCACCAAGCCCACCGTGTGGCGCTGCCTTAACTGCGGCTGTCTGGCAGAGGGCGACCACGCCCCCGAAATGTGTCCGGCCTGTGCCCACCCCAAGGCGTATTTTGCCGAACTCAACTACTCGTTCTAGTCTGTTTGCCCCTGTGTTTTATGGGGGCTGACGAATATTTGGCCCCTGTGGCATCAAGCGCCAGATCTTGGCAGATCTGGCGCTTTTTTGTCGCAGTGACGTCATTATTTCGGCGAAAAATTCCTGCTTATATGGCCTGGAATTTGCAAATAGGTTTTTCTAGAGGGGAATATCGGATGTCCCGAAAAAAATATCTGCTAATGGCAATCTGCGCGGAACAGTAGTTGCTTTCAGTATTTTGGGAAGGCAATTGCGACCAAACATCTTGCAGGATATTTGGTAAACGGTTATCAAGTATGACAAGGCATGTCGTTATATGGATGGGGAAGGGACACTGCCATTCGTATGATGTGGTCCATAATGGTCGATGTGCCGACAAGCTGGGAAATGTGTAACGGTGCATTTTTCAAGCTGAGGAGTTAACTGTGAAACATTTTATTATTGCAGTGGGGACTTTTTTGTTTTTGGCTTCATCGGCAGTGGCTGCTGAAAACAGTTATCCTCCTCCCCCGGCTCCGGGGAAGGCGCTCTCGATCGAAGACACTATTTATGGCGTATTGCGTACTCACCACAACCTTCGCGGAATGATCGAAAACCGCGAAGTCTTGTCTCATGAAGTGCGGCGAGCCCAGGCTGGCTTTGGCCCCCGGGTGGACGTTACCGGGCAGGCTGGCGGCAGCGTGCTGAGCGATTCCAGCACCCGCAACCAGAATCTGGACAAGCAGATGTGGGGCAAGATTGGCTACAGTGCCCAGCTTGTGCAACCCATTTGGGATGGCTTTGCCACCCGCTCGCGTGTGCGTAATGCCAAGTCTACTCTTGAATCTCAACAATATCGTGTGTTTGACACTGCTACGTCGCTCTCGCTGGACGCAATTATTGCGCACATCGATCTTTTGCGCCGTAGAAAGATTTATGAACTTTCTGAAGAAAACGTGGCCCAACACAAGGGGCTGGTGGCGCAAGCCCAGGATCGCGCGAGCCTCGGTGCTGATACTGCTGCCGACGTAACGCAGGCACAGTCGCGCCTGCAGCGTGCGTATTCCAGCCTTTCTGAGGCCAAGGCCGCCCTGCTGGTGGCTGAAGAAACCTATGCGCGTCTTACCGGTTTGCCCGCTGCCAGCCGTTTGCAGACCGTGAGCATGCCTCCCCAGCTTTTTGCGGCAACGCAGGCGGTTATGGAGCAGGCCAAGAAAAGCAATCCCAAGCTTGCTGCCTACCTGCAGGACATCCGCGCTTCGCGTGCATCACGCGAGCTGGCTGATGCTGCTTTTTCGCCCACTCTTAATCTTGAGGCAGGGCCCAATTATACCAACCTCGGTGGCGCCAGCGACCGTTGGGTTTACAGTTTTGACGTTATGGGCGTTGTGCGCTGGAACATCTTCAACAGCGGGGCCGACCTTGCCGAACGCCGCGCTGCATCTGCCCGCATGCGCCAGACTCGTCAGGTGATGTACAACTTCATGGATGACCTCAAGCTTGATGTTGAAAGCACATGGGTCAACTATCAGGCCGCCCAGGAACAGTACAATCACTATTCAAAAGCCATTGAGTACAACAAGTACACCCGCACCGCCTATCGGGAACAGTTCCAGATTGGCAAGCGCAGTATCCTGGACGTTCTTGATACTGAAAGCGAACTGTACAACTCCGCAACTCAGGCCGAAACCGCCCGTGGGAACATTCTTGTGGGTGCGTACAGATTGTCGGCCCTCACTGGCAATATGCTGCCTGAAATGTCCATCAACACTGGCCCGCTTGGGCAAAGTGCCCCCAAAGATCCCGAAGACCCACGCGAAGAATTCGCACCCGGCTGGTTCAATTGACAATTGTTGCCACATGCCTCCATATTTGGGGAGGCATGTGGCATTTTTTGTGGTTGACCGCCCGCTGTTGTTTGCTGTCTGACAAAGCCTGTTTGATCATGCGACCTGCCAGTGGCTGGTGATGCAGGACGAGTGCGGCTTTTTGGTGTGTGCAGCCAAGATGCAGTGGTGACGCTGATTTTTCCTGTTTAGTATCAACGGAATACGCATGGACAATTTTTCTTCTCCGGGGTCGGGCGAACAGGCCAAGCCCCCTGTTTCAGGCCATGCAACCGGCAGTCAGGCAGCTGACAACGGGGCTGATTCTTCAACAGAGCACAGGGAGATAAGCCAGCAGGCTGCTGCCGCTCCGCCGCGTTCTGCACCCTCCATGGGGCCGCTGCGTCCTTCAGATGTGGATTTTATGCCAGGTCTGTTGCGCAGCCTCTCTGTTCTGTTGCGTCTTCGCGGCCGTGCTGTTTCACCCCACGTGCTCATGGCCGGGCTCTCCGGCAGCAACGTTACGCCGCAGTCGTGCCTGCGGGCGGCCCGCAAGGCCGGTCTGACTGGCCGCATTGCCTATCGCCCCGAACTCGCAGATATCCCCGGTCTGGTACTGCCCTGCATTCTGCTGCTCAGCCATGACCGCTCGTGTGTGCTTACCGCTCTTGATGGCGACATGGCCGAGGTGGTTTTTCCTGAAACCTACGAAAGCGCGCAGCTTGTGCCGATAGAGGCGCTGAAGGAAGAATACTCTGGCTATGCTCTGTTTGCGGCTGTGGAGGCCCTGCCCGAAGACAGAACCGAGCGCCTCAGCATAGGGCGCGGCAAGCGCTGGTTTTGGGATGTGTTGCGTTATTATGCCCCCATTTACAGGCATGTGGCACTGGCAAGCGTGGTTATCAACCTCATTGCCGTCGGCAGCCCCCTGTTTGTCATGAACGTGTACGACCGCGTGGTTCCCAACAATGCCGTTGAGACATTGTGGGTACTGGCCAGCGGCATATGCATAATCTACCTGTTCAACTTCCTGCTTTCGGCCTTGCGCACGCATTTTGTGGACGTGGCGGGGCGCAATGCCGACATTGTGCTTTCCAGTTCGCTGGTTGAAAAAGTGCTCTCCATGCGGCTTGACGCCAAGCCAGAATCCACCGGTGCTCTGGTCAACAATCTGCGTGAATTTGAGCAGTTGCGCGAATTTTTCAGCTCTTCAAGCCTGCTTGCCTGCATCGATCTACCCTTTCTGGTTATTTTTTTGCTGCTTACGGCCTTTATTGGTGGCCCCATGGTCATGCTGTCTGTGGGGGCCATGCCCGTAATGATTGGCATCGGCCTGCTGTTGCAGCACCGCTCGCGCGAGTGCGCCGAGGCCAGCTACAAGCAGAACATGCAAAAAAATGCCCTGCTGGTCGAAATTGTGGGCGGCCTGGAAACCCTCAAAAGCTGCATGGCCGAAAGCCGCATGCAAAAGCTGTGGGAATCGGTGGTGGGACTTTCTGCAAAGTCAAACAGCGATTCGCGCAAATACAACAATCTGGCTGTGACTTCCTCCATGCTTGTCACGCAGATCGTTACCGTGGCCATGGTGGTGTGGGGCGTGTACCGCATTTCTGACGGCCTCATGACCATGGGCGCGCTTATAGGCTGCAATATTCTGGTGGGCCGCACCATGGCGCCCCTGCTCCAGATGGCTTCGCTGCTCACACGAATGCAAAATTCGCAGGTGGCGCTCAAGGCTTTGGATATGCTGATGATGTTGCCTTCTGAAAACCAGATGGAAAAAACCTGCATGGACTTTGGCATGTTGCGGCCATCGTTTACCATGGAGGGGGTTTCTTTTGCCTATCCCCGGCAGGATAGGCTGGCGCTGGAAAATATTTCGCTGCGGATTGAGCCGGGTGAGCGGGTGGGCGTCATTGGTCCCATGGGTTCTGGCAAAAGTACGCTCTCCAAGCTGCTTATTGGTCTGTACCAACCCAAAGACGGGGCCGTGAAGTTCGGCGACGTGGACATCAGGCAGATTCCCAGTATGGAGCTGCGCAGCCGCGTGGGTGTTCTGCCCCAGGATGTGGTGCTGTTTTATGGCAGTGTGCGCGAAAACATTGCCCTGGGCGACCCCACAATAAACGACCACCTCATTCTGCGCGCCGCGTCCTTGGCTGGTGTTACAGACTTTTTGCGCAATAATCCCGCCGGGTTTGCTGCCCAGGTGGGCGAGCAGGGCAAGGCGCTCTCTGGCGGGCAGCGTCAGGCCGTGGCGCTTGCACGTGCACTGGTGCGCGACCCCGAGGTACTTATCCTCGACGAGCCCACAAGCAATATGGACACGGATTCCGAACTGATGCTGCAAAAAAGGCTGCAAGCAGTTATCGGCGGGCGCACTCTGGTGCTGGTTACACACAGGCTTTCAATGCTGCGCATCGTGGATCGGCTTATCGTAATGGAAAACGGCCAGATCAAGCTGGACGGCCCGCGCGATGTGGTTTTGCAGACTTTGCGCGAGCGTTCGCAAAAAAATATGAACAATGCGGAACAGGCCGCCAGACATGGTGACACGCCGCATGCGCATGAAAATGCTGCAAGCGCCTGAGAGGCTATGGCCTGATTTTTACGCAAGCCAATTTTTGAAACGACCCTCCGAGCGTTTTTGGAGTAGGGCCAATGCAGTTGCCACAGAAGAAAAAGATAATGCCACAGGCTGAAGAACAGCCCCTGTCTGCGCCCCAAACGGTCGCACAGGGGGCCAACAACAGCTCTGGGGAAATACCTTCCATGGTTCAGTATCCCACTGAACCCGTTAAGGCAGCGGGCGATGGTTTGAAGCCAGTTGTCAAAGCCGGGAGGCCACTCGGGCACCCCTTGGGTTCATCGTTGGGCATGCCTTTTGGCTCGCAGTTTTCGCGGCCAGATGTGAATGCACCCCTGCCCGAAATGCCCGGTAGCGAAAGTATTGAAGACACCCCGGTCAGTGCGGATGGCGTCAACCCGGCACAGTCCGGAACCTCCGGTGCGCCCTTGCCCGATCTTGCCACCCTGATGGCCGGTCTTGCGCCTGATGCCGGGGGGGTGCGGCCTCTGGGTATGGATGCTTTGACAACGAAAAAAAGGGAACGAAGCAACCTCGAGATTTTTTTGCGCCAGCTTTTGCTGGGCGGTGACCAAGAGCAGAAGCCCGATAAAAGTCTGCGACAGTCTTTGCGTGAAACAGCCGACAGGTTGCTTGGCAAGGCCGTGGGCCAGGGCGCTGCTGGCGGAGTACCGGGCCTGCCTGGCATGCCTGGCGTAGGGCCGCTTCAGGGCAATGTCGGCCTGTTTGCCGCAATGGATGCTCCCCTGCACGGGCTCACGCCCGACGATATCCTGTACGCCAACGAGGTTGACGCGGCTCTGGCTCGGCGGCCCAAGTTTGGCATACGCCTGCTGTCCATAAGCGTCGCCGTTTTCTTTTTGTGCCTGATTATCTGGGCCGCCATTGCCGATGTGGACGAAGTGACCCACGCCGAAGGCTCGGTGGTGGGTTCGCAACGCACCCAGACCATCCAGAACCTTGAAGGCGGCATTCTGCGTGCCGTGCTCGTGCACGAAGGGCAGATTGTGGACAAGGGCACTGTTCTGGCCCAGCTCGATAACGAAATGGCCGAAAGCGCTTACCGTGATGCCGTCAACAAGGCCATGGAAAACAGCCTGGCTGTTATCCGTCTTGAGTCAGAAATCAAGGGCGAGCGCCCGGTTTTTCCTGAAAATGTCGATGTCTGGGCAGAAAAAGTTATCGGGCGGAGGGTGGAACCGGCCATGCTTGGCAGGGTGAGCCAGATCATTCAGGACCAGGAAAATGCCTGGAACAGCCGCCGCGATCAACTCAATGCCGAAATTGACGTGCTGCAATCGCAGTATGTGCAACGCCTGCATGATGTGGAAGAACTCACAGCGCGCAAGTTGCAACTGGACCGCAGCCTTGAACTTTCCATAGAGCAGCGCAACACGGCCTATGCCCTTGTGCAGCGCAACAACTTTTCCAAGCTCGAGTATCTTGGCATGCAGCAGCGGGTTGTGGAGCTGCAAGGGCAGATCGATTCGCTGGCTGCCACCATTCCCAAGGCCAAGGCAGCTGCAGATGAATCAAAGCAGCGGATAACCTCACGCAAGGCCGAGCAGATTGCAGCCGTAACCGACGAAATCAACAAGCGCAGGCAAGAGCTTAATTCGCTGCGCGAAAACCTCTCTGCCGGGCGCGACCGTGTCACCCGCACCGAATTGCGCGCTCCCGTGCGCAGTACGGTCAAGCAGATCTACATTTCTACAGTTGGCGGTGTGGTCAAGCCAGGCGAACCCATCATGGATCTTGTGCCGCTCGACGACACCCTGGTGGTTGAAGCCAAGGTCAAGCCTCAGGATGTGGCTTTTCTGCGTCCTGGTCAGGAAGTAATGGTCAAGGTTTCGGCTTACGATTTTTCCATCTATGGCGGGCTTGAAGGCAAGCTCGAATCCATCAGCGCCGATACCATTGAAGACAAGAAGGGCGAGCACTTTTACCTTGTAAAGGTGCGCACCCAGAAAAACGCCATCGTCTACCATAACGAATCTCTGCCGATTATTCCGGGCATGGTGGTTACGGCAGATATCTTGATCGGCAAAAAAACCGTGCTCGACTATCTGCTCAAGCCCATTCTCAAGGCCAAGCAGAACGCCCTGCGCGAGCGGTAAGAGCAGCGATATGCACGGGCAATGACGGCTGCAACTGCCGTTTGGGCCCGCAGCTGCCCTATGAAGGAAAGACATATATGGCACCCCAAGAATTGACACTTCCAGGTGTGGCCCAGCGCAATCGCAAGGCCGCACTGACCATGTCGGCACTGTTTGTGCTGGCGGTCTGCCTTATTTTTCTGTGTGCCCGGTGGTATCTGCAGGATTCGCGCAAGTACATGCTGAGCGAAATGGGGCAGGAAATGAATTCGCAGGCTTCCGGTAAGGTGGCCCTGCTCACCGTGTGGTCTGGAACGCTTGCCGGTCAGGTAAACGTATTTGTATCACAGGATTTGCTGCGTCTTTTTGCGGCAGAGGTCAGCGCGTCGGGGGTCTCTGCCCAGGAACTGCTGCAGCAGAGCCAGGAAAATAACAACGATTTTGCCGACAACATCATCCCCCCCGGGGAAAATGGTGTGGGCAGCCAGAGCGGGCTGAAAAAACTGGCCCCGCGCCTGCCGTTGATGGTTAATTTTCTGAAAGAATTCGCCGAAAAAAACAATTTCACCGGCGTGTGCCTTGTTAATATTGACCTGCAGATATACCTCGCTCCCGAGGGCCAGCAGCAGGTGCCCGAAGAGCTCAAGCCCTACCTCATGGGGGTGGTTGAAAACAAACAGCCCGTCCTCATGCCGGTGCGCCGCGAGAACGGCAGACTGGTCATGGACGTGGCATTTCCCATTTTTGCGCCTCTGTATGTGGATGCCACGGGCGACCGTGTGGTTTCGCTCCTGCTGGCGACCTACAGCGTGCTGCCCGTCATCACAGCCACCACGGGCGAATCGAGCAGCAGCCAGTACAATACGCGCATTTTGCAGGTGGTGGACGATGGCCTGCAGCGCATAGCTCCCACCGAAGCCACGGGCGTGGTGGAATTGCCCGGCTGGACCCTCAGCAACGGGATGCTGCCCCTCGGCACGCGCATTGATCCCGGTTTGCCCCAAGGTGCCCAGGAGGCGTACGGACTTGCTCTGCCAGTACCCAATCTGCCTTGGCTTGTGGAGCAGACCCTGCCCGTGAGCCGTATTGACGAAAGGTTTGCGGAAATTCGTCAAAACGTCATGGTGGCGTCTGCAATTATGATTTTCCTCGCGGGCGTGGTGCTTGCGGCGCTGTGGTGGAGCCTCGTCAGCCGCAATGAGCGTGCGGTTGCAGAGCAGATGCACAGGCTCTATCTGGTGGTCAACCAGCAAAAGCAGATCATGGACGGTGTTAATTCCGCCCTGTCTGCGGGTATCGTGCTCAACGACCTGAACGGTGTCATCCACTACGCCAACCAGAGCTTCGCCCGCATGTGTGGTCTGGTCGCCACGGAGCTTCGCGGGCGTAGACATTCCGAACTGGGCATGGAGCTGGCGCACAGTCTTGTTTCGCACACACTGGCAGTGCATCGGTCGGGTGAGGCTTTCAGCTTTGCCGAGGCCCTGCTGGTTGATGGCAAGCTGCACTATTTTCTTACATCGTGCACGCCGTTCAGGGATGAAAACGGTCGCCTTTCCGGCATGGTCTCCGTCTATAGCGATATGACGGAAATCGCCCTGACCCAGCAGCGTTCACAGCAGATGGTAGCCCAGACGGTCAACGCCTTTGTGAGGGCCATTGAGGCTGTGGATACCTACCTTCGCGGGCAGTCGGCCTTTACGGCCCAATTGGCTGTGGCTCTGGCCTGCGGACTTGGGCGCAACGATGCCGAAACATTGGCCACCTTGCGCACGGCAGCCAACCTTTCACATGTGGGCATGATCCGGCTGCCCAAGGACCTGCTCACCAAGACAGGGACCCTGTCTGACGAAGAGCGTGCGCTGCTGAGAAACCATGTGGAATTCGCGCGCGAAGCGCTGGCCGACATAGATTTTGGTCTGCCCGTGCTTGAGGCCATCACCCAGATGTACGAGCGCCTCGACGGCAGTGGATACCCCGCCGGTCTGAGCGACGGGGCCATATGTCAGCATGCCCGTATTCTGGCTGTGGCCAATACCTTCTGCGCCCTTGTGCGGCCCCGGTCGTATCGCGAGGCGCACGGCATGGTCGATGCCCTGAAAATTCTCGGCGAGACTCCGCCCAAGTATGATGCTGCCATCGTAAATGCGCTGCGGAATTATCTGGATACGGAACCGGGCAAGGCCTTTATGGCTCAGTTGCTTGCAGACCAGCAGCCAAACAGCGCCTAAGCGGAAGGGGTCTCTATGCGCGTTCTTTTTCTGAATTCTGTTTTCCCCGGCCGCTTTCGCTCCATTGCCCAGGCCTTTGGGGCCAACCCCAAGAATACCGTGCTGTTTCTTGCAGAAACAGGGCAGAAGTTGGCTATCCCCGGTGTGCGACGGCTGCGGATTGCCCCGCCAATACCATATGAAGGGGATGACCCGGCAGAAAAAGAAATGGTCATGCGCCTGCGGCGTGCCGCGCGTGCGGGCAATGCCCTGCTTTCCCTGCGCAGAAACGGCTTTGCGCCCGACCTCATCTGCGGCGCGGCGAGCATGGGCGGCAGTTTTTATGTGCGCGACATATTCCCCAAGGCATTTATTGTGGCCTTGGGCGACTGGTTTTACACCAATGGGGAAAACCACTGCTTTTTCACCAGAGGCACCCCCAGACCTCCTGCGGACTTTGCCCCCCTGCGTGTGAGCAATTTGTGGGAATACAATGCGCTTGGCGAGTGCCATTTGCCCGTAACCACCTCCCTGTGGCAGCGGGCGCAGTATCCGGCAGCATTGCAGCGTGAAATCAAGGTGGTGCCAAGCGGCATCAACACACGTTTTTTTGTGCCGGGTGACGAGAAAAAAGAAGAACAGGCAGGCACTGCGTGCGAAGACCCCTGGGGATGTGCCAGCCACGAGATGGTAACATTTTGCGGCCCCATGCACGATCCCGCGCGCGGTTTTGACCAGTTTCGTCAATGTCTGCCGCGCCTGCTCGAGCTGCGCCCCAACTGCCTTGTGGTGCTGGCCTGGCTTGATATTGCCCAGACCGGGCAAAAAAATGGCCCCGTTCCCGCCCCGGTAGAATGCTCGGAGACAGGCAAGGCCATGAGGCGGGCTGTGGACATTCTGGGCATCGACCAGAGTTTTCGCTCGCGGGTACATCTGCTCGGCGCCCGTTCGCTCAAGGAATACAGGGCCATGTTGCAGCACTCCACTGCCCATGTGTATCTGGCCGCGCCGCATGTTTTTTCCACCGGGCTGCTGGAAGCAATGGCTTGCGGTACCCTGGTGGTTGCCTCAGATACCGCGCCCGTGCGTGAGGTTGTGCAGGACGGAGTAAACGGCTTTTTGTGCGATTTCTGGGATCATGAAACCATGGCGCAAAAACTGGCTGAGGTGCTTGCAAGGGCGCAACAGCTCGGCCATGTGCGCCGCAATGCCCGGCAGACAGTGCTGCGTTCTTACGATGCGGACGTGCAGACCCGCAGGTTTATGGATTTGATAGAAGCAAGCATGCAGAGCAGGGCAGAAGGCTAGAAACGGGCTGGTCCGATCCGTATTTATAAAGTTTGGTCACTTGTCGGGGTTACAGGCCCTGCATGGCCAGACGCGCTTCAAATTCGTGGGTGGGTTCCGGCTTGGCGTAAAAAAATCCCTGAGCCGTGTAGCAGCCCAGCTTCATGATAATGGCGGATTGTTCCGCTGTTTCCACTCCCTCGCAAATTACGCTCATGCCCAGATCGTCCGCCAGGCGGATAATGTTGCCAAGCACGATCTGGGCGCGTCTGCCCGGCAGATCTCGCTGGATAAAGCTACGGTCGATCTTGAGGCAGTCGGTGTCGAGCATCTGCACAATACCCAGCGACGAGTAGCCAGCGCCAAAATCGTCAATGGCGGTCTTGAAGCCCATCTCTTTCAGCTGCACAATCTGCACCCAGACGACATCCGGGTTGTTCATGATGGCGCTTTCGGTAATCTCTATTTCCAGCAGATGGCGGGGAACACCGTGGCGGTCGGCTATGTCGGCCAGCCGCTGGGTGAAGTTGGGACGGTCAAAGTGCAGGCGTGAAAAGTTGCACGATACCGTGTGCATCGGAAGGTTGCGCAGTTTCCAGCTACGCAGGCTGCGGCAGGTTTGCTCGAACACGTGAAAGTCTATGGATGTCACCTGACCATTGCGTTCAAACAGGGGAATAAAGCTACCCGGCAGCAGCAGGCCACGCTGGGGGTGATTCCAGCGCACAAGCGCTTCGCTGCCAACTATTGTGCCGGTGCGCATGTCCACCTTGGCCTGATGCCACACCTCGATTTCGCCATTGACCAGTGCTTCTTCCAGCTTGCCGGTAAGCTCCTGACAGAGCAGAGCCTCCTGCCGCATACGTTCGTTGTACAGTACCATGTGTATGCCCGACGAGCGCTTGGCCTCAAGACGGGCGTAGTTGGCCATATCAAGCATGAGCTGCACGTCGTAGTGCTGCGCCTTGGGCACATGGTAGGCCCCGAAGACGGTGCGCACTGCGTAGGGCAGCGACTGCTGCCTGCGCCATTCGTCCAGCTCGTTGTCCATCTCGCGCAGGCGGGCCGTAAGCTGATCCCAGTTTTCAAAGCGCAACAGCAAAACGAACAGGTCTGATGAAATGCGGGCGCAGCATTCCTCTGGCAGCACATTGCGCTGCAAAATGGCCGCATAGGCCTGCAACAGCCTGTCGCCCATGCCAAATCCAAACTGGTCATTGATGGTTTTGAACTGGCAGATGTCGCCAGAAAGCAGCATGTAGTCAGCCGTGACCTGGGTAACTAACAGGGTCGAGCACAGCGACTTGAGCTTTTCCATATTGGGCAGGCCCGTGAGGTCGTCCTTGTTCAGCTGTGCTTCCATACGGCAGATACGGCCGCACTTGTTGGCAAGGGCAATAAGCATGCTCAGCATGAGCACCAGAAAAATAACGCTCATGAAGCTCACGAAGCGCAACGGGTGGTCGTGCACGATGCTGTCAAAATTCTTACTGGTGCGGGCCGAAAATGTTGTGGGGTCGTCGGGTGGGTAAACAGGCAGCTCGGCCTGTGAATTGAAAGGGGAGACGCCCTGCTCGGTCTGTTGTGCTGCCGTCTGCGCTTTGTCTGTGCTTGCCCAGGCAGGCATCACGGCTACGGTAGGGCAGCAGAACAGGAGCATGGTCAGAAAGAAGGGGAGCCATAATGACTGCATCTGACGGATTCCTCAGCCCTTGTACGGGGCGGCGCTGCCTGCATTGACTGTTTGCCGTTTCAAGCCGCAGCTCAACGGAATGCCGGAATTGGCAGAGAACTCACGCCTTACACAGTTTTGACATTTCAAATATAGTGTTTTGGGCGGAAGAAAGTCAAACGTCAGCGTTATGGGATGAGCCACAACCCGCAGAAGTTGCATGTTGCCGTTCATCTGATCCCCCTGGCCAGCCCGAAACAGACCGGGGACTACAGGCAGAAAAATCCAGCCCCCCGGCCTGGCTGCACCTTGCGTGAAGGTGTTGACCTGCTGCCGGGGGGCTTGCTTAAGACGGGTTTTGGGCGACGTGCCGGTTACAGGCAGGCGGCCACAGCCGCCACAAGGCGGTCGATGGGTTCTTCGCGGGCGCCCTCGCCCATGACTCCGACGCGCAGCACCTTGCCAGCCAGCGCGCCAAGGCCCCCAGCCACTTCAATCTTGTGGTCACTGCGCAGGCGGGCACGCAGAGCGTTGGCGTCCACACCGGCAGGTGGCACAAACAGGTTGACCTGTGGCGCGGCCCCTTCAGTAACATAGGGGCTAAAGCCAAGCTTGCCCATGCCCTGCTTGAGGCGTTCGTGCATGGCCTTGTGGCGGGCAAACGAAGCTTCAAGACCTTCGGCCAGCATGTTGTCCAGGGCCTGATGCAGGCCATAGTACATGTTGATGGGCGCGGTATGGTGGTAGGTGCGGGGTGTGCCTTCCCAGTATTTGCGGATCAGGGTTACGTCCAGATACCAGTTGGGTACCTTGGTTTTACGGCGCGCCATGGCCTCCATGGCAGCTTCCGAGAACGAGGCAGGCGCAAGACCGGGAGGGGTGGAAAGGCATTTTTGCGAGCCACTGTAAAAAGCGTCGATGCCCCATTCGTCCACCCGCACGTCAACACCACCAAGACCGGCCACGCTGTCCACCAGAAAGAGCGTGTCGCTGTTTTTGACCAGCGCGCCAAGTTCGCCCACGGGATTGTTGACGCCCGTGGATGTCTCGGCGTGCACCACTGCAAGAATCTTATAATTTTTCTGGCCGAGCTGTTTTTTTACGGCTTCTACAGAAATGGGAGCGCCCCAGGGGCATTCCACGGTATCCACCAAAGCGCCCAGGCGCGAGGCGACCTCGACCATGCGCGAGCAGAACAGGCCGTTGTTGACAATAAGCACATGGTCGCCCGGTTCTACCAGATTGACAAAGCAGGCTTCCATGCCAGCAGAACCGGTGCCGGAAATGGGAAAGGTTACGGCATTGCGCGTTTTGCATACGGCGCGCAGCTGTTCCTGCAATGCGTCCATCACCTTGATGCAGTCAGGATCAAGATGCCCAAGGGTGGGCAGGCTCATGGCTTCAAGCACATTGGCCGCAACCGGGCTGGGGCCGGGGGCCATCAGAAGCACATGGTCCAATGTTCCGAAAACCGTGGTCATGACAATCTCCTGGTTTGTGTGAGAGGCCTGCGTGCGGCAGACCCTTGCCGGGCGCTTGCTGCGACGGCGGATAAAGCACGGTATCACGCAAATTGACGATGCGGAACAGTGCAATAGGTCACCTGCCCGGCAGAAGACTGGCAGTAGAGCGTATGGAACAAAAACGCATTGTATTCGTGGCGGGCATTCGCTACCTTTAAGAAAAATTCCGGCAGCATGTGGCAGATTGCCGGAATGTGACTGTGTTTTATGAATACCTTCAAACGGAGCGAGTGACAGATGAGACGCATTACCACTCTTCTTTTTGCTGCCGTTTTTCTGGCAGTATCGGCTTTTTCGGCCTTTGCCGCCGAAAAACTGGTGGTCTACACCTCCATGAAAGAATCCATTATTGGTTCGCTCAAGGAGGCCTTTGTTAAAAAATATCCTGATATTGCCATGGATTATCAATCTGCTGGCGCAGGCAAGCTTATGGCAAAAATTGCCACCGAGCGCCAGTCTGGCAAAATCATGGCCGATATAATCTGGACCAGCGAAGTGCCGGACTTCTTCAACATGAAGGCAGAGGGCATTCTGGAAAAATACGAATCGCCGGAGCTCAAGGCGGTTATCAATCCTTTCCCCGATTTTGACGGCTCGTTTACCGCCATCCGTCTGGGCACGCTGGGCATTGCCTACAACAAGCGCCACGTCAAGGAAGCTCCCGCCCAGTGGAACGACATGATGAAACCCGAATTCAAAAAGGCCTTTGGCATTGCCAACCCGGCCCTTTCAGGCACCTCGTACATGAGCATTCAGCTGCTGGTGGACAAGTTTGGCTGGGAATACATTGAAAACGTGCACAAGAATGGCGCGCGCATGGGCAAGGGCTCTGGCCAGGTTATCGACGATACCGCTTCCGGCGACCTTCTGGCCTGCATCGGCGTTGACTACATCGTGAATGACAAGATCAAGAAGGGTGCGGATCTCGCCCTGGTGTACCCGCCCGAAATGCTGGTTATCCCCAGCCCCGCAGCCATTTTCAAGGGCACACCCAATCTGGCGGCCGCCAAGAAGTTTGTGGACTTCCTGCTTTCTGAAGAAGGACAGAAGATTCTGGCCGAACAGGGAACCCTGCCTGTGCGCAAAGGCATTGTGCCCCCGGCTGAATTCGGTTTGCCCACCAGCGAGCAGGCCTTTGAACGGGGTATCAAAATTGATTACCAGCATATTTTGAGCGAAAAAGAATCCACTGTTAAAAAATTTACAGACATAATGATGTCGAAATAGCGACAACAGCGTTACAACTCTGCGATTTTCTCCGTGCGATGAGATACGGCGGAGGCGGGGACAACCATAGTGTGGCGCGGGCATGGCGGTTTGCGGCAGGCAGCCGCCATACCACGCGCACAGCGCAAGCGGGAAATTTCATGGCGGAAATACTTATTGAGAACATATCAAAGTCTTTTGGCGACCACACGGTGCTCAAGGACCTGTCGCTCACGGTGCGCGACGGCGAGTGTTTTACCCTCATTGGCCCATCGGGCTGCGGTAAAACCGTGCTGCTGCGCATCATGGCCGGATTTGAAACCCTGGACGCGGGGCGCATGAGCATTGGCGGCGAAGTGGTGGCCGACGCGCAGAGCGGCACGGCCCTGCCGCCTGAACAGCGCAGCCTTGGCGTGGTTTTTCAGGATTATGCCGTGTGGCCGCACATGACCGTGCGGCAAAACGTGGGCTATCCGCTCAAGATCGCCCGGCGTGACCCTGCCGAGGCGGCGGCGCTGGTGCAAAAGAGCATTGACGATGTGAACCTTACCGGTATGGAAGACCGCCTGCCCTCGCAGCTTTCTGGCGGGCAGCAGCAGCGTGTGGCGCTTGCCCGCGCCCTGGTGGCCCAGCCCAGCCTGTTGCTGCTGGACGAGCCGCTCAATAACCTTGATGCCAACCTGCGCGAAGAAATGCGATTTGAAATCAAGGCACTGCAAAAAAATCTGGGCGTGACCATCCTGTACGTCACCCACGATCAGGAAATTGCCCTGGCCATATCAGACCGCATGGCCTTGCTGGACGAGCAGGGGGCCATCCGCCAGGTTGGCACACCTGAAGAGGTGTTTTCCTCCCCTGCGGACGAATTTGTTTTTTCCTTTCTTGGCATGAGCAATTTTTTGCGGGTCAATGTGGCGGATGGACTTGCAAGCCTTGATGGCTGCACCTTTCCTCTTGCGCCGCAGCCGGGACTGGCAGGCGAGGCCCGCGTTGGATTCCGCCCTTCGGACGTACAGCTGAGCCGGCAGGGCGAGGGCCTGCGCGCCACCGTGCGTCGTGCCAGTTTTCTTGGGGCGTTTACCGATTACCAGCTGGACGTGTGTGGCCAGCATGTGCGCACGGCAGTGGATACCCACGAGGCTCTTGCCCGTGACCTGCTGCTGGCAGAGGGCGATGCGTGCGTCATCAACCTGCGCAGCGCGCACTGGTTCAGCTAGGCGGTATTGCGCATCAGGCTGCACCGGCTGGCGCAGCATAACATCCGTTGTCTGGCAGGACGACGGGCACAGGTTTACTCCAAATTTGGCGGTCAGGTATGCAAGCAGTCAAACAGCAGCGTTCGTGGGGTTTGGCAGAAGTGATCCTGCTTCTGTCCATCGCCATTCTTGTTATTGTGGTTGTGGTTCCGGTGGCGCTGATCTTCTTCAACGCTTTTTTTGTAAACGGGCAGTTCAACGCCGCCGACCTTGTCAAAACCCTGGGCGAAGGTGAAACCTATCAGGCCCTGATGAACTCGCTGTTCATCGCCAGCGGCGTTACCCTGTGCGCCACCGCCGTGGGTACGTTCTTTGCCTGGCTGGTGACCCGTACTGATATTCCCTACAAGGGTTTCATGAAAAGCATGTTTCTGGTGCCCTTCATGCTGCCCTCATTTATCGGTGCACTGGCCTGGAAGATGCTGCTTTCGCCTCGCGCGGGCTATATAAACAGGCTTTGGCGCGATGTTACCGGTGCGGAAGACGCCCTGTTTAATATTTTTTCGTACGCGGGCATCATCTGCATCGAAACCATGTACCTGTTCCCCTTTGTGTTCATTCAGGTGTGCGGCGCGCTCGAGCGTATGGACCCCACGCTTGAGGAATCGGCCCGCATTTCGGGCGCGGGGCTCTTTACCATCACCCGCAAGATAACCCTGCCGCTGGTGCTGCCCAGCATCCTTTCTGGCGCGCTGCTTATCATGCTGTATTCCATGGCGCACTTCGGCACTGTGGCCGTGCTTGGTATTGAGGTGGGCATCTATAATATTCCCACGCTCATTTACGAGCGTATTCATGAAAGCGCGGGCAGCTTTGCCTCCATCCGCACCGGCACTGTGCTGGCTTCGGTGCTGGTGGTTACGGCGGCCCTGATTATCTGGCTGCAACGCAAGGTGCTGGGCTCCGGCAAATACCAGATCATCGGGGGCAAGAGCTTCCGCCCCATGGAGCTCAAGCTGCGTGGCCTGCGTACGCCGCTGTTTGTTTTTTGCCTGCTGTACATCGCCATTACCATTGTGCTGCCCACGGTTACAATCTTTCTTGTGGGCGGGCTCAAAACCTACGGCGTGCCCATTACCTGGGAAAACCTCTCGCTCGACAACTATAAATATGTGTTGTTCGAGTGGGATCAGACCCAGCAGGCCATCAAGAACAGCATAGGCCTCGGGCTGGCTGCGGCCACCATAACCATGTTTGCAGGCGTAATGATCTCGTACGTCATCGTAAAGATGCGGGTGCGGGGCAAGGGCATACTGGAATTTCTGGGCATGCTGCCGTTTTCCGTACCCGGCTCGGTCATTGCCCTTGGCGTGATCCTGGCCTGGAGCGGCCGCTTTGGAGTGAATCTTTACAATACCATATGGATTATTCTTATCGCCTACATTGCGCGTTACATGGCCTTTTCGCTCAAGGCCAACTCGGCCGCGCTTGAACAGGTGCACGATTCGCTGGTGGAAGCGGCCCGCGCCTGCGGCGCCAGTATGTGGCAGGCCCTGCGCGATGTTGTGCTGCCTCTGGTACGTCCCGGCATGGTGGCGGCGTTCTTTCTCATCTTTTTGCCAGCCCTGCGCGAGCTGACGGTTTCAGTCATGCTGTACGGCACCACCAGCCGCACCATCGGCGTTGCCATCTACACCCTTAACGAAGACGGCGAAACTGTTACCTCGGCGGCTCTGGCGGGCATCGCCCTTATTCTCATCGTGACCGGCCAGAGCATCATCAACCACTTCGCCAAGTCCAGGCAGGCCTGATCATGTCCATTTCACTAAGCAATGTTACCAAGTATTTTGGCAAGGTTAAGGCTGTTTCATCCCTGAACCTCGAAATAGGCGACGGCGAGTGTTTTTCCATGCTCGGACCTTCTGGTTGCGGCAAAACCACAACCCTGCGTATGGTGGCGGGGTTTGAAGACCTGGACGAGGGCGAGATCAGCGTTAATGGCAAGCTGCTTTCGTCGAGCAGCAAAAAATATTATCTGCCGCCCGAGAAACGCGATTTTGGCATGGTTTTTCAAGCTTTTGCCGTATGGCCGCACATGAGCGTGTACGAAAATGTGGCTTTCCCACTGCGCATCAAAAAGGTGGGCGCGGCGGAACTGCACAAACGTACCACAGAGGCCCTGCAGCACACCAACCTGATTGACGTGGCACAAAAAAGCCCGGCGGATCTCTCTGGCGGCGGCAAACAGCGTGTTGCCCTTGCCCGGGCGCTGGCCATCAACCCTTCGGTCATGCTGCTGGACGAGCCGCTCTCAAGCCTTGACCCTCACCTGCGCGAAGAGATGCGTTTTGAAATCAAGGAGCTGCAAAAAATCTACGGCTTCTCCATCATGTATGTAACCCACGATCAGTCGGAGGCCATGGCGCTCTCTGACCGCATACTGGTGATGAAAAACGGCGTGGTGCAGCAGGTGGCCTCACCTCTTGAGGTATATACGCGGCCCGCCAACCGTTTTGTGTTCAGCTTCATCGGGCTGTCAAACTTTACGGAAATGACCGTGACGGCAACCCACATGCAGCTGGAGGGCGTGAGCGCCCCTTTCCCTGTCGGGTGTGAGCCTGACGCGCAGATTATGAACATCGGTCGGGGAATAATAGCCAGCCGACCCAACGAAATCGAATTTGTCGACGAGGGGGGCGTGCCGGGTATAGTGGAGCGACGAACATTTCTTGGTGAGCAGCTTGACTACCAGGTTCGTGTGGGCGAGCAGAGCGTACGGGTGCAAAAAGGCCGCTATGACCGTGGCCCACATCAGGGTGAAACCTGCCGCCTGCATTTTTTGAAGCCCCTGTGGTTCCCTGTGGACGAACAGGCCTGACCATACCTGCTTTATGTCGGGTCGGCCTTGGCTGGCCTGCCCGCATCAGCAACTGACGGTTCCGCAGTGGTCACGCAACCCCTTCATTTATTGAAGGGTGTGCGTGACCACTCATATTGTGGATGTGGGAAATGCTGTAAACTGCCTGATATTTCCCAATCAAGGGGCGACAAAAATGGCGTGAAAAAATTTTTAACCAGCTGGTTTCGGGCGGATTGTGCGCCAGCAGTGCGGAATTTTGGCTACAAGCTCTAAAAAAAATCCCTGTGGCAAGCTTGTGACAAAAATTTTTTTCAGGTCTAAAGTTTTTTTAACCTGCTAAAATGTAAGTATATACATATTTGAGGCTCCATTAAGGCCGTTTTGGGTAAAAATTTTTGCACGATAGGGCTTGCATTGTGTTTAGCCCTTCCATATATTTGCACCGAAGCGGGAAACCGCTCCACAGGCGTTTATATGAAACCATAGTCCCAAGCGGGGCAAAAGAAAGGAAGGATAACCATGAAAAAGATCGCTACTCTTCTGTTGGCGGCCGGCTTGGTGTTCGGCGCTGCCACGGGCGCCAGCGCCATCGACTTCAAGGCCAAGGGCCAGTGGATCATGAGCTTCGACTACGGCCAGAACGGTGGTTTCACCGGCGGTAACGGCCGCACTGGCTTCAACGGCGGCGGCAACCGCTACGCCAACGAAGACGAATTCGAAGCGCGTCAGCGCGTTCGTCTGCAGTTGGACGCCGTGGCTTCTGAAGCCCTGTCCGGCACCGTGTTCTTCGAAATCGGCGACCAGACCTGGGGCCGTTCCGCTCAGGGCGCCTCTCTTGGTGCTGACGGTCAGGTCGTGGAAGTGAAGAACGCTTACATCGACTGGATCGTTCCCCAGACCGACCTGAAGTTCCGCATGGGCATTCAGGGCATGGCTCTGCCCAGCTTCACCACCGGCAGCAACGTCTTCAACGACGACGTGGCCGGCATCACCGCCTCCTACCAGTTCAACGAAAACGTTGGCGTGACCGCCCTGTGGGCCCGTCCTTACAACGACAACTACACCAATGCCAACGACCATGGCGGCAACCGCACCAACTACCTGGACAACATGGACGTGTTTGCCCTGCTGGTGCCCCTGACCTTTGACGGCGTGAAAGTGACCCCCTGGGTCAGCTACGCTGCCATCGGACCCAACACCTTCCGTAGCTCCAACGGCTACTTCAGCAACGTGCCTGCCACCAGCAATGCTTACCCCACCGCTGGCATGATTCCCCTTGGTGGCGCCCGTCACAAGGACGGCACCGCCAGCACCAAGGCCATGGGTTCCTACGGCAACGCCGTGTGGGCTGGCCTGACCGGCGAAGTGACCACGTTTGATCCCTTCCGCATCGCGTGGGATTTCAACTACGGTTCCGTTTCCTATGCTGACACCCGCGCCAACCGCGCTGGCTGGCTTGGTTCTTTGCTGTTTGAATACAAGCTTGATTGGGCCATCCCCGGCTTGTACATGTGGTACGCTTCCGGTGACGACGGCAATCCTGCCAACGGCTCCGAACGCATGCCTTCCATCAGCGTGAACAACAACAACAACGGCTTCTCTGATTTCGCCTTCAACGGCGGACCCATGATCGCCCGTGAAGCCATCCTTGGCTACGACATGTCCGGCACCTGGGGCATCGGCGCCCGCTTGAAGGACATGAGCTTCATCGAAAACCTGAAGCACACCGTGCGCCTGAACCTCATCGGCGGTACCAACAGCACCACCATGACCCGTTACCTGGCGCCCCACAACGGTGCGTACACCACCTTCAGCAACTCCGGCCCCAACTCCGGTATTGCTGGCGCCAATCCGCTGTACATGACCACCAACGACACCGCGCTGGAAATTGGTCTGTCCAACGATTACAAGATGTATGACAACTTCACGGTGTCTCTTGACGCCGCCTACATCGCCACCTGGCTTGACCAGTCCCGTGGCGTGTGGGGCACCAGCCGCATGAACGGCCGTAGCGACCAGGAACGTGATCCCTGGAACGTGAACGTCCGTTTCGTGTACTCCTTCTAAGAGTACCCAGTCTTACTATCAAAAGGGGAGCCTTCGGGTTCCCCTTTTTTTGTTTCCAGTTGATCCTCCCTATCAAAGCTGAGTATCTGTCACTCCCCGCAATGCCTTGCCTTGTTGATGCCAATGCCTCTGTGATGTTCCCCCTCTGCCTGCTCAGCGTGGATAATGCCTCTGGCCCTGTTGCTTATGCCATTTTGGTCATGCGTAGGCACCAGGTGTGCCTCGACCTGATGGCATCTGACACGCCCGTTGCGTTCGCGTGAATTATTTAGCCTAACGGCGGACCCATGATCGCCCGTGAAGCCATCCTTGGCTACGACATGTCCGGCACCTGGGGCATCGGCGCCCGCTTGAAGGACATGAGCTTCATCGAAAACCTGAAGCACACCGTGCGCCTGAACCTCATCGGCGGTACCAACAGCACCACCATGACCCGTTACCTGGCGCCCCACAACGGTGCGTACACCACCTTCAGCAACTCCGGCCCCAACTCCGGTATTGCTGGCGCCAATCCGCTGTACATGACCACCAACGACACCGCGCTGGAAATTGGTCTGTCCAACGATTACAAGATGTATGACAACTTCACGGTGTCTCTTGACGCCGCCTACATCGCCACCTGGCTTGACCAGTCCCGTGGCGTGTGGGGCACCAGCCGCATGAACGGCCGTAGCGACCAGGAACGTGATCCCTGGAACGTGAACGTCCGTTTCGTGTACTCCTTCTAAGAGTACCCAGCCTTACTATCAAAAGGGGAGCCTTCGGGTTCCCCTTTTTTGTTTCCTGTTGATCCTCCTTATCAAAGCTGAGCATCTGCCGCATCTTGCATTGATGCCAATGCCTCTGTGATGTTCCCCCTCTGCCTGCTCAGCGTTGATAACGCCCCTGGCCCTGTTGCTTATGCCCATTTGGGTCATGCGTTGGCACCAGGTGTGCCTCGACCTGATGCATCTGACACGCCCGTTGCGTTCGCGTGAATTATTTTGCCTGTTGCGACGCTCTGTTACTTTCTTGGTATGTTTTGCACTGCCACACGGCAGGGGCACAACAAAAAAGCGGCGCACCCCGTATGAGGTACGCCGCAGATGCGTTACACGGACGGCATGCTTACGCGCGCCGTCCGTGTCTTTCAGCAATCTGGTTTAGCCAAAAAAGGCCTTGAGGTCGTCCTGAGGATTGGTGATGCCACCGATGCCAAACTGTTCCACCAGCACCTTGGCCACATTGGGCGACAGGAAGGCGGGCAGCGTCGGTCCGAGGTGGATGTTCTTTACACCCAGGGCAAGCAGGGCCAGCAGCACGATAACGGCCTTCTGTTCGTACCAGGCAATATTGTACACGATGGGCAGGTCGTTGATGTCGGCCAGACCAAACACTTCCTTGAGCTTCAGGGCAACCACGGCCAGAGAGTAGGAGTCGTTGCACTGACCGGCGTCGAGCACGCGTGGGATGCCACCGATGTCGCCCAGAGGCAGCTTGTTGTAGCGGTACTTGGCGCAACCGGCAGTGAGGATAACCGTATCCTTGGGCAGGCCTTCGGCGAATTCGGTGTAGTATGAGCGGCCCTTCATGCGGCCATCGCAACCGGCCATGACCACAAATTTCTTGATGGCGCCAGACTTCACGGCGTCGATAACCTTGTCAGCAAGGGCCAGAACCTGATTGTGCGCAAAGCCGCCCACGATTTCGCCGCTTTCAATTTCGGTAGGAGCGGGGCAGGTCTTGGCATGAGCGATGATGGCCGAGAAATCCTTGTGTTCGCCGATTTCACCGGGAATGTGCTTGCAGCCGGGGAAGCCAACCACGCCCGTGGTGTACACGCGGTCCTTGTAGCTGTCTTTGGGCGGCACAAGGCAGTTGGTGGTCAGCAGGATGGGGCCGTTGAAGGTTTCAAATTCTTCCTTTTGCTTCCACCATGCGTTGCCATAGTTGCCCTTGAAGTGACTGAACTTCTTGAAGGCAGGGTAGTAGTGGGCGGGCAGCATTTCAGAGTGGGTGTACACGTCAACGCCGGTGCCTTCGGTCTGTTCAAGCAGCATCTGCAGGTCGCGCAGGTCGTGACCAGAAATCAGGATGCCGGGGTTGGTGCCCACGCCAATGTTGACCTTGGTGATTTCAGGGTTGCCGTAGGTGCTGGTGTTGGCGGCGTCGAGCAGAGCCATGACGCTCACGCCCTTGCTGCCCGTTTCGAGGGTCAGGCCAACGAGGTCGGCCACGGAGAGGCTGTCGTCCAGGGTTTTGGCAAGGGCTTCCTGCAGAAAACCGTCCACTTCAGGATCATGCTTACCCAACACATCAGCGTGTTTGGCATAGGCGGCCATGCCCTTGAGACCAAAGGTAACGAGCCAGCGCAGGGAGCGCACGTCGTCGTCGCTGGTGGCAAGAATGCCCACAGTGGCAGCCTTGGCGAGCATGGCTTCCTTGTCGGCAGCTTCCCACAGGGCGGCGTCGGCCAGGCCATCGCTCGAGCCAAGTTCGGCGATCAGGGTTTTCTTGGCGGCACAGGTTTTGCGAACACGCTCGGCGAGCATGTCATCATCAAAGTTGGCATTGGTGATGGTGCAGAAAAGGTTGCCCACAACCATGCGGTCAATGTCATGGCCCACGGTCTTGCCCTTGGCGCGCAGCTTGGTGGCAACCTGCGAAAGGCCCTTGGTCACATATACCAGCACGTCCTGAAGGGCGGCGGTCTCAGGCTTCTTGCCGCACACACCTATTTGGGTGCAGCCTTTATTGCCTACGGTTTCCTGGCACTGGTAGCAGAACATGGCGTTGCTCATGAAAAGTCTCCTTACGCTCCGCAAGGCGGAGGCTGTGCGGGTGATCCGCCTAAGCGGCGGCCTTGGGGGTAGAAAAAACGACGGTAAGCAGCATCTTGAAGCGCTCTTGCGCGCGTACTGCGTGCGGCTGACCAGCGGGCATAATGATAACCTCACCCGCCTTGACCGTATGTGACTGGCCGCTGATGGTTACTTCTGCGGCACCTTCGAGAACGAGAACCATCGCGTCGCCCGTGGAGGTATGGGCGCTGATTTCTTCGTTTGCGTCAAAGGCAAACAGGGTAATGCCCACAGAGGCGTTTTGGATAAGGGTCTTGCTTGCGATCTGGCCGGGTTGGCATTCGACCTGCGCGGCCAGGGGCAGCGCTGCGGCGTAATCAAGGTTCTTGAGAATGCGTTCCATGAGGCCCTCCTTGTGTTGACGATTTCGTTCTATCAAGGCTGGGACAATGGTTCCGTACCAATTGTTACGGATGCGCAAAAAAGATGAAAAAAATTTTCTGTCAGGCTGCAAAAGCGGAATGCACGTATCTCAAACCACAATATTTATTAAAAAATAAATAGCTTAGGCCGGAAAGTACTCGCACAGAAAATTCAGGGAGGCGGGGTCGGGCACGCGTATGGCGCGTCCTTCAATCTGTAGCAGGCCTTCATCGCGCATGGAGGCCAGCTCGCGTGACAGGGAGGGGCGGGTAACCCCCAGAAAATCGGCCATCTGCTCGCGGTTCATGGCCAGCGAAACATTGCCGTCGGGCTGGCGGTGCTCAAGCAGCAGGGCCGCAATCTTGCGCCGCAGGCTGCCAGATGAAAGCAGCGAGATGCGACGCGTGAGAAAAAAAGCCTTGTGCGCAAATATGCCCAGCATATTGCGTATCATGCGCGAATGCACAGAACACGATTTTTCGCAGGTGGCGTAAAAGAACCGCGCCGGTATGCCCAGCACGCGCACCGGGGTTTCAGCCAGCACGCTGCATCCATAACTGGGGCGGCCCAAAAAAACATGCACCTCACCAAAAAGATCGCCGGGGGCCTCTACGCGGGCCATAACCGCACGTCTGCCTTCCGCCGATTCTCGGCATACGTTAACCGTGCCTTCAAGCAGTACATAGAGCCTTTCCGGGGGGTCTGATTCTGCAAAAATCAGTGCGCCCTTTCCGTGCTGTTCTTCAGATGCTCCACTGCAGGCAAGGCACAGGCTGGCTTCGTGCCCGCTCATGCCCGAAAACAGTGGTGAGGCTTCCAATGCGCGTTCCATGTACTCCTCTGACAGATGCATAATACCTTGAATCAGCTTACAACAAATTGTGTCTGTGACGCAACCACACGTGAGCACATTTTGTAGCCGAAACTGAAAAGGGGGCCGAAGCCCCCCTGGTTTTGTTGCCCAAGTCAACGTGTATATCAGACCAATGATGCCAGCATTTTTTTTGTGACCTCAAGTGACTGCTTTTTCCACATCGCTGCCCTGCGGCAAAGCTACAGCTGAAAGATCTGGCAGGGTAGATACTGCACTGCAATCAGCCGTTATTTTTGTGTTCATTACAAGGATGGCATACCCAGCAGCAGACGGGCCGAAACCACAACCTGCATGATAACCTGGGTAATATCCTTGACGGCCTGCATGTTTTTGGATTCCACCCTTGGCAGAATCATAACCTGATCGCCTGGCAGAATCTTGTCTCCGTCCTGCGAAACAGAGCCGTTCTGGTGCAACACCAGTACCTTGTCGTGGTCGGCACGGTTGGTGTAACCGCCAGCGCCCTTGATGTAGTCGTCCACATCCTTCTTTTTGCCCCACAGCATTGCCTGGGGCATCATGACCTCGCCACTCACGAGCACTACGTCGCTCTTGGGCGGTATAACAATAATGTCGCCGTCCTCCAGCGCCAGATCGGCCTTGTCCGGGCCACCATCGAGCACCACAACACCCTCGGGTTCCACTGTTTTGGCGCGCTCCACAAACTTGGAGACCATTTCGGCCTCCTTGGCGCGGATGGACGCTTCGTCCGAGCTGGCAGATGAAGCAGTGAGGGCTGTTTCCTCAAGCCTGCGCAGCGAATCGGCGATTGCCTTTTTCTGGCGGGCTGCAACGCTCTTACGCTTGATGTACATGGCCTGCAGATTGGCGCGGCCCGGTTCAACCGCAATGAAGTTCTTTACTTCCTGCAGGCGGGCGCCGCGCCGCACGGGAAAGCGCGAGGCGCCGCGCACAGCACCCTGCACTTCAACCATCATGGTGTTGCCGGGCGCATCGGCAATAAACTGTACCTGATCGCCGTCTTCCAGCATGAGGTTGCGCAGTTCCTTGAGCGGCAGATAGGTGCTGTAGGGCGCGCCATTGCGCGTGCCCGTAAGGGCAATGTGCGAGGCGCTGTTTTGCGGCTCGGCCAGTTCAATCAGGGCCGCACCAGAAGATTTGCCCTTGGGGAATTCAAACTTGGCCGGGGTGCGCACTGCACCGATGGCGGTAACCGTGGGGCCTTTGTCGCCTACCACCAGAGTGTCGCCTTCCTGTACGCGCACGGCTGGCAATACGCCCTTGCGGGCAAAGGGGTAGAGGTCGAGGTTGGCTACGGCCTTGCCGTCGCGCATAAGGCGAATGTCACGGTAGCTGCCTCGCACCGGGTCGAGCCCGCCCGCCTTGTCAAGAAAGCTCAGCAGGGGGTCGCCGGGCGTGCCAGTGTAGCGCCCCGGCTTGGCCACGCCGCCGGTCACAAAAATGGCCACAGGGCGGGCATCGAGTGGGGCTGCGTAGATCTGCGCGTCAGAGTGACCATTGGCGGCCAGTTTGCTGCGCAGGGCTTCTGTCAGCTTGTCGTAGCCAAGCCCAGCAACGGGAATAGCGCCCACCTCGGGCACGTCAAGATGGCCGTCGGCGGCTACGATAAGGGTGCTGTCAACCTTGAGGTTGCCGCCCCAAAGACGCAATACCACCCTGTCGCCAGGGGCGATGATGGAGGTATCCTTGGCGTCTTTGGCCGCGTCCTTGCTTTGCGAAAAATTGCCCTGAAAAAGGTTGGCTGCATAGGGTTGCGGAGCGTCCTCGGCCTTGGCTGTACACGACAAGGCCAGAAATACCAGCAGAAAAGCAAAAAATGTTCTGTGCGACATGGTAGTGATGATGCAATGGGTTCGGGCTTGCATGGCCCCCAGAAATGGTTCCACAAACAGGCAGTTGCCCTTGGGTTCCGTGACCAGCCCTGTGGCGCGGTTCGCGGGTGGAATGGCCAGCGCCATGTGCCAACCGATGCGGAAAAGCGCCGTTGCAGGGCTTGCAACCGTAACAAGTGAAGCGCACGGGCATGATAGCCGCCGTGCGCTTCAATAAATAATCATATTTGCCCAGATTAGCCAGAGGCAATGCTGGTATGGGCGTTTTTTTGCCCGCATGCCTCAAGGCTCTGCTCAGGGGTGTTTTATTGCGAGAGGCCCTGTCCCCACACGCGTGGGGCCATGTTCCAGCGGCCCGTGGCATCGCGGCAGATGACAATAACCTCTGCCTCACGCTGACCCGCAAGCACCGTGCCGCGTTTGCAGTCTTCGCCCTTGGCCGAGGTAAAAAGTTCATCGAGGCTCACGCGCACGCCCTTGCCAAAATCTGGGTCGTCAACAGTAGCGGTTTCGCCCACGTTGGAAGCAATCATGAATCCCGTAACCGGGCCGGGGGGCGTTTCTGGCTGGGCAGGCGATCCGCCAAAGCCGCACCCGCCGAGCAGCAGGGTGGCAAAAAGCGCCAGTCCGGAAAGTGCAAGCCGGGCTTGGCCCAGTGGCAAGTATGCTGAAAGCGTTTGCATGGCGTTCCTCATAATACTGCCGCGATCATAAAAATCGCGGCGGCGTTTTCTTTCCCTGTCGCAAAGAATAGGGCCGCTGTCAATGCCGCCTGTCTGCTGGCGCGGGCACTTGCGGGCACAATAATCACGCTTTTTGCAAAAAAGAGGAATTTATCTGTTGATACCATGACAAGTCAGCCGGTTAGCAAAAGCACAATTAATAAATAACGAATTTTATTTTGCATTTTGTTGCGAGGGTGCTATTTTATGCACAATCTAGAAGTCAGCTTCGGGAGAGGTCATGTCCAAATTGGCAATGAAAACCATCCGTGTTCATGACGCCGTGGGTAGTATTTTGTGCCACGACATCACCAGAATTGTGCCAGGTGAAAGCAAAGGACCAGTTTTTCGCAAAGGCCATGTGGTGCGGCAGGAAGATGTTGAGGTGCTTTTACAGGTCGGAAAAGAGCATCTTTACGTTTTTGAATCCCTGCCCGGCATGGTGCACGAAAATGACGCCGCCGCGCGCATAATTGCCGCCGTTGCTGGTGGTAACCTTGTGCACACTGACCCCAAGGAAGGCCGCATCGATCTGCAGGCCGCCTGTGATGGGCTGTTGCGCATTGATGTGCCGGTACTCAACCGCATCAACAGCCTTGGCGAAATATCTGTCGCAACCATCCACACCATGCAACATGTCACCAAGGGCCGTTCTGTTGCAGGGGCTCGTGTTGTGCCGCTGATGATTGAAGACGAAAAACTGCGTCAGCTTGAGGCGTTTGTGAGCGGGCCGGTCATAGAAGTGTTGCCGCTACGCCGCGCCAAGGTTGGTGTGGTCACTACCGGCAGCGAGGTTTTTTATGGTCGTATACAGGATGCTTTTGGCCCTGTACTGCGCAAAAAATTTATGGCTCTGGGCAGCACGGTGGTGGGGCAAACCCTCACCAGCGACGAAGTGCCCATGACAGCCGGGGCAATCAGGGATTTTCTGGAGCAAGGAGCTGATCTTATTGTGGTTACGGGCGGCATGTCTGTAGATCCCGACGACCGCACGCCCACAGCCATCCGCGCTTCCGGTGCAGAAGTGGCAAGTTACGGCGCGCCGGTCTACCCTGGGGCCATGTTTCTTCTGGCATATGCCGAGGGCGCTGCTGGGCGGGTTCCCGTACTGGGGCTGCCCGGCTGCGTCATGTACCACAAGGCCAGCATCTTTGACCTGATCGTGCCGCGCCTTTTGGCGGGCATAGAGGTAAGTGCGGCCGATGTGGCGGCATTGGGGCACGGCGGTTTTTGCTCGCAGTGCGAAGTATGCCGTTACCCCATTTGTCCCTTTGGCAAGTAGGGAGGCGACAAGCCAGATACCGGGCGCGGATTTTCCGCGTAGGCATATAACTTTGTTCATCATTTAAAGGAGTCGCGCATGGAAACAAAAACCCTTGTGATTAACGGCATCCCCCGGCGTTTGCTGGTTAAACCTGAAGATATGCTGGTGGACGTGTTGCGTGATCAGTTGCAGCTCACCAGTGTCAAGGTTGGTTGCGGCAAAGGCCAGTGTGGCGCCTGCTCTGTTATTCTTGACGGTAAAGTTGTACGCGCCTGCGTTGTCAAAATGAATCGCGTGGCGGAAAACGCCGCCGTTACAACCCTTGAGGGCGTAGGTACGCCCGCCAATCTGCACCCCCTGCAGCACTCCTGGATATTCCACGGTGCGGCCCAGTGCGGTTTCTGTACCCCCGGTTTCATCGTTTCGGCCAAGGCCCTGCTTGATTCCAATCCCAATCCCAGTCGCGAGGACGTGCGCGACTGGTTCCAGAAAAACCACAACGTATGCCGCTGCACGGGCTACAAGCCTCTGGTGGATGCCGTTATGGACGCCGCCGCCCTTATGCGCGGCGAAAAATCTCTGGACGACGTGACCTTCAAGATGCCTGCCGATGGCCGCATCTGGGGTTCCACCATTCCTCGTCCCACTGCCGTTGCCAAGGTGACCGGCACCGCCGAATTCGGCGCGGACGCGGCGCATCGCCTGCCCGCCAACACCCTGCATCTGGCCCTGGCCCAAGCCAAGGTATCGCACGCCCTTATCAAGGGCATTGACACCTCTGAAGCCGAAAAAATGCCCGGTGTCTACAAGGTGCTCACCCATAAGGACGTGAAGGGCAGAAACCGCATCACCGGTCTCATCACCTTCCCCACCAACAAGGGTGACGGCTGGGAACGCCCCATCCTTAACGACACCAAGATATTCCAGTACGGCGACGCCCTTGCCATAGTGTGCGCCGATTCTGAATGCAACGCCCGCGCCGCCGCCGAAAAGGTCAAGTTTGACCTCGAGCTGCTGCCCGAATACATGAGCGCCCCCGAAGCCATGGCTCCGGACGCCATCGAAATCCACCCCGGTACCCCCAATATTTACTATGAACAGCTTGAAGAAAAAGGCGCGGATACCGCTCCCTTCTTCAATGATTCCGCCAATGTGGTTGCCGAGGGCAGCTACTACACCCAGCGCCAGCCCCACCTGCCCATCGAACCCGATGTGGGCTATGGCTACATCAATGACAAGGGTCAGGTGGTCATCCACTCCAAGTCTGTGGCCATCCACCTGCACGCGTTGATGATCGCCCCCGGCCTTGGCCTGGAATTCCCCAAGGATCTGGTCGTGGTGCAGAACACCACCGGCGGCACCTTTGGCTACAAGTTCAGCCCCACCATGGAAGCCCTTGTGGGCGTGGCCGTCATGGCCACCGGCCGTCCCTGCCACCTGCGCTACAACTATGAACAGCAGCAGAGCTACACCGGCAAGCGCTCGCCCTTCTGGACAACCGTTCGCTACGCCGCCAACAAGCAGGGCAAGATTCTTGCCATGGAAACGGACTGGAGCGTTGACCACGGCCCCTATTCCGAATTCGGCGATCTGCTCACCCTGCGCGGCGCACAGTACATTGGCGCTGGCTACGGCATTGCCAATATTCGCGGCAAGGGCCGTACCGTTGCCACCAACCACTGCTGGGGCGCCGCTTTCCGTGGTTACGGCGCGCCGGAAACGGAATTCCCCTCTGAAGTGCTCATGGACGAGCTCGCCGAAAAGCTCGGCATGGATCCCTTTGAAATCCGCGCGCTGAACTGCTACCGCGAGGGCGATACCAACCCCTCGGGCCAGACTCCTGAAGTCATGAGCCTGCCCGAAATGTTTGAAAAAATGCGCCCCTATTACGAAGAATCCAAAAAGGCCGTCAAAGCCCGCTCCACCGCCGAAGTTAAACGCGGCGTGGGCATTGCCCTTGGCGTGTACGGCGCTGGCCTTGATGGGCCGGATACCTCCGAGGCCTGGGCGGAACTGAACCCCGACGGCAGCGTCACCATCGGCAACTCGTGGGAAGACCACGGTCAGGGCGCTGATTCCGGTACTCTGGGCACCGCGCACGAAGCCCTGCGTCCCCTGGGCATCAAGCCCGAAAGCATCCATCTGGTCATGAACGACACCAGCAAGACCCCCAATTCCGGTCCTGCGGGCGGCTCGCGTTCACAGGTGGTTACGGGTAACGCCACCCGTGTGGCCTGCGAAATGCTGATTGAAGGCATGCGCAAGCCCAGCGGCGGTTTCTTTACCTATGAAGAAATGAAGGCCGAAGGCCGCCCCGTGCACTACGACGGCAAGTGGTCTGCCCCGGCCAAGGATTGCGACCTCAAGGGCCAGGGCGAACCTTTTGCCTGCTACATGTACGGCCTGTTCCTGGCCGAAGTGGCCGTGGAAGTGGCCACCGGCAAGACCACCGTTGAAAAGCTCGTGTGCGTGGCCGACATCGGCACCCTGTGCAACAAGCTGGTGGTCGACGGCCAGATCTACGGCGGTATGGCGCAGGGCGTGGGTCTTGCCCTTACCGAAGACTACGAAGACCTCAAGAAGCACAGCACCCTTGCTGGCGCGGGCGTGCCTACCATCAAGATGATTCCCGACAACATGGAAATCGTCTATGTGCAGACCCCCCGCAAGGCTGGTCCCTTCGGTGCTTCCGGCGTGGGCGAGATGCCCCTCACCGCGCCGCACCCCGCCATCATCAACGCCATCTACAATGCCTGCGGCGCGCGCGTGCGTCATCTGCCCGCCCGTCCCGAAAAGGTGTTGGAGGCCATGCCCAAGTAGCGTAGGCTAAGGCCAAACATCTGAATAATTGGGGAGAATCCTTTGCAAAAAGGGTTCTCCCCCACAAAAGTGCATAAAGATCCCTGAGTTATATTTGGTATTTATCCGAGGTTCAGCCACAAGGGCTGCCACGGTGGCACGGTTTGCGGGGTTTTCAGGGAGCTCTCTGAAAGCCCCGCTTGCCGTTTGGGCAGCGGCCCCGCCACTCTTTGACGCAATACCGCACCTGCACCAATCCAGCGAGAAACATCGCCATGATGGACCAACAACGTCTGCACGAAATAGAGTCGCACTGCACGCAGGAAAGCCCGCCCCGTTGCCGGGTGGCCTGCCCCTTTGATCTGGATGTGCGAACCTTTATGGCCCGCATGGCCGAGGGCAAGCAGGGCGAGGCCCGCAAGGTGCTTGAGCGGCATCTGCCCTTGCCCGGCATAATCGCCCGTATCTGCGACCACCCCTGCGAAAATGCCTGCCTGCGGCAGGATCTTGGCGGCAGCGTGGCCATGCACGGGATTGAGCTTGCATGTATGCTGGCTGTGGGGCCGCAGGGCCGTCCTCTGCCCCTGCCGCCCAAAAAATTTCGTATGGCGATTATGGGTGCAGGATTGGCGGGGCTTGCGGCGGCGTGGGATCTCTCGCGCAAGGCCTATCCCGTAACGGTATTTCACGCGGGCGCACCTGCGGAATTTTTGCTGGCCCGCCACGCGGCGCTGGCTGCCGCACCTGATGCCGCAGGCATCACCAAGGATTTTGCGGCAGAAGATTTTGAAAGCCTCACCCGCCAAAAGGTAGTTTTTGAACAGGCAACGTTGGATGCGCCCCTGCTGGAAAAGCTGGCGGTGGAATACAATGCAGTGCTGGTGGACGCCGACGCTGTGTTGGCGGCAGCGCCCGACCTGATACCGGCCGAGGCCCAGATTGATGCCGAGACCCTGCTGTGGCGTGACAATATCTGTTGCGCTGGCTGGCCTGTCAGCACCCCCACGGGGCATGTTTTCGCCTCTGCCTCGCGTCAGGCAGGGCAGGGGCGGCACGCGGCCCAGACCATGGAGCGCGTGACCAGCGGTGTTTCACTCACCGCGGCGCGCGACAAATCGCAGGGACCGCTGCACACCGATGTTACGGGTATAAACCCCGTACCGCGCGTGGAGGCGGCACGGCAAGCTGGCAATGCCCTTGCGGAGCCTCTGTATTCGGCAGAGGAGGCCGTTCGCGAGGCAGAGCGCTGCCTGCAATGCCAGTGCATGATCTGCGTGCGCGAATGCGTGTACCTGCAAAAATACAAGGGGTATCCTCGACTTTACGCGCGCCAGATCCACAATAATGCCTCCATCGTCAAAGGCCTGCACACGGCCAATGCCGTCATTAACGGCTGCGCCCTGTGCGGTCAGTGCGAGGAGCTTTGCCCGGAGAATTTTTCCATGTCCGAGCTCTGCCTTTCCGCACGCGAAGATATGGTGGAGCGCGGCTTTATGCCGCCCACTGCGCACGAATTTGCGCTGGAAGATATGGAGAGCGCCAGCGGGGCCGAATGCGCGCTGGTGCTGCCGCCCCCGGCTGCCCAAGGTGCAACCGGGGCCCACGGCGCGGTATCTCATCTGTTTTTTCCCGGCTGTCAGCTGGCTGCGGCACGGGTAGAACAAACCGTCGATCTGTACGACCTGCTGCGCGCAAAGCTTGGCACGGCAGATGGGCAGGGCGTGGGCGTAATGCTCTCGTGCTGCGGTATTCCTGCCCGCTGGGCCGGTCGGTCGGCCCTGTTCAGCGAGCACATGGAAACAATCCGTCAGGCCTGGCAGGGGCTGGGCAAGCCACGCATTGTGGCGGCCTGTTCCTCATGTCTTGCGGCCCTGCGCGAAGGCCTGCCCGAAGCGCAGACCGTATCTGTGTGGGAAGTGCTGGACGGTTTGGCGCAGGATTGGCTTGCTGCCACGCCCATTTCAAAAGATCTGCCCCAAATATTTTCCATTCAGGATCCCTGCACTGCGCGGCACGACAAGGCATGGCTTGCTGCTGTGCGCAGTCTTGCGGGAAAGTGCGGGGCCACGGTTGAGGAACCCCGCCTCAGCGGAGCCTCCACGGCCTGCTGCGGTTACGGTGGCCTTGTGTGGTGCGCCCAGCCGCAGACGGCAAAAGCCATGAGCGACCACCGGGCGGCCCAGCTTGAGCACCCCGGTCTTGCCTCGTGCATCATGTGCCGCGACCGTATGGCGGCCAGCGGCAAGGAATGCTGGCATATGCTCGACTTGCTTTTGCCGCAGTCTGGCAATGCAGAATTTGCAAAGGGACAGTCGGGCGCAGTTCCCGGCCCCGGTCTTTCGGCCCGGCGGGCCAACCGCGCGGCCCTGCGCCGCATTCTGCTGGAAAAATACGGCAGCATGTATGGACTGAACAGCGCTACCTTTACCGCACCAGACCACGCGGGCAAGCGTAGGGTGCTGGTAAGCCCCAACGCCTTGGCGCGCATGGAAGAACGGCATATTCTGCTTTCAGACGTGGAAGGAGCCGTGGCGGGGGCCGAGGCCAGCGGCCACTGGTTTGAAAATCTGGAAAACGGCCACCGGCTTGGTTCGTGGCGACCCAGAAAGGTAACTTTCTGGGTGGAATACCAGCCGCAGGGCGAGGGCTTTATCCTGCACGATGCATGGTGTCACCGTATGGTGGTGCCGGGTTCTGGCGGGCAGGAGGCCGTGGATGTCATCAACAGCCACCAGTGTTGTACCGATGGTCAGAGGGTTGGCCAGAATCTTGGGCAGAATCCGGGCTCCCGGAGCGGACAATCTGGCGTGCAGGGAGGTGGACAGTCATGAGCATGGGGCCAAATTACGGGCCGGATGGCGGCCAATGGGTATGCGGACGTTGTCGTGTTGCCCTTGAGCAGGTGAAGGTTCCCGTATTTTATCTCAACAGCGCTTTTGACGTATTTTTGCCGCGCTGCCCCAAGTGCGGGCTCACTCAGGTTCCCAAATCTCTGGCAGAGGGCAAGATGCTTGAGGTGGAAGCCCTGCTGGAAGACAAGTGAGCGCACTCTGGGAACGGCCCGATTTTCGGCGCGCCGCAGGTGATGCGTGGCGGCCCGGTGGCGTGGTGCTGACCTGCCGCGCGCTCGACAGGTGCGCGGCCAGCGGCTGGCTGCGGCCCGGCGGGCTGGTGCTTGATATGGGCAGCGGGGCAGGGGCCACGTTGCGCCTGCTGGCAGAGCGGGGCTACAGCGCTGTGGGGCTGGACAAATATGCCGGGGCAGAGCGGCTGGCTGGCGAAGATTTGGGCATTACTTGCGCCCTTGTGCGCGCGGACCTTACGCGTCCACCTCTGGCAGGGGCCTGCGCAGACTGTGTGCTGTGCGAATGCGTGCTCTCTTTGCTGGCAGACCCCCTTGTGACCTTAAAGGCGGCCTTTGCGGCCTTGCGGTCCGGCGGTGTGCTGGTGGTCAGCGATCTTATGCTGCGGCAGGGGTACGCGCAGACCTCGGCGGATTCCAGCCTTGGGGGAGTTGGTTCTTCGTGCCTTGCGGGCGCGCGGGGCGAAGCTGGCTGGCGCGGGCTCATGGAAGCTGCGGGCTTTACAATCGTGCATTTTGAGGACAACAGCCGCGCGCTGGTGGAACTGGCCGCGCGCATGGTCTGGTACGGCGATGCATCCACCGGGCAGGGCAGGGGCTGCGCCTGCGAAGGCCACACCCCCGGCAACGCCTTGCGCGCCTTTGGCTACGGCCTGTGGATCGCCCGAAAGGAGACGCTATGAATCCCATGATGATGGAACTGCTGCCCCTGGTGCATCAGGGCTATTGTTGCAGCCAGTTGCTGCTTCTGCTCATGCTTCAGGCGCAGGACAGGCAGAATCCCGGCGTGGTACGCGCCGCGCAGGGACTGTGCCACGGCATCGGCCAGTCTGACGGCCCCTGCGGCCTGCTGACCGGCGGTGCTTGTGCTTTGGCGCTGGCCGCTGGCAAGGGCGCAGAGGACGAAACCGCGCACCCCATGCTTACCCCCCTGCTCAACGATTATGCCAGCTGGTTTTATGACCGCACAGAGGCTTACGGCGGGCAGCGTTGCGGGCAGATAGCGGCTGGCTTGGGCGCTACTTCTGGCGTAGCGGGCGAGCAGCCCAATCCCGTGGCCTGTGGCGACCTGCTGGCCGAATGCTGGGGAAAAATCATGGAACTGGTTCAGAGTTACGAGCTGGATCTCACGGAAAAAGCATGATCCTGCGCCGCACCCAAAGCCTCTGCCCCGAGTGTTTGCGGCGGGTAGAGGCCAGCTATGTGTATTCGGCCACAGATGCCCATACCGTTGTACTGCGTAAAACCTGCCCTGACCACGGCACGTTCAGTGTGCCTGTGTGGCGCGAATCCGGCGAGGGTGCGGCAGCCACGCCGCCCTTTGCGAGCTGGTCGCGCCCCAAAAATCCCTCCTATCCGGTCAATCCCCGCACTCCCATCCGCGATGGCTGTCCCTATGACTGCGGGCTTTGCCCCGCGCACGCCCAGCATACCTGCACGGGCCTGTTTGAGGTCACCAAGCGCTGCGACATGGCCTGCCCCGTGTGCTACGCACAGGCGGGGTCAGTGTCGAATCCCCTACGCAGCGAGGCCGACGATATCTCGCTGGATGTCATCGCCATGCAGATGGATGTTCTCAAGGGGGCGTCCGGCCCGTGCAACGTGCAGATTTCTGGCGGCGAACCCACCGTGCGCGACGACCTGCCCCAAATCATAGGCTTGGCGCGTCAACGCGGCTTTGGTCTGGTGCAGGTCAATACCAACGGGCTGAGGCTCGCGCGCCAGCAGGGCTATGCCCGCAGCCTGCGCGATGCCGGGCTTGATTCGGTCTATCTGCAATGGGATGGCGTACGTGAAAGCAGTTTTATGGCCCTGCGCAGCAGGGAATGCCTCGAATTCAAGCGCCGCGCGGTGAGCAATTGCGCCGATGCCGGGCTTGGCGTGGTGCTTGTGGCAACCGTGGTGCGCGGCGTCAACGATGGTGAGCTGGGCGACCTGTTGCGACTGGCGCTGGATATGGGGCCTGCGGTGCGGGGGCTGCACATTCAGCCCGCTGCATTTTTTGGCCGCTACCCCTGGCAACTGGAAGAAGCACCGCGTCTTACCTTGCCCGATGTGATGGCCGCGCTGGCGCGACAGGCTCCGGAACTGGTCAGCCCAAGCCATCTGCACCCGCCGGGGTGTGAAAACGAACTGTGTTCTTTCAGTGCCGTTTACCGTCGTGTGCAGCATAACGGCAAACCGGGGCTGCAATGGTTGTCCGATGCCGGGCAGTCGTGTTGCTCGCCTGCGCCGCAGACAGTGGGGGCAAGCGTGCCGCCACCCGCCGAAGAGGGCGCGCGCAAGGCAAAGCAGTTTGTGGCCATGCACTGGAAGGGCGACGATACCGCAGGCGAAAGCCGTGTTTCCCCAAATTCCGGCGCAGACGGCTTTAGCCGCTTTCTGGCCCACGCCGGGGCAGAACAACGCTTTACGCTCTCGTCCATGGCCTTTCAGGATGCCCTGAGCCTCGACCTTGACCGTGTTCGGGGCTGCTGCATCCATGTGGTGCGGCCTGATGGCCGCATGATTCCATTTTGCCTGCACAATCTTACGGCCAGCAACGGCACGCGCCTGTATGGTGAACAGCCATGAGGGCAAAAATTGACGCGTGTTTTGGTTCGTGCCCGCTGGATGTCTGGCTGGCAGTGCAGTGCGGCGCAACCGCCAGCTGTGAACTGCCCGAAAAACTGGCGCAAATGCAGTTGCGCCTTTTGCGTAGCACCGTAGAGCAGGCCATGCGCGGGGCCTTTTACGCAACGCGTTTGCAGGGCCGTGTCAGCGAGTTTACGAGGCTGGAAGACCTGACGCGCCTGCCCTTTACTACGGCCGAAGACCTGCGCAACTGGGGTGATTTTTTGTGTGTTTCGCAGGGTGACGTGCAGCGCATGGTAACCCTGCACACTTCAGGCACCACAGGTCAGCCCAAGCGGCTCGCCTTTACGGATGCAGATCTTGCGCGTACGCGCGATTTTTTTGCTGTGGGTATGAGCCAGCTCGTGCGGGCAGGGCAGCGTCTGGCCGTGCTGCTGCCGGGCGCGGAACGGCCAGACGGTGTGGCCGATCTGCTGCGGCAGGCCCTTGTCAGCGCCGGAGTGGAGGTGGTGGCTCCGCCAGCGCAGGTGCATATGTCCAGTCAGCCAGGTGAATCCCTTGTCCAATGGATAGAGCAGGCCGAAGCGCATTGCCTTGTGGCTGCCCCGGCACAGCTGGCCTGTCTGCTCGGGTGGTTTTTCTCTGCCGGGCCAAAAAAAATTGCGGGCGTGCTTTCCAGCGCCGAGCCTCTGGATGTCGCGCTTGGGCAAAGCCTGCGCCAGGTCTGGCAGTGCGAGGTTCTGGATCACTACGGCCTTACGGAAACAGCCTACGGCGGCGCGGTAGAATGTGCCGCGCACAATGGTTTTCATGTGCGGGAGCTGGACGTTCTGATAGAAATAGTAGATATATCGGGGCATAAGGTTTTGCCCGTAGGAGAGGCTGGCGAGGTGGTCATAACCACCCTGCAGCGCGAGGCCATGCCGCTGGTGCGCTACCGCACTGGTGATGTGGCCCGCCTGTTGCCCGGCCCCTGCGACTGTGGCAGCCCCCTGCTCAGGCTTGGGCCTGTGCTTGGGCGCATCGAGCGCCCTGCGGGAGCAAGCCCGCGCATTGTTTGCCCCAGCAAGGGCAGGGGATGGCAAATCCCTGATTTATCGGACCTGCACTAATTTTTTGGCATCCTGTATCTGCCGCAGTGGATGAGCTGATCCGCGCTGCGACGCAAGGAAGGAAGCACATGGAAACTGCCGTTATCGTTCTTGCCGCTGGCATGGCTTCACGCATGGGTGCGGCCAAGGCGCTGCTTTCACTGCCCTTGCTGCCCGATGGGGGGCACTGCCCGGCCCTGCGGGGGTTGGTCAAACAGTACCGGTCTGCGGGTGTGCAGCGCGTGGTGGTGGTCAGCGGTTATCACGCCGACGTTGTGGAAGGCGAGGCTGTGGCGCTGGGGCTGAAGGCGGTTCGCAATCCTGATCCCCAGCAGGGCATGTTTTCGTCTGTGCGAACTGGCGTGGCGGCCCTGACGCAGAGCGGTTTTGACGGATATTTCTTTGTACAGCCGGTGGATATTCCGCTGGTGCGCCCCCTGACCCTGCGGGCCCTGTGCGAGGCGGCTGAGCAGGAGGAGGCTGGTCGCGCGGCGGAACAGGCCGTGAGCGGCAAGGCGGCACCGTTGCCGGTGCTGATCCCCGCCTTTGACGGGCAGGAGGGGCATCCCCCGCTTGTTCCCATGCATCTCGCCCCGCGCATTCTGGCTCACACCGGACAAAACGGCCTGCGCGGCGCGCTTGAAGGCGCGTCCCTGCGTCATGTGCCAGTGCCCGATGCCATGATTCTGGAAGACATGGACACCCCCGACGATTATGCCCGCCTGCGGTTCCTCGCCCTTGAGCGGCAAATGCTCTCGCCAATAGAAGCCGAATCGTTGCTGCATCTGTACAACGTGCCGGAAAAAGGCCTGCGTCATGCCCGCGCTGTGGGTGCTGTGGCCTGTTGTCTGGCCGAAGCCCTGGCGCACGCCCGCGAAATTGCCGGGTATGATGCTGGTGTGGATCCGCGCTGGGCGCTGGCTGGCGGTCTGCTGCACGACCTCTGCAAGGGGCAGCCCCGCCATGAAGAGGCCGTGGGCGAATTGCTGCGTCAACTTGATCTGCCGGGCATGGCGCGGCTGGTGCAGGACCACCGTGATCTTTCCTTGCCGGGCGATGAACCTATCACCGAGCGCGAGCTGATCTATCTGGCCGACAAATATTGTTACGGTGGCAGTTTTGTGCCCATCGAACGCCGTTTTGGCAACAAGCTTGATGCGTACGCGCAGGATGCTGCGGCCTGTGAGGCCATTCAGGGTCGTCTGGCCCGCGCCAAAAAAATGGAAGAACGCCTTGCGCGTGAAATTGGCAGGGATCCCGCCCTTGTGGCTGAGCGGGCGTTGAAACGAAACTGCGGCGCAGCGCAGGTTAATGCCGCATGAGCGGCATGTGGCTGGTAAGGCACGGCTGCCTGCCGCCCAACCCCGAGCGCCGCATGGTCGGCGCGCGTGATATTCCTTTAAGCGATGCGGGCCGCGCCCAGATACGCGCCATGGCGCGTCAGTTTGTGCCAGAACTGGGGCAGGGCGTGGGAGCAGTCATCTGCTCTGACCTTGACCGCTGCCGTGAAACAGCAACCCTGCTGCTTGAGAGCCTGCCTGCAACCAGCAAACAGGGCAGACCCACCCTGCATGTGGAGCCCGGTTTGCGCGAGATATGCCTTGGCCGCTGGCAGGGCATGACCAAGGCAGAAATTGAAAGCGCATGGCCCGGTGCATACGCCGCCCGTGGGCAGGACATGGCCCATTATTGCCCCCCGGAGGGGGAAAGTTTTATGCAGGCGCAGCGCAGGGCTCTGGCGGCGCTGGCGCGCTGGCGCAGGGCATACCCTTGCGCCACCCTGCTTGTGGTTTCGCACGCAGGCATCATTGGCACGCTGCTGGCCCATTACCTTGCCCTGCCGCTCAGGCACGTGCTGCAGATACCACAATACTATGGTTGCCGGGCCTTTGTGCCTGAATGGTAGCGGCAGTCGCCAGTTGTATTCCCTGTTTTTTTGCGCTCAGCTCCACGCGGTGGGATTGTACACGGTGATATGCAGCTTGATGTAGCGGTCTGTCAGCACGTCCGCAGGCAGATTGAGGGCAATGTGCTCCTGTTCTCGCTGGCTGAACTTTGCCAGCCACGCCGCAGCCTCGCGCCCCAGTTCCGCCATGTGGGCCAGGGGTGTAAACATGCTGGCGGGGCATATCTGGTAAAGGTACAGCTCGCCCGCATTGAGCACAAAGGGGAACAGCCCGCAGGCTACCGGCCTGTCGGGGCGCGGCAGGCGGCAACCCTGGCTTGTGCATGAGCGGCAGCCCCTGCCATCCATAAAGGCCGTATCCTTGGTCAGCAGAAAAAAGTCGTTGGCAAGGCCAGGGCGCAGCTGATCGGGCAAGAGCCCCATGGGAAAGGGCTCGTTGGAATCCTGCGGGCCGCAGCAATAGCGACAGTCGCGGCAATACCCGTTTTGGAGCCAGCCATCTCGCCAGCTCACCGTGCGACGCCGCGGAAACATCTTTTGCCAGTGCGCCAGATAATCCCAGAATCCTTTTCTCATATACGCTCCCAATAACAGCAGCTGGGGCTGACTCAGCTTGAGTGCAGCAAAACCATGCCGCACACAAGCAGAAAGATGCCCGCAAAAGCGCTGGGCCGGAGTTTTTGGCGCAGCAAAATCCAGCCGCCCAGCGATGTGCCAAGTACGCCAAAACCGCCCCACATGGCATAAGCCACGGCCAAATCCATATGACAAACTGCCAGTGAAAGGCAATAGAAAGCCAGCCCCACCAGCGCCAGAGCCAGCAGGCCAAGACCCCGACGGCGAAAACTGTCGGAGCGCACCAGCAGCATGTTGGCGGTCACATCGAGCGCTGCCGCCAGCAGGACAAGGGGCAGGGCTGCATTGTCAAACAGGTTTGCATAGTCCATCAGTTGCCCCCTTCTGTGAGTGCGGTGGGGGTAGCTGTGCTGTTTGCGGTGCGTTCAGTGCCGTGAGCTTTTCCGTGCCCAGTTCCGTGGTTAACCAGCAGCGCGCCTCCAAGTACACAGGCAAGGCCCAGCGCGCGGTTTAATGTCACTGCTTCTTCCAGAAAAAATATGCCGCCCAGGGTTATGCAGGTGAGGCCCAATCCCTCCCAGAGGGCAAAGGTCACACCCACAGGAATGCCTGTAACTGCACGTGACAAAAAGATATATGACAGGCCAATGGCCAGCCACATGACAATAAGTCCAAGCAGCTGGGCATGGGCAAATGCCCAGCCCTGCGCCAGCTTCATGATCAGAGTGCCACCCACCTCCAGGGCTATGGATGCAAGCAGACAGTACCAGTGGTATGGTTTTGCAGTAAGCATAATATTCTCGCAGTAAAAGAAATGGATTGTTCTTCATGGGATAAGAACAGTAAAATACGCAAGGATACGAATCTGCGAGAGATATTACAGAAGTGAACGCCAGTAGCGTTCTTCAGGAAATCCCGATACGTTCGGGACAAAAAGCGGTAGTAAAGAGGCGTTGAAGACTGACATGAGACAAATATAAGGCCTGAAATGTGGTGAGTCAAGGCAGCTATATTCGTTTGCACCTCAAACGAGTGGCATTGCCTGCAGCGGCGGTGCAAAATGAGGAAAAGAGCTTGCCACAAAAAAGGCGGGCCTTGTGGCCCGCCTCATTCAGTCAGCAGCAGGTAATCTACCCAGGGTTACTGGGCTGCAACCCAGGCGTTGGCTTCCTCAAGGTTGAGGGTGCCCTCGTACAGTGCTCTGCCGCTCACGGCGCCCACCAGACTTGTTGTGAGGGTGAGGGGGTAGAGCTTCTGTACGTCAGCCAGGGTTGCCACGCCGCCAGCCGCAATGACTGGCACAGTGGAAAGACGCGAGATGTGTTCAAGCGCCGCCACGTTCACGCCGCACTGCATGCCGTCGCGCTCGATATCGGTGTAGATGATAAAGGCCGCACCGTCCTGCAGCAGGCGGGGCAGGGCTCCGTCCACCGTCAGGCCCGTATCGGCCACCCATCCACGGGTCTTGAGCTTGCCGCCTTCGGCATCAAGCGAAACGCCAACGCGCCCGGGAAAGGTGCGGCACATTTCGGCAAAAAGCTCGGGCTGTTCCAGAGCCAGCGTGCCGATGATCAGGCGCGTAACACCCGCATCAAGGTAGGCGCGGGCTGTTTCCATATCGCGAATACCGCCGCCAAGCTGCACAGGAATGCTGAGCTCGTTGCAGATACGGCGCACGATCTCGCGGCTTTTGGCTGCCCCGTCAAAGGCGCCGTCCAGGTCAACCACATGCAGCCACTGGGCGCCACGGGCTTCCCAGGCTTTTGCGGCATCGGTGGGGTCTTCGGCAAAGACCGTGCTTTCGTGGGCGCGGCCCTGCTTGAGACGCACGGCCTTACCGTCCTGAATGTCTACGGCGGGAAACAGAATCATAAACCCATGTCCTTTACTGCTTTGTGCATGCCGTCTTCAGACAGCTCTTCGGCGGTGACCCACTGGCCGCGGCGCTTGAAGAACGAGCCAACGTTGAGCAGGTTGTCCACCAGCCCTTCCTGCCGTTCCTCAAATACCGAACGCGTCATCACATAGCCGTTGGCAATGTTGATGAGGAAAAATTCCACGCGCACGTGAGCGGGCTGGGTAACGCCAGCGTTTGAGCCCTCGCGTTCGTGCCAGTCGAGCACCTGGGGCACAAGCAGCAGCTGCGCGCCCTGCTTTTTGCCATAGGCGATCCACAGGGGCAGGGCCTGAGGCTGCTCGGAGCTGTGGAACCGGGTGAGATCCTTGGGCAGGTCAAGCTTGTTGATAAACTTGAATTGCCGTTTGGAATCGGAGCTGAGCACGGTCTGGAAGCGGCGGTCAAGCGAGGGCAGCTGCTCGTCGGCAATGCGTCCCTGATCTTCGGGGATATGGCCGGTGATAAGCTGGCTTGCGTTGATCGGCTGGGTAAAGGGCGCAACCGAGACGACATATGAAGGAGAAATAACACGGGGCACATCTGCCGTGCTGCTGGGACGTCGGCTGCAGGCGCAGGCGATCATCAACAGGCAGAGCGCGGGCAGCAACAGTATGCGAAGTCGGGATTGCATCAATCAAGACCTCCCTTGGTGCTTCTGATAGTTGTGCCGTTTCGGCGCACTGCCTGGGCAAGGGCAAGCCCCAGCCCCTTGGCGGCCGATTCCAGCAGATGATGACCGTTCTGGCCATAGCGGAATTCCACATGCAGGTTACAGCGGGCACTGCTGGCAATGGCCTTGTAAAATTCGCGCCAAAGGTCTTTTTCTTCACCTGCCAGCACGGGGGGCAACAGCTCGCCACCGCGCCATTCAAGCCAGGGGCGGCCCGAAAGGTCAACGGTAGCCTCGGCCAGCGCCTCGTCCATGGGAACGCGGCCATAGCCCACCCTGGCAATGCCAGTTCTGTCGCCAAGGGCCTCGAGCAGGGCCTTGCCAAACAGCAGGCCCACGTCTTCGGTGGTATGGTGGGCGTCCACTTCCATGTCGCCTTCGCAAACCAGCCGCAGATCCATACCACCCCAAAAGGCAGTAAGGGTGAGCATGTGGTCGAGCAGACCAAAACCGGTTTTCACATCCGTAATGCCCTGACCGTCAAGGTTCAGTTCAAGCCGGATGTCGGTTTCTGCACTTTTACGCTCCTGTGTGGAGGTTCTGGGTGCGGTGTTGCTCATGCTCCCTCCGAGGGGTGTTCGCCCTTGGCCGTCTTTTTGTCAGCAGTGTCGCCGTTGTCTGCATCATCCGCTTTTTCTTCAGATTCGTCATCCTCTGTAGGGGGCTTTTTGCCAAATGCCACCGCAACATAGATGCTTATTTCGTACAGAACGAGCATGGGCGCGGCCATGAGCAGCTGCGAAACCACGTCGGGCGGCGAAAGAATGGCCGCCACAATAAAGATGCCAAGAATGGCGTAACGGCGTACCCGGCGCATGAGCTCGGCTGTGATGATGCCCATGCGCGCCAAAAAGAAGGCAAACAGGGGCATTTCAAACACAAGACCAAAGGCAAGTATGAGTTTGAGTACAAAGCTCAGATAATCGCTGATCTTGGGCATGGCCACAATGGAATCGGTGGCGTAGCTCACAAAGAAGGCAAATGCGTTGGGAAAGACCACAAAGTAGCAGAACGCGCCGCCGCTGATGAAGAAAAAGGCCGACATAAAGGCCACAGGCAGGATATGCCTTTTTTCTTCTTCATACAGGCCGGGCGCAATGAATGACCATACCTGGTAAAAAATGACCGGGCTGCTCACAAACACGCCTGCCACAAAGGAAATGTGCATGCGTGTAAAAAAGCCTTCCGGCAGGGTTGTGTAGATGGCGTGTGAGCCCTCGGGCAGAACCTTGAGCAGCGGGTCTACCAGCGCGTCAAAAATGGGGTCCACAACCGCCCAGCAGGCCATAAAGCCCACCATGACGGCCAGGCAGCAGCGCACAAGGCGACCACGCAGTTCCGAAAGGTGGTCCATGAGGCCCATGGGGCGGTCGTCGCCTTCCGCTTCTTCCTCTTCATTTTCCGGGTTGGCGGGCGATGTCCCTTCGCTCTGGGCGGGCAGATTTTCAGGATCTGCCGCAGGGCTTTGCGCCTCGCCTACGGGCGGAACAGGAGGCAGGGGAGGCTGGCCGTCGGCCAGTGTTTCTGGCGCGGCTTCGGGGGCGGCTTCTGCCGTTGCTTCCTGAGTGGCTTCGGTTGCGCCTTCAGGAGCAGCGGGCGTTTGCGCCTCCGCAGAAACAGCCGTAGCGGCCACCGGATCAACCGGGGCCGCCATGGATTCGTTATTATTGAGGTTTTGCGTATCCCCTGCGTTCTCAGGGGTAGACGGAGCAGCGACCACCTCGGGGCTCAAGGGCTTGTCTGTGCTCATGCCTTGCCGCCATTTTCAGAGGCTGCGGCAGGCTGGGCCACACCTGTGGGGGCTGCTGTCTGTTTTGCCTCGGCTGCTTCTGCCTGAGCCCTGGTTTTGGCAAGGGCTTCGGCCAGCGGACTGCCAGCAGGGGGCGTGACGGGTGCGGCTTCTGCCTTGGCGTCTGCGCCGGGGCCTTCAACCACCTGTGCATCCACAACCTTGGCCTCCGCAGCCGGCGTTGAGGCCACAGTGGTTTCGGCTTCAGGAGCCGTTTGCGGCTGGGCCTCGTTCGCTGCCGTTGCCGTAGCGTCTGTCGTTGCTGCTGGCGCACTATCTGCAGTAGCAGCTGGCGCAGGCTGCGCGGGGGCTGCCTGGCCGGCTTCTGCTGTGGGGCGGGTTGCGGAGGCATCAATTACCGCTTCGGATGCGGGAATATTCTCCGGGGTGGCCCCAGGCGCGGCAGCGGCTGCCGCGGCCATTTCGGCGGCGCGGGCTTCCTTGGCTGCGGCTGCGGCTTCCTTGGCCGCACGGGCGGCTTCCTGCTTGCGCTTGCGCTGTTCTTCTTCCTCGGCCTCAGCGTTCAGCGTGCGCTGAAAATCTGTGGAAACGCGACGGAATTCGCCCATGGCCTTGCCCAGCGTGCGCGACACGTTGGCAAGGCTCTTGGGCCCAAGAACAATGAGGGCCACCACCAGGATGACCAGAAGTTCAGAGCTTCCTATTCCAAACATGCTGCCCCCCTATTCCCACTCAATGGTGCTCGGCGGCTTGGAAGAAACGTCGTACACCACGCGGTTGACGCCCTTGACCTCGTTGATGATGCGGCTCGACATACGCTCGATAAGCTCGGCGGGCAGGCGTGCCCAGTCGGCCGTCATGGCGTCCACACTGTCCACCACGCGCAGGGCGATAACATGCTCGTAGGTGCGTCCATCGCCCATGACGCCAACGGTCTTGAGCGGCAACAGCACGGCAAAGCCCTGCCATACCTTGCGGTACCAGCCAGATTCGCGCAGTTCCTGCTGCACGATCTTGTCGGCAAAGCGCAGGATCTGCAGGCGTTCTTCGGTGATTTCGCCAAGTACACGAATGGCAAGGCCAGGGCCGGGGAAGGGATGCCGCCACACGATGGAATCGGGCATGCCAAGCTCTGCGGCAACCTTGCGCACTTCGTCCTTGAAGAGTTCGCGCAGGGGTTCGATGAGCTTGAGCTTCATGGTGTCGGGCAGGCCACCCACGTTGTGGTGGCTCTTGATGACGGCGCTGGGGCCCTTGTGCGACACCGACTCGATAACGTCGGGGTACAGCGTGCCCTGGGCCAGAAATTCCACTTCGGGCAGCTTTTTGGCTTCTTCGTCAAAAATTTCAATAAAGGTGTGGCCGATGATCTTGCGCTTCTTTTCAGGATCGTCCACGCCAGCAAGCTTGGAGAGAAAACGATCCTGCGCCTGCACAAAATTGAGGTTGAGGTCAAAGTGCTCGCGCAGGTAGCTGACAACCTCGTCGCCTTCGCCAAGTCGCAGCAGGCCGTTATCAACAAAGATGCAGTGCAGGCGCTTGCCAATGGCCTTGTTGAGCAGCACGGCCACCACTGTGGAGTCGATGCCGCCAGAGAGGGCGCAGACCACATGGCGGTCGCCCACCTGTTCGGCCATTTCGGCAACCACGCGCTCCACAAACGAAGACATGGTCCAGTCAGGCTTGATGCCCGCCACCTTGAACAGGAAATTGCGCAGCATGCGCTCGCCGTCCACGCTGTGGTGCACTTCGGGGTGGAACTGCACGGCGTAGATCTTGCGGGTTTCGTCGGCCATTGCCGCCACTTCGAGGGTGGGGGTGCTGCCCGTAACGATAAAGCCCGCCGGGGGTACAAGCACCTTGTCACCGTGGCTCATCCACACGCGGCTGGTGGAGTCTATGCCTTCCCACAGGGCGCAGGATGCGGTGAGCGAAAGGTCGGAGGGGCCGTATTCTCGCGTAAGCGACTGGGCAAGCTGGCCGCCCAGGTTCTGGGCAAGCAGCTGCATACCGTAGCAGATGCCGAGCACCGGCACACCAAGATCAAGAAAACCGGGGTCGAGCACCGGGGCGTCGGTTTCACCCACACTGGCGGGGCCACCGGAAAGGATGATGGCAGAAGGCTTCATTGCCGCCACTTGCGCGGCGGTGGTGATGCAGGAGTGTATTTCGGAGTAAACCCCGGCTTCGCGCACGCGGCGCGCGATGAGCTGGGTAACCTGTGAGCCGTAGTCAATAATTATGACTTTGCTGGGCATATGTGTCCTCGCCTGGTGCTGGCCGTGGCCTGTTGCTGTGCGCCGCTTCCGTGCGCCCGGTAATTTGCCTGCCGATCCTCAACTGTTGGCCTGTTGCTGGCCTGGGTCTCAGTTCGGTTGCGTGCCGGGGCTTGTGGGGAAGCGCAACGGCTTGGTAGCCGCTGCGCCTCCCGCAAATGTCGCCACGAGATGTCTTTAACCTCCGCCCAATAAGGCCGCCTGCCTGTCGGTGCGCTGTTGCGGCGCAGGGCCGGTGCGCAGGCGAAATCCCACAGCCGGAGGGCAAACCGCTGGCTGCGGTTGTTCCTAATTCTCGATGCGGTAGTTGGGTGCTTCCTTGGTGATCACAACGTCGTGCACGTGGCTTTCGCGCAGGCCCGCCGGTGAAATCTCGCAGAAGGTGGTATTTTCAAAAAGGTGGGTCAGGTTGTGCGCGCCCACATAGCCCATGCCGGAACGCAGTCCGCCCATGAGCTGGTACACGGCTTCCATGACGGGGCCACGGTAGGGCACGCGGCCCACGATGCCTTCGGGCACGAGCTTTTTGCTCTTTTCCTGGAAGTAACGGTCAGAGCTGCCGTCCTTCATGGCGTCGATGGAACCCATGCCACGGTAGATCTTGTAGGTACGGCCCTGGTACAGAATGGTTTCACCGGGGCTTTCCTCGGTACCCGCAAAGAGGGAGCCGATCATCACCGAGTGCGCGCCCACCACAAGAGCCTTGACGATATCGCCAGAGAACTTGATGCCGCCGTCGGCGATGCAGCAACGGTCCATTTCGCGTGCGGCGCGGCCTGCTTCCATAACGGCTGTAACCTGCGGCACGCCCACACCGGCCACGATACGGGTGGTGCAGATGGAGCCGGGTCCGATGCCAACCTTGACGGAGTCGGCACCGGCTTCAAGGATGGCCTTGGCACCTTCGTAGGTGGCCACGTTGCCAGCTACCAGCTGGCAGTTGGGAAACGCGCCCTTGACCATGCGGATGGCGTTGAGCACGTTGAGCGAGTGGCCGTGGGCCGAGTCGAGCACCAGCACATCTGCGCCAGCTTCAAGAAGCTGCTCGGAGCGGGATTCGCAGTCGCGGCCAATGCCGATGGCAGCACCCACGCGCAGGCGACCATTAGAGTCCTTGCAGGCGTTGGGGTACTTTTGAACCTTGTCGATGTCCTTCATGGTGATGAGGCCGCGCAGGTGACCCTGTTCGTCCACCACCAGCAGTTTTTCGATGCGGTGCTCATGCAGGTGGCGCTTGGATTCTTCAAGCGAGGTGCCCATGGGCACAGTAACGAGGTTTGTGCTCGTCATCACCTCGGAAACGCGTACTGCGGCTCCATCCTGCACAAAACGCACGTCGCGGTTGGTCAGAATGCCAACCAGGCGGCCATCGTCCACCACGGGCAGACCCGAAACGCGGAAGTCGGACATGAGGTCCAGGGCTTCCTGCACGGTGTTGTTGGGCGAGATGGTCACGGGGTCAAGAATCATGCCGCTTTCGCTCTTCTTGACCTTTTCCACCTCAAGGCGTTGCCGGGCCACGGGCATGTTCTTGTGAATGATACCAATGCCGCCCATGCGGGCCATGGAAATGGCCATGGCGGCTTCTGTCACGGTGTCCATGGCGGCAGAGAGCAGGGGAATGCGCAGAGGAATTTCGGGGGTGAGCCAGGTGGAGATGTCTACGGCGTCAGGGGTGATGTCCGAAAAGCCGGGGACTAGCAAAATGTCGTCGAAGGTCAGCGCCTTACCGCGATTGGTGAACATGACGTCCTCGTAATTGGCTGTAATAATTCTGAAAATTATAATCCAAAAGATTATCCCCTTGTGCCTCATATGTCAATGAGTGCAGCGCTCGCCAGCCCTTGGGCCACAAGGGGTAGCGGGTGCGCAGGATGTGCGTGCCGGTGTCAGTTTCAGCGTAAAAACATGGGCGGCAGGGTGTGCCGCTGGGGCGCAAGCTCCACTTGCGGGGCATGTTGTCGCGCCTTGGGTGCCTGGGCACCGGGCGCGTGCGGTTTACGCGCTGGTCGTACCCGCCGGGCAGGGCGCTGGCGCGCCTGAACCGTTCATGCGGGGTGCTGGCGAACTACTGCTTTTAGCCGATTTTTGCAAGGG
>NZ_WASP01000008.1:0-194428 GCF_009712225.1 Desulfovibrio sp. | reverse complement strand
GCAAGGGCATTCTGCGCGTAAGGCTTGACGTGCAGCATCAAACAGCCTATGAATCAGCACTTCGACCAACGCGCGGCCCTTGCTTGTGAGCGGCGGCAGTGGCGGGGCGGGCGCAAATGCGCCGATTTTTTCACCGCAGAGGCTGCGGTGCAATGGGGTCTTCATGTTCGAGAGCCTTTCCGACAGACTTTCAGGCGTTTTCCGCAATTTCAGCGGGCGCGGGCAGCTTACCGAAGAAAACGTGCAGGCTGGCCTGCGCGAAGTGCGCCTTGCCCTGCTTGAGGCGGACGTCAACTTCAAGGTCGTAAAAGACTTTGTGGAAAGCGTGCGCGAAAAGTGCCTTGGGCAAGAGGTGCTCAAGGGCGTCAGCCCTGCCCAGCAGGTGGTCAAGATTGTTCACGACGAGCTCGTGCAGCTGCTTGGCGGCGAAACCGCGGGGCTGAACCTGCAGGGACGCGAACCTGCGGTCATCATGCTTGTGGGCCTGCAGGGTTCGGGTAAAACCACCTCGGCTGGCAAGATCGCCAATATTCTGCGCAAGCAGAAAATGCGCCCCTACCTTGTGCCTGCCGACGTTTACCGCCCTGCGGCTATTGATCAGCTGACCGTGCTGGCTAAACAGCTCGACATGCCCTGCTTCCCCTCCACGGTGGACATGAACCCCGTGGACATCGCCAAGGCAGCGCTTGAAAAGGCCCGCGAAGAGCAGGCCACCGTGCTGCTGCTCGATACAGCTGGCCGCCTGCACGTGGACGAACCCCTCATGCAGGAACTGGCCGCCATCAAGCAGGCGGTACAGCCCCAGGAAATTCTGTTTGTCGCCGACGCCATGACCGGTCAGGACGCCGTGACCGTGGCCGAAAGCTTCAACGAGCGCCTCGGCATTACCGGCGTGGTGCTCACCAAGATGGACGGCGATGCGCGCGGTGGCGCTGCTCTCTCCATCCGCTCGGTTACCGGCGCACCTGTCAAGTTTGTGGGTATGGGCGAAAAGCTGTCGGAGATGGAAGTTTTCCACCCCGACCGTATCGCTGGCCGCATTCTTGGCATGGGCGATGTGCTCACCCTGGTTGAAAAGGCGCAGAGCACCATCAACGCCGAAGAAGCCGAAGAACTGGCCCTCAAGATGAAGAAGGCCAGCTTTGACCTTGAAGATTTTCGCACCCAGATGCGCCGCATCAAAAAGCTTGGTTCGCTCGACAGCATCCTTAAGATGATTCCTGGCATGGGCGGCCTGCGCGAAAAGCTGGCAGAAGCCAGCGGGGCCATGCCTGAAAAGGAAATGGAGCGCACCGAGGCCATTATCAATTCCATGACCATGGCCGAGCGCCGCAATCCCGACATCCTCAACGGCAGCCGCAGGGCGCGTATTGCCAAGGGCTCGGGTGTATCCGTGGCCCAGGTAAACCAGCTTGTGCGCCAGTTTGAGCAGATGCGCCAGATGATGAAGGGCATGATGGGCGGCAAGGGAGCCAAAATGCCCTCCATGCCCCGCATGCGCGGCATGCCCCCCGGCATGAACCTGCCCAAAGGGCTTGGCGGCATGGGCGGTATGCCCAACATGGGTGGTATGCCCGGCATGCCCGGTATGGGTGGAATGCCTGGTATGCCCGGTATGGAAGGCATGCCCGGCGCGCGCGCTGGCGCAACCAAGGCCGCACCCAAGAAGCGCAAGAAAAAAGAGCGCCCCAAGCGCAAGAAAAAGTAAACAAATTTACGGGGCAAGGAGCGCCGCAAAGTGCGGCTGTGTATCTCTTTGCGCCAGGGCTTCAAGCCCTTGCCCTTTCCCGGGCGCAACGCTAACATAACACCAATCAAAGGGAGTAAACCTCATGGCAGTAAAGTTGAAATTGACCCGCCTTGGCAGCAAGAAGCACCCCTTCTACCGTGTGGTGGCCGCTAACGACGAAACCCGTCGTGATGGCCGTCCGCTGGAATTCCTGGGCTACTACAACCCCATGGTCAATCCGGTTGAAGTGAAGCTTGACGCTGACAAAATCAAGGAATGGCTGGGTCGCGGCGCTGAGCCCACCGACACCGTGCGCGCTCTTATCAAAGCGCACATGGCCTAGTATTCTGGGTTTTCTTTGCGGCGGCGCATGGCCCACGGCAAATCTCTTTCAGGCAAGACCTGAAGGAGAATTTTGCTGCGGGCTGCTCTTTGGGAAAGCTCAGGCAATATCATTCCCGGTTCGCAAGAACCGGCGGCGGCGTGCATGCAGGCCCCGATTGGGCTCTGGACGCGCATAGCGCGGCCAAAGTCCTCAGGCTGACCCCCCTACTGGAGGTACATATGAAAGCCCTGATAGAGTACATTGCCCGGTCCCTTGTGGATCATCCCGAAGACGTGCAAGTCGGCGAAGTAGAAGGCGAACAGACTACAGTTCTTGAGCTCAAGGTCGCCAAAGAGGACCTTGGCAAGGTTATCGGCAAGCAGGGGCGCACGGCCAGAGCCATGCGCACCATCCTGAGCGCCGCATCCATCAAGTGCAAAAAGCGCACAGTGCTGGAAATTATGGAGTAGCGCCGCGTTTATTCCCATTTGTTGCCCCAAATCGGTGGCAGTGAAGGGAAAAACCCGGTTCCGCCTGCCGCCGCCCCTCTGGGCGCGGCAACAATCAGCCAGCCGCCACGCGGCAAAACTGGAAATATGACGGAATCCTGGATTCACATGGGTACGCTGGCGCGGCCCCACGGCATCAAAGGGGAGATCTGCATCGATTGGTATGCGGACTCCCCCTTGCTTTTGGGCACGCCACTATGGTTGCAGAAGGGCAAGGATGCCCCGCGTCGTCTCAAAATTGCGGCTGTGCGCAGCCACAAGGAACGCCCCCTGCTGCAGCTGGAAGGCGTTGCCGACCGCACTGCGGCTGAGGCCCTGCGCGGCTGCAAGCTGCTTATGCGGCGTGAAGACTTGCCCGAACCCGATGACGACGAGGTCTATCTGGAAGACCTGCTGGGCTGCGACGTGGTTTTGCCCGACGGAACCCGCATAGGCAGGCTTGACCATTTTGAGTACCCTGCAGGCCTTGAAATGTGGGTCATCATGACCGATGATGACAAGGAAGTGCTCTTTCCCGCGCGGCCAGAGTTTATCGCCGGCTTTGATATGGATGCCCCAGCGGTGGTTATTGATCCGCCCGAGGGACTGCTGGACATTTACCTTGCCGACACCAAGGCCGATAATAAGGCCGATAGCAAAACAGCTACTGAGGCCGAGAGCTCATAGCTCAGGCCACGGGCTGCGGGTCACAAAAATTTTGCCGCCATACGGGCGGTATGATTTGACATGCGGCATGCGCCGCAGCAATTATGGGGGAAGAACTTTCGCAGAAGGTTCTTCCCTCAATTCATTGGGCCGCACCATCAGCCAGCACAGGTACACCATGCCGGAACTGCCAGAAGTAGAAACCGTTGCCCGCACGCTGCGGCCCCATGTGCAGGGCTGCGTTATTACCGGGGCAAGCTTGCTGCGCGATTCAAGTCTGCACCCCCTGAGTCTGCGGCCAGAGGATTTGCAGGGTTGCACCATCACCGATGTGGGCAGGCGCGGCAAACTGCTGCTGCTCGAGCTGGACGCGGCACAGGCCGCCAGACCACAAGTGCGTGCAGCAACCGGCCTGCGGCTGGCGGTACACCTGCGCATGACCGGCCGCCTCATGACCTATCCGGCGAACACCCAGCCCGGCACGCACACACGCTGCGTGTTTGACCTGGCAGACGCGCAGGGACAGAAGCGCCGCCTGTTTTTTGATGATGTGCGGGCTTTTGGCCTGTTGTTGGCGGGAACACCGCAAACGATGCAGCAGTGGAGCTTTTGGCGTGAGCTGGGGCCGGAGCCGCTGGAGCTGACAGATGTGGCATTTTCAGCCTGTCTGGACGGCAGGAATGCGGCCATCAAGGCCGTGCTGCTGGATCAGAAGGTCATTGCGGGCGTGGGCAACATTTATGCGGACGAAAGCCTGTTTGCGGCGGGCATCGACCCGCGCTGCAAGGCGGCCTTGCTTACAGCAGCGCAGCGCAGCCGCCTGCTGGCCTGTCTCAAGGACGTACTGCTGCTCTCCATCTCGCAGTGCGGCAGTTCCATACGCGATTACCGCGATGCCAACGGCAATGTAGGCGCGTTTCAGAACAGTTTTGCCGTGTATGGGCGCGGCGGTCAGGCCTGCCGGGCTTGTGGCCGCGCGCTTGAAAAAGCCAAGGTGGCTGGCCGCGCCACAGTGTTCTGCCCGCATTGCCAGAAGTAGCGAAATGCCTGCAGGCTGGTGAAAAATCCTTGTCCGACATGGCATCTTAAAACTTTTACCTTCGACCTCTAGGGTGCGGCCCGCACACGTATGTTGCGCCGCGAAGCCCGACCCGCGTCGTCCACCACCCGTACCGAAACATCTCCCAGCGCCACAGGCCACAGCAGTGGTTCACCGGGCGCGGTGCTCCCCACATAACTGTCGTTGGCAAACCAGTAGAGTTCGCGCACGCCAGCCTCTGCATGGGCCATAAAGACCATGCTGCCGTTCTGCGCGTCTGCAGTGCGGCGATAGATCAGGCCGTTTTTGGGCTGGATTATGGTGGGCGGCTGGCCTTCCACTTTTTGTTCACGGCGGCATTGTTCTTCAAAGGGCGGTGGCGGCGGCTTGGGCATGCCCGCCCGCGCAAACATGCGGGCCAGATCACTGGGCCAGAATTCCCACACGCGTTGTTCCGTGCGGCCCTCCTGCGGGGCGCAGGCACGCAGCCCGCTGGCCTTGTCGATGAGAATGGGGCGAAAGACGCCCGAAGGCGCAACCGGCGAAACACCGGGAATAAACCATGTGAGTGTGGTTTCCGGACACAGCGAGGTATCAAGATCGCCCGTGGCCGCACACACTTTCAGTTTTTCCACATTGAGGCTGGGGGCCGGATCGTGAAATGGGTCGGTCATGGGTTCTGCTGCGGCCAGCTCGCGGGTTATGTCCATAAACAGCGGTGCAGCCACCATACCGCCCACAAGCAGCGGATTTGCCGCATTGTTGAAATTGCCCACCCACACCGCCAGCACGTAGGGGCCAAACTGGCCCACGGCCCAGGCATCGCGAAATCCGTTGGATGTGCCGGTTTTGAGCCGCACGGGCAGCACAGTGCCGCCCTGCGAACGCGCCATCCTGTCCGGGTCCGGGGCTTCCAGCATGGACAGCGTCACAAAGGAAGCCTCTGGCGTCAGCAGGGGCAGGGCCGGAGCCGAAGGCGCTTCGTCCGTCAGGTAACGCAGGGGGCGCCACACGCCCTTGTTGGCAAGCATGGCATACAGGCCCGCCAGCTCGCGCATGCTTACCTCCGCGCCGCCCAGCACCAGTGACAGGCCGTAGTGGTCTGCGCCGTCGGCAAATTCCACACCGGCACGGCGTAAAAATTCATAGAGCGTGGGCCGCGTAAGTTTGGACGTAAGCGTTATGGCTGGCACGTTTCGGCTGGCGCGCAGGGCCTCAGCCGCAGAAAGGGGGCCACGGAACGCGCCATCGTAGTTTTCGGGGTCGTAGCCCGCAAAACTGTGGGGAGTGTCGGCCAGCAGGGTCTGGGGATGGATGAGCCCCTGCTCCAGAGCCAGCGCGTATATCATGGGTTTGAGCGTAGAACCCGGCGAACGCCGCGCCCGCGTGCCGTCAACCTGCCCTTCAATAGAACGGTTGAAAAAATCGGCAGAGCCCGCCAGGGCGCGTACCTCCATGCTGGGCCAGTGCAGCAGCAGAGCCGCGCAGTTGGTGAGGCCGTAGGCGCTGTGGCGCGCGGCAAAACGGGCCAGCTGACGCTCCATACGGCGCTGGGCGGTTGCGTCGATGGTGGTGCGCAGGGTGTCTGCGCCGGGGCGCTGCAACAGCTCCGTGCTCAGATGGGGTGCCACAAAAGGCATGTTCTGCGGGCTGTACACGCGCAGGGGTGCGGATTCCTTTTTGCCAAACCACGTTTCATTGAGCCGGTGCACGGCCTGGCTAAAGGCCTTGTTGTCTCGTGCGGGCCTGCGCCTTGCGGGGTTTTGCGGCACAAGCATGAGAGCCGCGCTCTCTGCCGGGGCCAGCTGGGCTGCGGTCTTGTGAAAATAGCAAACGGCCGCCGCGCCCAGCCCCTCCACATTGCCGCCGTATGGGGCCAGGTTGAAGTAGGCCTCGAGAATTTCTTCCTTGCTGTAGTGCCACTCCAGTTGCAGGGCCAGCAGCATCTGGCGCAGCTTTGCCCCCAGCTTGCCCGTTTCAAGACCTGCCGAAAGCCGGGCAACCTGCATGGTAATGGTTGAGCCGCCCATGCGGCGGCCCCCGGTGACAATACCGGCGGCGGCGCGGAGGATGGAAAGGGGATTGATGCCTGGGTGGTGCCAGAAAAATCTGTCTTCGTAGCGCAGCACGGTATCCACCGCTGCAGGGGGGATATCGGCCAGACGGATGCGGATGCGGTACTTCTGGTCTGCAGAAAGGCTCACGCGCATGATGCCGCCGCGCTTGTCGAGCACCATGCGTGAAAACGACACGCCCTCCAGAGGGTGTGGACAGGGGGCGAGGGCCAGCCACAACAGCAGGGCTGCCAGCGGCAGGGCAAGAATGCCCAGCACGGTCACAATGCGCCTTCTGCGCCGCAAAAAGGCGCAGAAGGCATGGATTGCAAGTGAGGCCCGGTTCCGCAAATGCGGTAATGCCATGCGAAACCGGGCCAAGAGGTTATTCGACAGCGACATTTCCGCCGCCCGTGCGGGCGTTGACTGCCGGGTTGTACATGGCCTCTGCCGCCGCTGTAGGCTGCACAAATCGGCCGCGCGAGGCTGCGCGAACCTTGTAGGTGAAGGTCTGGCGGTCGTCGTTAAGGTCTATGAAGAAGATGCCCCTGTCCTCGCGGCGTTCGTAGCGCACGAGCCCATCCTGCGGCTGGCTCTGGCCGTTCTTTTCCAGCACAGGTTCAAAACCGCCGGGCAAAAGGTCGACCAGCACCACGTTGTTGATCTCGCTACTGGCCTGTACGGCCAGTTCTACCGTAATCACGTCACCCAGCTTTGCGGTGGTGATGGCCTCGCCCCTGGAATCAAGATAGCGCCGTTGCAGACTGATGCCATTGGCGGCGTCGCTCATGGGAGCGCGGTCAAAGCCTTCGGTGGTGGTCAGCAGGCTGAGCAGGGGCTCGCCCTGCGGCATTTCAACCTGATAACGGGTGCAGCCCGGGGCATCCAGCACAAGCGCGCCGCCAAGAGGCGCTGCCTTGGTCTCCACCGGGCTGAAGCCCTGGGCATACTGCTGGCAGGTCAGGCGCAGGCTGTCTGCCTTGAGAGCCGCAGCGTCGCCCATGACCAGCAGGGTTCTGGCTCCAAGACCCATGTCCACGGTGGTGGCATTGGTGCTGAAGGCGCTGTCGAGCAGGTCAGCCATGCGCAGCTGTTTTTTCTTTTCGGGGAAGTGCCGCACCACCATGAGCGCGTGCAGGGCTTTGGCCGCGCCGTTGCTCATGAAGGTATCGTCGCAGCGATTGATGGTTGCGGGCATGCGCTGCTCCGCACGGCGGCGCAGGCGCAGCATGTCAAAGCTGTCTGCAAGGAACGCGGCGGCTATGTCATTCTCCCAGCCTTTTTCATTGTCCTTGAGCCACTGCTCAAGGCGCTCCAGATCCTGGGTCATGATGCGACCATCGCGCTGCAGAATCCACGCCGCATACAGTTTGGTGCGGGCATCGGCCATGTCGGTGGGCGAGCGGCCCACAAGGGTCTCGAGGGTATCGAGCAGGTTCTGCGCAAGACCCTCGGGCGTGACGGTTCCGCTGTCACGCAGGGTGAGCAGGAAGTCTGCCGCATAGGCAGTGACAAAGTCGTTGGTGCCGCCGCCGGGCCACAGGCTTACGCCCTCGTACTGGGTAAAGTTGCCCATGACGGCACTGAGAGCGGCGCTGATGACCTTGTTGCCCTGCTTGAGCATGGTTTCGGGGCTGATGTTGGGGTTGCGCAGCACCTCGTGCCGGGCCTCGGGCGCGCCCAGCAGGGCGGCGTAGGGCATGGCCCGGCTGATGAGCTGTTCTGTGCAGCCGTAGGGGTAGGTGTTGAGTTTGGCGAGCAGCGAACGCAGGGCAAGAACGGGCATGGCGCCCACGCTTGCCTGGCTCTGGGCTTCAAAAGGATACAGGTTGCGCTGCACGTCCACGCTGGTGGGGCCGCGCAGGGGAGTTACGGTTTCTGTGCGCAGACGCGGCACTGGGGGCCGTATGGAAACGGTCTGGGTGCGGATGACGGGCTTGTCTGCACCTGCCTTGATGCTTTCGCCCCTGGCGTTTTTGGGGTCTTCAAGACTTGCTGTAAAGCGTACCGATGCTTCGCCCAGGCTGTCCTGCGCCCGCATGCGGAAGCTGACCGTGGCCTCGCCGTTTTCATCTACGGTAACGGTTTGCGGAGCGGGTTGCTGAACAAAGGCCAGACCTTCAGAGGCGCTTTCCATGCTTATACGCACACGTGCGCCGGGGCCGCTGCCCTCAACCGTATTGGCCACAACCAGAGCCCCGTCGAACTCGTCGCCGGGGGCCGCGGCCAGCGGCAGCAGGGGCTTGAGAATCAGCGTGCCACGCACTTCCATGTAGGATTCCGTTCTGCCCGCAAGAGCGAGCCCCTGCTTGGGTGCGGCACTGCCCACGGCCATAATGCGGATTTTGCCGCTGGCGTACTGCGGCACGGTAAAGCGCACCTCGGTGCCGTTGGCGTCCACAGGTACAATTTCCTGCCACAGGGCAAAGGGCGGTTCGCCCCTGCGCTTGAAAGGATTAAGGAAACGCCCGCCGGGGCCAGACATGTCGCCGCCGAAACCGGGAATACGGCCACGCAGGCGCGCATGGTCGGGCATGAGCAGGTCAAATATCTGGGCCGTGCTCACGTCCAGCGCCCGGTCGCCCAAAAGATCGCGCAGAGGGTCGGGGGTGGTGAAACTGGTAAGTTGCAGCACGCCTTCGTCCACGGCAAAAATCAGCGCCCGCCCCGGAACGCGCGAGGTAAGGCGCACGGTAACGGTGTCACCCGGCAGAGTGCGGGCGGGAGCCGTAAGGGCAAGGCCCATGTCGCGCTGGTCCATACCCGACATGAACGGGGCCACGGCCACCACGTGCGGCTTCATGTAGATGACGTCCGAATCCAGCGAGCGGGCATAGGAAACGTTGACGTAGCCGCGCCCCTGAAAATCGTCGGGAATGCGTATTTCCTGCACGGTTTCGCCAGCCTGGGCCGTAAACCACGTCTGAGCCAGTACATTTTCGCGCTCAATGGTTATGAGGCCAGCGCCCGCGTAGGGTGTGGAAAGACGCATCTTGATGGTTTCGCCAGGGGCGTATTGCTGTTTGTCGAGCTTGATGCGCAGATCGCCCTTGGCAAGGGATTCGGCAGAAAGCGACGAAGGCTGTGCAAGCCTGTTACCGGCAACGGTGTAGGGAATAACCGCCAGCACGGTTCCGTCGGCCTGTCGCACTGTGAGCAGGTAATCACCCGCATCGGTAGTGGGCAGGGGCAGCGAAAGACCCTGCGCGCCCAGATCGAGAGTTTTGCGGGTAAGTTCCGTATCCACGGGCGTGGCGTCGTAGCGGTATTCGCCGCGAGAGTCGGTCACCAGACTGTTGACATAGCGCCGCGCGGAAAACACGGCTTCGGCCTTGGCAAGGTTGACCGGGGCAAGGTCGTTGTTCAGCACCAGCAGGTGCAGCGAGGCCTTGGCGTTCTGGGGAATATAGTCGAGGTTGTTGACTTCGCCCTCTGGTTTGTAGCCAAGGGCCACGGCCAGCGGCGAGAAGAGCGACTCAAGCTGGCGGGTAACGGCCCTGCCGCCAGCTGGTTCAAAACCTTCAATCTGCACGGCTCCGCGCAGGGTTCCCGCCTGCAGTCTGCCCAAGGGCAGGGCAAAGGCGGCTATGCCCTTGCTGTCGGTAAAGGCGGCAGGCAGCTCCAGCGACTGGGCTTCGCCCTCGAAACCAGCTGGTTCATAAAAGGTGTATTCTTCGTAGCCCGTAAAATGCAGGCGGCTTTTTTCCGTGCGCAGGGTGGCCTGCACCCGGTGGTTCACTGCCGGTTCGCCATACAGGTTGTCGAGACGGGCCTGGGCCTCAATGGCCGGGGCATCCTGTCCTGTGCGTATCCAGCCCTTGGGGGCGGTGGGCGTAAAGCTGGCCGCAAGAGCCAGGGTGTCGGGCTGGAATTCTTCAACACGCACGCGGGTGCTGCCCAGCACGGGCGAAGCGCCAGCGCGCGCATTGCCGCCGGGCAGGCGCACATCAAGCTGATACGAACCCACAGGCGCGTCGGCGGGGCATGCCCAATCAAAGGAATTAAGACCGTCGTCACCCACGGTAAAGGCGCGGCGCATGACTTCCGCACCGGTAGGGCTGACCAGTACTGCCTCTAGCGGCAGACCGGCGGGCATGGGCTGCCAGTCGAACCGCCGCACAATGCAGCCAAAGTGCAGGGTCTCGCCGGGCAGGTAGATGCCGCGCTGGCTGAAAACAGAGGCGCTGAGGCCGTCTGCCGAGGTGTGGCGGCCAGAAATGGCAAAGTTGCTGTAGTCCACCATGCGGGTGGCGTCGTCGAGCGAAAGCCAGGCCAGATCCTGCGGGCCGGAATCCTTGCCCTGATCGGCAGGCTTGCCAGCGTTGGGGGCCAGAGCCACAACGGCCACGGGGCGTTTTTCGCGTTCAAGGCCGTTGGCGGATGGCAGGTCGGCACGGCCCTGGGCATTGGTGAGGGCGGTTTGCAGTGGCAAACCGTTTACGCCCAGCAGGCGAACCTCTGCGCCCTGTACGGGATGGCCTGTGCCAAGGTGCTGCACAAATACCGTGCGCGCGCCATCACCCGCCATTTTAACGGTAAGGCCCATGTCTGTAACAAGCAGTATGCGCGAGGTAGAGGCAATGGACTGGTCACCCTGATAGCCTGTAAGCACCATGCGCATGAGGCCGTGTACGGGCTCCTTGCCACTGCGCAGCAGCGGGGCGAGATCAAGCACGGGAAAGGACGATGTGCCGTCCTTGTCCTTGCGCACGTCTATGCGGCCCTCGACCACTTCGCTCATAACATCAATGTCATAGGTGGTTTCTTCAAAGCCCGATTCTTTTGCCGCAAGGGCAAGGAAAGGATCGCGGATACGCTCTGCCCGCCAGGTCACCGAGGTGAGGCCCGTGGCGTAAATATCAAGTTTTTTCTGACCGCTCAGGGTCAGCACGTTGCCGGGTTGCAGAAAGTCCACTTCTGAACCAAGCGAGGGCACTGTCATGATAAAGCGGCGCACCTGTGCTGTTTCCGGCCCTGCGGTGGAGGGCAGGCCCTTGTCCACGGCTGCCAGCAGGCCACGCCCCGCCTCGGCGGGAATACGCAGCAGGATGCGGTCAGCGGGTTCGTCGGCGGCCTGCATGAGCTCTGGCTTGAGGCGCGTGCCGTTTTTGACGTCGTCCGGGCTGATGGCGGGCATCTTGGTCCAGTCGGTGTCCTTGCCTGCCTCGGCGGTGAGCTTTCGGGGCAGCTGGATAAGTTCAAGTTTGCGCAGCAGCTCTGTGGGCAGCACGCGCAGGGTGGTTCTGACCTCGAGCTGGAATTTTTTGTCGAGCTTGTCGTCGTAAACGGGGCTGACGGTGATTTTTGCCACATCCATAAGACGGCTGCGGCCTGTTATGGAGAACAGGGCCTCCACATTCATACTCTGCGGGGTTTTGGCGTCCTTCTTGGGCGCGGCCACCACGCACTTGCCCGAACCTTCGGCAAAGGGAGGCAGGCCCTTAATGGTGATGCGTGCGGCGGCGTTGGTCTCGGGCAGGGCCGTAACGGGCGCGGTAACCACCACCTCGTCGCGGCGTTCGTTCCACACAAGGCGCACTGGGCCAAGGGCCAGACCGCTTTTGACATCGCTGGGGCCGATGGTTATGCGACCATCCATGTCCTGCCCGGTCACGGGCCAGATAAAGCGCAGGGGTACGGAGACCGCATGCGCGCCCTTGGGCGAGGGATCAATCCAGAAAGTCTCCTTGCCTACGCGCACGGCCTGGGGCTGGGTGGCGTACACCGCCTGCCGCTTGAGCGAAAAGCGCCCTGGTAGGGACATTTTTTCGAGCGAAATGGTATAGCGCGTGTCGGGGGCGAGGTGTTCCTTGGGCGTAAACTCCATGGTAGAGTCATCGACCCAGCGCCACACGCCAGCCACGGGCGGGGTTATGCGCACGGCTTCCACCACGCGGCCTTCCTCCCCGGCGGGGGCGGAAGCGCATTGGCGCGACCAGTCAGCGCCGTATTCCTTTTTGCAGCGGGCTTCATCTACCTGAAAGGTTATGGAAAACCCCTCGCGGCGCAGCCAGTTGTCTTCCTGCGGGTTGCTGGGCGCAGCCACCCTGTAGGCAGGCCCGGCCATGGCCGGGGCCGCGCACAGAAAAACAGCCAGAATAACAAACAAAAGGCGCAGTTGCGTAGACGGCATGATTCCTCCGCGGTGCGGTAGAGGGCAAAGGCGGAATGGCCGGCGTAAAAAAGCCGGAACGCTGCGAAAACAGTGGAAGTACGGGCCGGTAAACAGGAAAGGGCCATTGGCGCTGGGCGTTTATTGGCCGATAGGTTATGAATGCCGGAATCGGCAGTGTTTGTCTATAATTGGCCCCAAATATGGGCCGGTCGGCAGGGCTTACGCCTGGGGGGAGGCGCAAATCTTAAAGGGGCGGGCTGGCGTGGGCAACAGGCAGTCAGACAATGGCGGCGTACCGTACGCATGGCCGGGCAAGTATCAGCCCCGTGTGTGGCTAGAGCGAAGCCTTGGGGCAGGCCCGGTCTTCCAGGTTGTCGCCGTTCAGCCACATGTGGCGGATAATGCCGTCCACAAGACCGATTTTGGGAATTATCAGCTGTTTTGCCCCTGACATGTCCACAACTCCCAGAAAAATATCGAGCGCCGGAACAATAACGTCTGCCCGGTAAGCGTTGAGGCCGTATTTTTCCATGCGCTCCTCAAGCTTGAGGCCCAGCAGGTCTTTGTGCAGGGCGCGCAATTCGGGCGCGCCCACGGGCTTGCCTTCGCGTTTTTCAAGCAGCTTTGAAACCTTGTTGATGTTGCCGCCCGAGGCAATGACACATTCGGGGGCGTAGGTTTCGCCAAGCCTGTGCATCTCGGCGTGAAACCGTTCCCGTTCTGCAGGATTGACGGCATTGGCGAGAATGCGCACCGTGCCCAGCTGGAAGGAAAAAGCCTCCTGCAGTTTGCCATCGCGCAGGGCCACCACCTCGGTGCTGCCGCCGCCCACGTCAACGTACAGGGCGCTGTTTACATCGGTAAATCTGGATAATGCGTTGGCGTTAAAGAGAATTTGCGCTTCTTCAAGCCCGGTGACTATGTCAATGCGCAGGCCTGTTTTTTCGCGCACCAGTCTCATGATGTCCTGCCCGTTGGCGGCATCGCGCATGGCGCTGGTGGCGCAGATACGGTAATGGTCAACCCCGTAGGCACGCATTATGTGGGCAATACCTGTCATGGCATCGAGAAAGGCAGCCTGCTTCTGCTCTGAAATGGCTCCGTAGAGAAAAACATCTGTTCCCAGCCGGATGGGAATGCGAAGGTAGGCGTTTTTTTTAACCGGTTTGTCGTGCGTCAGCTCTTCAACGTTGCTGATAAGAAAGCGGATGGCGTTGGAGCCCACGTCAACGGCGGCAAGCATGCTGGGTTTCACTCTGTCTCCTCGTGCGGCAGTGGGTGAAATGCCTGGTGGTCATCACCGCGCGCATGTGCGCGATGGAAGACACTACACCAAGATCACCGGAATATACACTGATTTTTGCGGGCTTGGACTGCCCGTGTCCGGCAGATATGGCTAGGATTCTGCCGGTGGCTGCTGGCTGGTCTGCGTGGTAAGCCCGCGGGCAGGTTGGGCCTGCCGGGGCTTTTTGCGGGTGCGGTTTTTGGGCGCGGTGGTCCTTGTCTGAGTCTTTGCCGGGGGGGTGCCCCTGTTCCTGGTCTTTCCCTCTGGCGTCAGCGTTGCTGTCTGTTCCTTTGTCTGCAATGATTTGCGGCTGTAATACGCGTGCAGCATTGCCTGCGAGCGGCAGGGTGCCACGCCCTCGCCCTTGCTGTACCTGTTTGCACCAGTGCCATCGAGTATGCGGGCCTTGACGTTGTCTGCCCACTGAATGTCAAAAATATCCCGCAGGGTCTGCCGTATGGCCGGGCAGTGCGCCGGGGCCGCCACCTCAAGCCTGCGGTCGAGATTGCGGGGCATCCAGTCGGCGCTTGAAATATAGGCCAGCTCACTGCCGTTGTTGCAAAAAAGCAGAATTCGAGCGTGCTCCAGAAACTTGTCCACAATGCTGATGGCTCGTATATGGTCGCTGAGCCCCTGTACCTGGGGCTTGAGGCAGCAGGCGCTGCGCACGATGAGCCGCACGTCCACCCCTGCCTTGCTTGCGCGGTACAGCAGCCTGATCATGGCTTCGTCCGTGAGGCTGTTGAGCTTGACGTGGATAAAGGCCTTTTTGCCCGCTCTGGCATTGCGTATTTCGCGTTCGATGCACTGGGTAAAAAAAGGCCGCATGCACTGGGGGGCCGCCACCAGCTCGCAGCACGAAACAGGTTTGTGCGAGGCATTGAGAAAATTGAAGATGCTGCGCGCATCTTCCACAAAGCCGGGGTTGGCGCTGAGCAGACCAACATCGCTGTAAAAGCGTGCGGTGTCCTCGTTAAAATTTCCTGTTCCTATGTAGACATAGCCTGTTTTTTTTGCGCCCTCGACCCGCTCCACAAGAATAAGCTTGCTGTGTACCTTGAGGTCCTTGAGACCGTGGATGACGCGCACGCCGCCCTGATGCAGCATGTCTATGCTTCTGACGTTGCGTTCTTCGTCAAAGCGGGCCATCAGCTCCACGCAGGCCGTGACCTTCTTGCCGTTTTGAGCGGCATTGATGAGGGTATTGATGATACGCGAGTGGTCGGCGGTGCGGTACAGTGTAATGGAAATATTGATTACCTTGGGGTCAATGGCCGCCTCGCATAAAAACTCCACCACATGATTAAAGGTGTGGTAGGGAAAATGCAGCAGAATATCCTTGGTGCGCACCACCTTGAGAATGCTTGAAAAAGGTTTGATATCGGGGTGTTGCAGAGCGGGCATGACGGCATTCTCAAGGTCTGGCCGTACCCGTGGAAAGTCCATGAGGCTGCGCATCATGTGGTAACGCGCGCCGGGGTCCAGCTCGCTTTTTTTGAGGTTGAGCTTTGAGGCCAGCAGAAACAGCAGGTCTTCTGGCATGGCCTGATCGTAGATCAGGCGAACCGGGCGGCCTCGCAGGCGGTGTTCCAGACCTTCTTCCATTTTTTCAATAAGGCTTTTGGAGACGTCGTCGTCAAGGCTCAGTTCCGCATCGCGCATGACTTTGAAGGTATATGCCGTGATGCGGTCGTAATTGAACATGAAGAAAATATTGTTCAGGCACAGCCTGATAATGTCGTCCACAAAAATAATGTCGTGGCAGCCGGGCGAGGAGGGCATTTCCACAAAGCGCGGACAGGCAGCATTAACGGGGATGCGTAGCACTGCGTATCGGCACTTGCCGGGTGCGGCGTCTGATTCCATCTTGACGGCGTGGTAAATCTGGCTGTCTTGTAAAAATGGTAACTGAGCAGATTTGTTGAGAATCAACGGTACAAGCTGCGGATAGACCACGTTGCCGAAATAGCTCCGGCAAAAGGCATCCTGCCCTTCGCTGAGCTCGGTTTCGTTGCGCACGCGTATGCCCCCGTGCTCCATGGCATCCAGCACTTCCTCGTAGGTTTCGCGAAAGGCCGTTTGCGCAGTGGCGGCCTTGTCGTTCACTCGCTGCAAGGCTTCTTCGGGCGTAAGGCCGCCCATGAGCAGGGGCTTGATCTTGCTTTTCGAACGGGTAAGCCGCACCAGTGAGGCCACACGCACCTTGATGAATTCGTCCTGATTGCTGGAAAAAATACCCAGAAAGCGCAGCCGCTGCATGAGTGGGGTGGTGTGGTCGCGCGCTTCCTGCAGGATTCGCTCGTTGAAACTGAGCCAGCTCAATTCCCTGTTGTTCATAACAGCCGAAGACTTCATGGTGTGCTCCCCTGGCGCGGAGTATTGCCGCAGGGCAATAATTGCCAGTGCTTACAGCTGATATGTATGATGGATTTGTTACGATTGTGTGCCGTGACGGCCTTATGCGCCCCCCCTGTGACCAGTGATGCATGGCAGACGCAAAAAATCAGGGCGTCGCGCTTGTGACAAGCGGACGCCCTGAAAGTGGATGCGTATGGGCGCTGTGGGTTAGCTGCGTTTCATGTCGGCAACCAGATTGCCGAGACTCTTGGTCTGTTCGGCCAGATCGGTCACCGCGCTGGAGGCGGCGTTCATGGCGTGCACGGTCTGCTCGGCGCGGTCGTTGACGTCAACAATGGACCTGTTGATTTCTTCGCTGGTGGCGGACTGTTCCTCACTGGCCGTGGCGATGGCGCGCACCTGATCAGCGGTGGAAAGGGCATTGTTGACGATTTCGCGCAGTGCCTCGCCCGACCTGTTGGCAAATTCCGTGGCAGTTTTTACCTGTTCAAGGGCGTTCTCCACGCTGCCCACGCTCTTGGCTGTGCTCTGCTGGATGGCCGCAATGGCGTTGCCCACGTCGTTGGTCGAGGCCATGGTTTTTTCGGCCAGCTTGCGCACCTCGTCAGCCACCACGGCAAAGCCGCGGCCAGCCTCGCCAGCGCGAGCCGCTTCAATGGCGGCGTTCAGGGCCAGTAGGTTGGTCTGGTCGGCGATATCAGAAATAACGTTCATGATGCGGTTGATGGCCTGGGCATGGTCGTTGAGCGTGCCCATGTCGTCCTTGAGCGCCTGCGAAACCGTGTGCACACGGTCAATGCTTTCCAGAGCCTGCTGCACGATCTTTTCGCCATTTTCGGCATTGGCCCGGGTCTGGTCAGACATGCCGGAAGCCGAAGAAGCATTGCTGGCGACCTCGCGCACGGTGGCGTTCATCTGGTTCATGGCTGTGGCCGCATCACCAAGCCGCAGGGCCGATTCGCCCGAAAGGTGGTTGGCCTGACCAATATGGGCCTCAAGCTCGTTTGAGGCAGAAGCAATGATCTTCACCACTTCCTCGAGCTGCTGGGCAGCGCTGAGCATGCCCTCGCGGCGGGCGTTTTCTGCCTGCTTGCGCGCTTCCTCGGCCTGTGCAGTGGCCTCCTTGGCAAGCGCCGCCTGGCGGTGGGCTTCCTCGCCTTGCTGGCGCGAGGTTGTGATCATGTCCTGAAGGTTGGTCACCATGTTGAGCAGGGCCGCGTGCAGTTCCGCCAGTTCGCCGTAGAACAGGCGTGCGTCAAGGTTCACATCCAGATCGCCGGTGGCGACCTTGTCGGCTTCCTTGACCAGGAGGCTCAGGGGCTTGTTTATGGAACGCGCTATGGCCCAGGCAATAATCAGCATGAGCAGGGCAACGCTTGCGGTTATGACTATGCTGGCATGGATGGCGGAATTGGTGGCCGCAAAGATTTCGCCCTCATTCTGAAGCATGAGAATCTTCCAGCCGTGGGGGGTGGTGCGCACACTGGCGCGCACTTCCTGCCCGTTGATCACAGTGCTTGCCGAGCCGTCCTTCATGCCAAACAGTTTGACCAGACCGGGATCCTGCAGGTCTTTGCCGATGATTTTGCCGGTCAGATCCTTGTAGCGAGGGTTGCAGAGAATGCGGCCCGTGTTTTCAAGCAGCATGAAGTAGCCGGTCTTGCCGAAATTCAGGTCGGCAAAGCGTTGCGACAGGCCGTTGAGCGAAACGTCGATGCCAAGCACGCCCGTAAAGTCGCCCTTGCGAGAAAACATTTTGTGGGTAATGGCCACCACCAGTTCGCCAGTGATGGAAAGGTAGCTGTCTGCAAGGCCAACCTTTTGGGAAGAAGCCGCACGCTGGGTGTACCAGGGGCGCTTGCTGGTATTGTACCCGGCAGGAACCTTGGTATTGTCGGCCGAGGTGGCGTAGCTGCCGTCGGTGTAACCGGCGTAGGCCTCCACGTAGTCTTCGGAACCTTCGTCAAGTCGAACAAGGGGCTGGACTGTTTTGAATGCGTCTACCGAAAGATCTGCGCGTGAAAATACTTCTGCTTCCTTGGAATTGGAAAAATTGGGAAACAGGCCAACTGCTTCGGCAATGTAAGGCTCCTGCGCCAGCAGGGCCACATCACGTTCGGCACCGCTGATGAACGCTTCCACATAGTTGCTCATAAGTTGCAGCTGGGTGGATGCGTTGGCGAGATAGCTTTCCTCTGCATTGTCGCGCATGGTTTTAACCATGAAAGGCAGTGTTCCGGCAGCCATTACGGCAATGGTAAGAAGAAAACCCAGAATAACGCGCAGTCTGATAGTCATAAAAGGCTCCTGCTCAATCTTATAAATGACCCGGACAGTCTGGCGGACCCGGCGTATAGTGAGCTATCGGTCGTATTTTCGGAAACTTAATATAGACAATGTAAAAGTAACCAAAAGGCCGAAGGGGGAAGGCGCGGCTTACATAAACATTTTATGCCACAGTCGCAAGCGCTGCGGGGCGGGGGCAAATGCTGCCTCTTGCCTGTTGCCCTCTACTGCGTATACTTTTCATTAAGCCCTGGGCGATGTGTAGGTGCGCAATAGGGGGGCGTGTGAGCTGTGTATCGTTATTGTGATATATGGAAGGAAGATATGGGCGTAAAAAATTTTTGGAGTGCGTGCACCGTTTCTGGCATTACCCATAGCAGCGAAGAATTTTTAAAGTTTGTGGGCCCGGGTCTGCTGGTGACCGTGGGCTTTATCGATCCCGGGAACTGGGCGGCCAATCTGGCTGCCGGGGCGGAATACGGCTATACCCTGCTGTGGATGGTGAGCCTTTCTACCTTTATGCTCATTGTCCTGCAGCACAATGCGGCGCACCTGGGCATTGTGACCGGCAAATGCATGGCCGAGGCCATTACAGAATATTTTCCCTGCGCCATAGGGCGGCTGGTGCTGATGAGCGCCTTTGGCGCATCAGTCATGACCAGCATGGCCGAAATTCTTGGCGGGGCCATAGCCCTGCGTATGCTCTTTTCCATACCTCTGCCGGTGGGGGCAACCCTTACAGCCGTGCTGGCGGCAGCCCTGCTGCTGTTCAATTCGTACAACAAGGTTGAAAAATGGATCATCGGTTTTGTGTCGGTGATTGGCCTGGCCTTTTTGTACGAGCTGTGGCTTGTGCCCGCAGGGTGGGTGCCACAGGCCGCTGTTGGCTGGGTAAAGCCCAGTTTCCCTGAAGGCTCCATGCTTGTGATCATGAGCGTGCTGGGCGCGGTGGTCATGCCGCACAACCTTTTTTTGCACTCCGAAATAATCCAGAGCCGTCAGTGGAACCTGGAGGGCGACGACTTTATCAAAAAAAGGCTCGACTACGAATTTTTTGACACGCTCTTTGCCATGCTGGTGGGCTGGGCCATCAACAGCGCCATGATCATTCTGGCCGCTGCGGTATTCTGGGTGGCGGGGCAACAGGTTACGGAACTGGAACAGGCCCGTGATCTGCTGCGGCCCCTGCTGGGCGATGGCGCGTCGGTGGTGTTTGCCGTGGCCCTGCTGTTTGCGGGCGTGGCTTCGTCGGTCACTTCGGGCATGGCCGGGGGCATTATGACCTCTGGCATGGCTGGCGAACCCTACAATACCAAGGACAGACACAGCGTCATGGGCATTGTGGGTTCGCTGGGGTGCGGCCTGGTGCTCATCTGGCTGACCAGCGATCCCTTCAAGGGTTTGCTGCTTTCGCAGATGGCCCTTTCGGTGCAGCTACCCATCACCATGATTTCACTGGTCACGCTTACTTCGTCCCCCAAGGTCATGGGCAAATATGCCAACGGCAAAGGAACGAGGCTGCTGCTGTATACCCTCACCGGCATTGTTACAGTGCTCAACATCATGTTGCTGGTCAGCGCCATCAGTTAGCCCTGCGCATGCACAATTTTGTTTTGCAGTACAATATTGTTGGTGCTGACGGATTGTATGCGCTTAAAATTGCTATGAAATAAAGCATGTTACAGGCTTATACGCGCGGCACGTTCTTTGCTCTTTCATAAGCGGCCCCCAAACTTTTTGCGGAAAGAGGCACTATGAAAAGGCTTGAGCACCTCATGCAGTCATGGCAGCAGACAGACGAAGCCTCCGCTCCGGGCAAGGCTGACCTGCTGCTCTACGCGCCCTGCCCGGTCAAGCTGGTGGTGAAGGAGCGTATAGAGGCTATAGCAGCGGCGCAAAACCCCGCGCTCACAACCCATATTCCCATGGGCTGCACCTCGGTTGACCCCTACGACCCCCTGTATATGGAAACGGACGAGAGCCGTTTGCCCTCGGTCATTGCCTCCATCGGCTACGGCGATTTCTGGCGTGGCGAATTTGTGCGGCGTTTTGTGCAGACCGGGATTTTTGAAAGCGTACAGCCACGGGTACTCAACCCCCTGTATGCCGAGGCCGGGCTGGTTGACCCCGCCGGGGCCTACACCATCTACGGCGTGACGCCCTATATTTTTCTGATAGACCACAAAAAACTGGATGGCCTGCCAGCCCCCCGCAACTGGGAAGACCTGACGCACCCACGCTACCGGGGTCAGGTTGTCATGTGCGGCGACGGCGATGACATGGCCGACGCCGTGCTGCTCAATCAGTACAAGGACTACGGCGAGCCGGGCGTTACCGGCCTTGCCGCAAACATCAAAAGCTTCATGCACTCTTCGCGCATGGCAAAGGTCTGCGGCTCTGCCGCCCCCGATGCAGGCGGTATTTTTATCATCCCCCTGTTTTTTGCCGAAAGCACCAAGCTGCCAGGCCACGTTGAAGTGGTGTGGCCGGAGGATGGCGCTGCGGCAAGCCCGCTCTACCTGCTGGCCAAAAAAAGCGAAAAAGAGCGCCTTGCACCGCTGCTGAATTTTTTTGCCAACGGCTTTGGCGACATCGGCAGCGCTGCCTGGTTTGTTCCCATGGACGGCTCGCGTCCCTCGCGTCTGCCGCACCATGCCCGGCTCAAGTGGGTGGGCTGGGACTTTGTGGAAAACAACGATGTCAACAGCCTGCGGGATATTCTGGCCCTGAAGTTCCGGCGGCTGCAGGCGGGTGCGGCATGCGGCTCGTAACCGTGGCCGGGCCACCCTCGTGTGGCAAAACCTCGCTGGTGGTCAGGGCTGGCGCAAGTCTGAAAAGCCGGGATATCAGCTGCGCGGTGATCAAGTTCGACTGCCTGCAAAGCCGCGACGACGATCTGTACACAGCAGCTGGCATTCCTGTTACAGTGGCTCTTTCCGGCGGGCTGTGCCCCGACCACTTTTTTGCCACCAATCTGGAGGAAGCCTTTGACTGGGCCGCCCAGACTGGGGCAGACATGTGCATCATTGAAACAGCAGGCCTGTGCAACCGCTGCTCGCCCCATTTGCGCGGGGCTCTGGCCCTGTGCGTCATCGACAACCTCATGGGCATAGACGCGCCGGAAAAAATCGGCCCCATGCTGCGGTTGGCCGATGTGGTGGCCGTGACCAAGGGCGATCTGGTTTCGCAGGCAGAGCGAGAGGTGTACCGCTACCGCATTCGCCAGATGAACCCGCGGGCCGTGATCAGGCACGTAAACGGGCTGACCGGCCAGGGCTGCGCTGAGCTGGCATCCATTGTGGCGGTTGCGCCCGGTATTGCCTCTGTCACCGACATGCGGCTACGTTTTGCCATGCCAGCCGCCATCTGCTCGTACTGCCTGAGCGAGATGCGCATTGGCGCGCGCTATCAGAAGGGCAATGTCAAAAAGGCGGATTTTGGAGGCGGCCATGAGCTTGAAAATGGTGAATGAAAGTTCTGAGCTTGCCCTCAGCTGTCTGAGCCTGACCCCCGGGCGTGACAAGGCGGGCCAGCCGGAAAGGGCATATATACATTTTAAGCCCGGTGAGATCACCGCCTTGCTGGGGCCGACGGGTGCGGGCAAAAGCCGCTTTTTGGGCGATATAGAAGCGCTGGCGGCGGGTGATACGCCCACTGGCCGCACTGTGCTGCTCAACGGCGCGGCCCCGGACGAAGACACGCGTTTTGACCTGCAGGGGCGGCTGGTGGCCCAGCTGACCCAGAATATGAATTTTGTACTCGATATGGGCGTGATGGATTTTTTGCGCACCCATGCCCTGAGCCGCGAGGTGGCAGACGCGGAAGGTGCCGCCCGACGGGTTTTTGAAGCGGCCAACGAGCTGGCGGGCGAGCCCTTTCAGGCCTGCACCCAGCTTACCCAGCTCTCCGGCGGGCAGTCGCGCGCCCTTATGATTGCTGATACGGCCCTGCTGAGCTGGTCGCCCGTGCTGCTCATAGACGAAATTGAAAATGCGGGTGTGGACAAACGCAAGGCCCTGAACCTGTTGCTGGCCTCGGACAAGATTATTGTCATGGCAACCCACGATCCTGTGCTGGCACTTGCGGCTGACCGGCGGCTGGTGTTTGAGCAGGGAGCCGTGGCGGCGGTGCTGGCCCGTTCCCCGGCAGAAGATGCCCTGCTGGCCCGGCTGGAAGACATGGAAAGGCAGTGGTCTGGCGTGCGCGAAGCCCTGCGCAAGGGAACGGACATGTCGTCGTGGGCGGATTGTTAGGGCAGGTTTTGCACGGCATGAGCCCGTGAACAGATAACAAAAGAGAGGCCGTCCCTGAGGGCGGCCTCTCTTTGATTTGAGAACAGAACTCTATTTTTTTTCAAACAGTTCGATCTGCGCAACCATCATGCGGCTGAACACTGCGGCAATGCTTTCGGCATCCGCCCCGGCAGAGCCGGAACCGGCAAATGCCTCGGCCACCTTTTGCGCGTTGCTGACCATGGTGGAAAAGATCTGCGGGGTGACGCTGGCGTTCATGGCGCGTTGATAGGTGGAATCCATATTATTTCCTTTCAGGCAGGGAATTCCTGCGCAGGTTTGAAACAGCAATCAGGCTTCTGGGGGGCTGCCCCTCAAAAAATACTAACAGATTCTGGGTAGTTGTGCGCCTTCCAGCATGCCAAGCAGGCGGCGGCCACCGATGCGCGTTTGCAGTGCCACCTGGGCCTTGCCTTCGTTCACTGTGCCGATGCGGGCCGCTTCCTTGCCAAAAGGCGAGCGGCGCATGGCCTCAAGGGCGGCCTCGGCATGGGCCTCGGGCACAATGCAGATGCACTTGCCTTCGTTGGCCAGATACAGCGGATCCATACCCAGAAAGGAGCAGCCGTTGCGCACGGCCTCGTGTACGGGCACGCTGGCTTCGTCCAGTACAATGGAAACCTGCGATTGCTCTGCGATTTCGTTGAGCGTGGTGGCAAGGCCGCCGCGTGTGGGGTCGCGCAGTACGTGCACTTCGCCCACGGTGTTGATGATGTCTTCGATCATGTGGTTGAGCGGGGCTGAATCAGAGGACACGTCCGTGAGGAAAGAAAGCCCCTCGCGGCTGCCCATGACCGTAAGCCCGTGGTCGCCCATGGCCCCGCTGACCAGCACTGCATCGCCGGGGCGGGCGTTGTGACCAGAGGGCTCGGGAGAGGCAAAAACCTGGCCTATGCCAGTGGTATTGATAAATATCTTGTCGCAGGCGCCGCGCGGCACCACCTTGGTGTCGCCCGTCACTATGCACACCCCGGCTTCTCGGGCGGCTGCGCCCATGTCGGCCACCACCCGTTCTAGGGTTTCGAGGGGCAGGCCTTCCTCAAGAATAAAGCCGCAGCTCAGGTAGCGGGGGCGTGCGCCCATCATGGCCACATCGTTGACCGTGCCATGCACGGCCAGAGTGCCGATGCTGCCGCCGGCAAAAAACAGAGGCGTGACCGTATAGGAATCTGTGCTCATGGCCAGCGGCCCGGTGATGTCGGTCAGCAGGGCGGCGTCGTCCATGCGCTCAAGCAGCGGATTGGCAAAATGGCGCATGAAACACTGGGCAATGAGGCGTTGCGAGGCCCTACCGCCGCTGCCCGCATCAAGAAGAAGGCAATCGTCCATTATCGCTCCGAATATTTGAAGTAGGCGGCGCAGCTGCCCTCAGTGGAAACCATGCAGGGCCCAACGGGATTGGCGGGCGTACATTTTTTGCCAAAGAGGGGGCAGTCTGGCGGGGCGATGCGGCCCTTGAGCACATCGCCGCAACGACAGCCGCGAAGGGGGGGGACGTCCGGCAGGGTGAGGCCAAGGCGCTTCATGGCGTCCATGTTCTCGTATTCCGGGCGCAGGGCCAGCCCGCTCTGCGGGATGCAGCCTATGCCGCGCCACAGGGCGTCTGACGGTTCAAAGAACTGTTCCAGCAGGGCGCGGGCGCGTGGGTTGCCCGTGTCGTCTACGGCGCGGGGATAGGCATTGGTGACTGCGGGGGTTTTATCGCGCAGCTGTTCGGCCATGAGGCAGAGCGCCAGCAGAATGTCGGCAGGCTGAAAGCCGCCCACAATGCCGGGAACGTGAAAATCGCGGGCAAGAAATGCGTAGGGCTCCAGACCAAGAATGGTGGACACGTGGCCCGGCAGCAAAAAGGCTTCTACGCCGCATTCGCTGTCTTCAAGCAGGATGCGAAGGGCGGGCGGCACAAGCTTGTGCAACGAGAGAACGCAAAAATTGTTCAGTCCGCGCTGCTGGGCGGTCAGCAGGGTTGCGGCCACCGTGGGGGCCGTGGTTTCAAAGCCTATGCCCAGAAAAACCACCGTGTCGCCGGGGTTGGCGGCGGCAAGGGTAAGGGCGTCGAGGGGCGAATAGACTATTTCTATGCGCGCGCCCTGCGCCTGTGCATGCTTGAGCGTAAGGCCGTTGGGGCCGGGTACGCGCAAAAGGTCGCCAAATGTGGCTATGATAACGCGGTCACGCCCTGCAAGGTCAAGAAAGGCAGCCACTTCGGCATCGTGTGTGACGCACACCGGGCAGCCGGGGCCGGAAAGGTGGGTTACCGATGAGGGCAGCAGTGAACGCAGACCACTTTGAAAAATGGCAACAGTGTGTGTACCGCATACTTCCATGAAGCGCATGCTGCGGCCATCAAGGGCACGGTTGAGGCGGTCCAGAAGGCTGTGACACAACTGCGGGTTCTGAAAGGCGGTTTCCAGCTGCATGGGCATTCCTTTTTTTTGCAGCCCGCCCTGGCGGCGTGCCAAGCTACGGCGGGCAAAACTACTGCTGCATGTTAAGCTCAATATCCGGGCCTGTCGGGCCAATTGGGGGCGGCTCCGGCATGGCGAAAGGCTTTTTATCGCTGCTGCGCATGTGTTGCATCTAGCAGGAATAAAAAGCCTTTCTGCCGTGCCTTGAATACAAAAACGTTTGTATGCAGTGTCTCAGAGGCTGTTCACAGCCTTTATGCCAGCGGAGCCAGCATATCGAGCCCTGCACTCACCGGCAGCCCGCACATGAGGTTGGCGTTGGCCATGGCCTGGCCAGACGCGCCCCTGCACAGATTGTCGATGGCAGAAAGAATTATCAGCCGCCCTGTACGGGGGTCTACCACAAGACCGAGGTCGCAGAACATGCTTCCGCGCACAAAACGCGTTTCTGGCAGAGCGCCCTTGGGCAAAATACGCACCCAGGGGCTGTGCTCCCACGTGCGGGTAAAGACCTCGCGCACTTCGTCGATCGTGGTGGCGGGGTTTTTGAGCTTGGTGTAGATGGTGGACAAAATGCCCCGGTTGGTGGGCAAAATGTGCGTGTTGAACGAAAGCGTTATGTCGTGACCGGCCAGCAGCGAAATTTCCTGTTCGATTTCGGGCGTATGGCGGTGCGTGGGCAGGCCGTAGGCGCGAAAATTGTCGGAAACTTCGCAGAAAAGCGTGGGCACAACGGCCTTGCGGCCAGCGCCGGTGGCCCCGGATTTGGCGTCCACCACGAGATCGTCGGTGTGCACCAGATCATTCTTGATGGCGGCGTACAGCCCAAGAATGACCGACGTGGGGTAGCAGCCGGGGTTGGCAATCAGCTTGGCCTTGGCGATTTCAGCGGCGTACAGTTCGGGCAGGCCGTAAACGGCCTTGTGCAGCAGGTCGCTGCATACGTGCTCGCGCTTGTACCACGTGGCGTAGGTTTCAGGATCGCGCAGGCGAAAGTCTGCCGAAAGGTCAACAACCTTTACGCCTTCGCGCAGCAGCAGCTCGGCCATGTCCATGGCGGTGCCAGCGGGAACGGCAAGAAAAACCACATCGCACTGACGGGCGGCTTCCTTGGGGTCAAAAACGCTGATCACCACATCCGCGCCGGGCATGTGGTTCAGGAAAGGATAAAAATCGCCCAGCCGCTTGCCCGATTCAGCCCGCGAACAGGCCATGGCAAGGCGCATGGAGGGGTGGCTTACGAGAAGCCGTGTCAGTTCCATGCCAGCGTAGCCGGTAATACCCACCAGACCCACATTGATTGTCTTCATGCCGCTGATCCTTTAAAACTGTATGGTCAATGGTAGTGACGGGGCCACGCGGCAAATGGCAAAAATTCCGTGCCGTGACGCCCCGTGGTGCCTCAGACTTTTTTTGACTGGCAGGCGCAGTCAGAGCCGCACTTTATGACAAACTTCATACGCAGTTCGTACAAAATGCTTTCCAGAAGTTTGCGCTCCTGTTCTTCCAGGCCGTTTTCTGTCTTGGCGCGCAGCATTTCCAGCACGTCTATGCTGTGCTTCGCCAGGGGCAGGGTTGTTTCGGTGCCCCCGGTTTCGGGGTTAGGCACTTCGCCCAGATGCACCAGAGCCGATGATGCCAGAGAAATGATAAAGGTGGAAAACGTCACTTCCGGCATGGGGCCATCGGCCTTGCAGCCGCAGGTATTGTCACTCATGGCGACCTCGTGGCTCATAAACGGTTACGGTAACAACTGTTTAGGTTGCACGTTTCTTCAACATACAAGCTTTTGCCGCCAGCGCAAGGGCTGGCGGCCTGCAATGCCCCGTCCGCTTGAGTTTAGCTGTGGACAAGGCGCGGGATTTCGCCCGGTTTGCCCGCAAGGGCTGCGCGGTATGCGGCCAGCGCTTCTTCAAGATAGTCACGGGATCCGCAGTGTCCACCGGCTTCAATGATGCCCCGGTTAAGAGCGTGCAGACCGGCCACCAGATCGGCCCAGTCAACCCAGCCCATGTGGCCTATGCGCACCATGCGACCCTTCATGTGATCCTGCCCGCCAGCCATGCACACGCCGTATTTTTCCATGGCGATGCGCAGTACTTCGGTGCCGTCCACGCCTGCAGGCAGCATGACGCTGGTAATACCCCAGGCAAAGTGGGTTTTGGCGTACAGCTCAAGGCCCATGGCCGCCACGCCCGTGCGGGTCAGCATGGTCAGTGCCCACTGCTTGGCGTAAACGGCTTCAAGGCCGTTTTCCAGCAGCATGTCGAGGCTTTCGTCCAGACCCACCACAAGGTTTACCGCCGAGGTAAACAGGGTCTGCCCTTGGGCGATTTTGGCCTTTTCCCTGGGCAGGTTAAAATAGAAGCAGCCGGGTGTGAGATTTTCGGCCCGCTTCCACGCGCGGGGCGAGAGCGCCAGTAGCGCAAGGCCGGGAGGCAGCATGAGGCCCTTTTGCGAGCCGGTCACGAGGCAGTCGATACCCCACTGGTCCATGGGACAGGGGGCCAGGCTCACGGCTGAAATGCCGTCCACCAGCAACAGGGTGTCGGTTTCTCTGGTGATGCGCGCCACTTCTTCCACCGGGTGCAGAACGCCGGTGGAGGTTTCGGAATGCTGCACAAGCACGCCCGCGATGGAGGGGTCGGCCTTGAGGGCTGCGGCCACGGCCTGCGGATCAACGGCTTCGCCCCACGGCACCTCGATGGTGGTGGTTTCAAGCCCGCGTGAAACGGCAATTTCGCGCCAGCGCTGGCCAAATTTGCCGCCTTCCACCACCAGCACGCGCTGGCCGGGGGTAAACAGGCTGTACACCGCCGCCGTCATGGCACCCGTACCGGAACAGGAGAGGGGCAGAACCACGTCGCTCGTGCCGAACAGCACGCGCAGCCGCTCCTGAACCCTGCCCATCACGGCTTTGAATTCACTTTTGCGGTGGTGGATCATGTCTTTGGCGAGCACAAGACGCACGCGCTCCGGCAGAGGCGTGGGGCCGGGGGTGAGCAGGCGAACTTTGTTCAGCATGTCAAATCCTTGTGGTTAAGCGCCCACCTGGGCAATAAAGCACTTCAAATAGGCCGTTTCGGGCATGGCAGCATGGATGGGATGATCCGGCCCCTGACCTCCGGCAAACAGAATACGGGCATGCAGTTTGCGCTTGGTGGCGGCCTGCGTCAAGCAGCCGCGCAGTGCCTGCACCTCGAGATGGTGCGAGCACGAAGACGTGGCAAGTATGCCACCCGGTGCGAGCAGCTGCACGGCCAGATCGTTGGCCTGCTTGTATGCGGCCAGCCCAAGGGCCGCGTCTTTGCGGCGCTTGATGAAGGCCGGTGGATCAAGGCTGATGACCTGAAAGCGGCGGCCATCGTCGCGCAGCTGGCGCAGCAGGTCAAAGGCGTCGCCGCAGAGGGTCTGGGCCTCGCAGGTCGGGGCGTTGGCCTTTACGTTTTCTTCCGCAAAGGAGAGCGCCTGGGCCGAAGCATCTATAAAGGTCACAGACTTTGCACCGGCGGCAGCGGCACTGACGCCGAACCCGCCAACATAGCTGAAGATATCCAGCACGTCAGCTTCCCTGGCATAGCGCGCAAGCTCAGCCCGGTTGGGGCGCTGGTCGTAAAACCAGCCTGTTTTCTGGCCGGTGGCGCAGGGCGTGTAAAAGCGGCAGTCGCCCTCTGGCACTTCAAGGCGTTCGGGCAGGGTGCCTTCGCTCTGCTGCTCGCGTGCGAGGTTTTCGAGCCCGCGCGCTGCAAGATCGTTGGCCCAGAGAATGGAAGTCGGGCGCACAAGGGTGTGCAGGGCGGCGGTGAGCGCCTCGCGGCGTTGTTCCATGCCAGCGGTGGTAACCTGCACGGTGAGGTGGTCGCCGTAGCGGTCAATGACAAGGCCGGGCAAAAAGTCGCCCTCGCCGTGGCAGAGCCGGTACCAGGGGGCGGGGTAGAGGCGCTGGCGTAGAGCCAGGGCTAATTCCAGCCTTTGGGTAAGCAGGGCCTCGTCCATCTCGGTATCGGGCTTGCGGCTGTGCAGGCGGGCGCAGATAAGCGAGGCCGGGTTGACGCACACGCTGCCAAGCGGTGCGCCGCGCCAGTCGCACAGTGTTGCGGACTCGCCGGGGGCAAAGTCGGTAAGCGGGCTTTGCTTCACGTCCACTTCGTTGGCGAATATCCACAGGTGGCCCGCGCGCAGGCGACGGTCTTCATTTTTTTTAAGGCAGAGTTTGCGCATGTGTTACTTTCCCGCTGCTTCGGCGGGGGCGGAAGTTTGGGCAGCCTGGGCCGCAAGGGCGTTGATCTGCTCTTCAAGAAGCTTGGGGCCTGGGGTTGCCGTACAGCTAAACAGCGAGCCGGGGTCGTTGAGGGCTGCCAGCAGCTGCAAAATGCCTATGCGCTGGCCGCGCACGCTGGCGGCTTCAAGCTTGCCGGGGCGCTGCACAAAGGTCAGCAGGGCCTCGCGGATGGCCTTGTTCTGGGGGGTGGGGTTCAGCTGCAGCCCCGTGTCCAGCCCGTGATGCATGGCCGTTGCCGAGGCACGCCCGTTGGGCGAAAGGTTGAGGCCAACCCAAGCCATGGCTCCGCGATCCTTTATGGTAAGGTGCAGGTCGCTGAAGCTCTGCAGCAACAGGGCCTGTTCGCTGGTAGAGATGATGCCCGCATCGTACAGGGTAAGCGAGCAGTCCACATCGGCGAGGTCTTCGGCCTTGATGGTGAGCATTTTTTTGTGCGACGAGGAGCTCTGGGCCAGGCTTTCAAAGGTCAGGTCCGCCTTGAGGGCGGGCGCAAGACAGTCGGCAGAAGCCTGAACCAGATCACGCGGCGCGGAGATGTTGCGGATAAAGCTTTTGGTGTGGCGCGGCGCGTTTGAAAGCCAGTCAAAGCCCACGCCGTCAACGGTCACGCTGCCGTTTTCCACCGAGAATGCCATGTTGTCGGCGCGCACCTGCCGCACAAGCGGAGGATCGGCGGCCAATATTTCTTCCAGAATGGGGCCAACCACCTTTGCGGCGGCTTCCATGTCCTGTTCGCCCATGGCGGCGGCGTCAATGAGGCGGTGCACGAGCCCAAGTTCCGGCAGGGTAATGTCGCTGGCTTCAAAACTGGCCATGCGCATGCTCTCACGCCCATTGAGGCGGCTCTGCATGTCGTCTACGCGCATCTGGGAGATGAACGCGCCGTTCCAGCCCTCAACCCGCGATTCCTTGATGGTCAGCTGGGCCAGACCATCCTTGCCCGGCATGTTTACGCTCAGAAAAAAACTGTGAGCCCTGTCTGCGCCCATCTGGTAGGTGGCGGCCAGCGCGTCAATGGGCGCGCCGTCCAGAAACCGGGCCACCAGTTCGCTCTGGCTGCGCAGCTCGTTGATTTCCTCGCGCTGCACTGATGCGCGAAAATCGGGCGAGCGCGTGCTCAGGTTGCGCAGCACAATGTTTTCTGCCACGGGCATCATGCCCACGTCCCTGAGCACCATGGGGCGCAAGGGCGTGTATGCCAGCAGCATGCGCAGGGGAATGCGCAGCGATGCTTCGGCCACCTCGTATGAAAGAGGGCCCTGTGGCGTTTCGCCACGCAGGCGCAGGCCGTAGAGGGTCAGTGTGCGCGAGAGAGGCGAAAATTCCACTCTGTCCACAGCAGCATGTGTCGTGATGCCGTCGCCAGAAATGCCGATGTTCTGGATGCCCCGGTGCACCTGTGTTTCAACGAGGGGGCTCAGGCCAAACATCAGCCCCATAACACCCACCGCCATCATGATGACAGCGGCGGCGGCCAGATAGGCTCTTTTCATTCAGGATTCTCCAGCTTGGCGCTTTGCGGTCATGCCGCACCCACTGCCTGTGGGACCGTGATTAAGGTGTTCTGCCAGCGGGGCGTGTGCGGGCGGTAAAACCGGCCCACACGGCAGTTACAGCCTGCCCCGCAGCACTCTGTGCGAACTGGCTGGCACAAGTCAATCGGCATCTCACTCCACGCGGTGGTGGCAGCCAATGCTGACCTTGTTGCGCAGCGCGGCCTGAGTGATGATATACGATGTTTGCGAACCGTGGAAAAGGTCCACCAGGCGGCGCGATATGCGCGTGCGCTTGTAAAAGTCGTGGATATGCCGCACGAGGTCGCGCATGTCTTCAAAGGCACGGCGCAGGCGGGCTTCTGTACGGGCAATGCCCACATAGTTCCACATGGTGTTGCGGATGTTGGCCCAGTCCTGCGCCACGAGGGCTGGGTCGTCCCTGCGTTCGTCGCCTTCGTGCCGCCAGTCGGGGATAGCTGCGGCCAGAGCCTTGGGCAGACCGCTTTCGGCCAGCACGCGGTGGGCCAGATCCTTGCCGCTGCTGACACCCCACACCAGTGCCTCAAGCAGCGAGGTGCTGGCAAGCCGGTTGGCGCCATGCAGACCGGTGCAGGCGCATTCGCCGATGGCGTAGAGGCCGTGCAGCGAGGTGCGGCCATGAATGTCGGTGAGCACGCCGCCGCAGAAATAGTGGGCGGCCGGAACCACGGGAATGGGTTCCCTGAGAATGTTGATGCCCGCCTCGCGGCACTTTTCGTACACGGTGGGAAAGCGCGTGGGAATATCCTGCTCAACGCCGCTCACGTCCAGATACAGGCAGGGCGCGCCGTTGTGCAGCATTTCGTCCATCATGGCCTGGGCTACCACATCGCGCGGGGCAAGGTCGCCCCTGGGGTCGTGGTCGCTCATAAAGGCGCGGCCCTTGTGGTCGAGCAAGCGCGCACCCTCGCCGCGCATGGCCTCGGTGATGAGCGAGCGGCGGTTGCTGCGTTCTTCGTACAGCGCTGTGGGGTGAAACTGCATGAACTCGAGGTTGGCGAGGTCAACGCCCGCGCGAAAGGCCATGGAAACGCCCGTGCCCACGCAGCCGGGGGCATTGGTGGAATGCAGAAAAACCTGCCCCACGCCGCCGGTGGCAAGCACTGTCCAGTCGGCCAGAATGGTTTCTGTTTCGCCGGTTTCTTCGTTGAGAACATAGGCGCCGAGGCAGCGGTTGCGTACTTCGTAGCGGTACTGCGAGGCTCGCGCGTGGTGGTGGCTGGTCAAAAGGTCGATGGCGGCGCGGCGGTGCAGCCGGGTGATGCGCGGGTGAGCCATGACCTGTGCGCTCAGGCCGTCCATGATGGCCCGGCCCGAAAAATCGGCGCAGTGCAGAATGCGGGGGGTAGAGTGCCCGCCCTCGCGGGTGAGGTTGAACGTGCCGTCTTCGTTGCGGTCAAAGGGAACCTGGGCGCGGTTGATCAGTACCTCGTCCACACACAGGGGGCCCTGCGCGCACAGAAAGTTGACGGCCTTGTTGTAGTTGTAATTGTGCCCGGCAACCAGAATGTCTTTTTCCAGCGCCTGGGCGTCAGAGGGATGCTCTGGCGTGGGGGTGGCCTGATAGATTATGCCGCCCTGGGCCAGTTCTGAGTTGCCATCGGCCAGCCTGTCGCCAGCGTTGAGCAGCAGAACGTCGCAGCCGGAGTCGGCCAGTGTGAGCGCAGCGGTGCACCCGGCAACGCCTGAGCCAATGATAAGCACAGGCACATGACGGCGAATAGAATTCACGGTGCAAACCTCAGTTTCCGCAGGCTTCTAGCATGCGGGTTAGGGAGAGACGGGCGGGGGGGCAGAGTTTCTCCTCTATTTGCAGAGGCGAGGCTGCTCCGGCGGCCACGTTTTGCAGCGTGGCCAGAAGCTTCTTTTCCGTAACCTTGGCCATGTTGCCGCAAACAGCGTGCCCAAGCGGCACAATGGTGCACTGTCCTGCGTGGCGCTCGGCCAGGCGGTACACAAGATTGTTTTCTGTGCCTACAACAAGGGTGGAACCGGGGGCCTCGGCGGCAACGCGGGCCGCCTCCTTGATGAGGTACGAGGTGGAACCCGCGCCGTCGCAGGCTTCGATAACTTCCTGCCTGCATTCGGGGTGGGCGATAACGCGGCAACCGGGATGTTCGGCGCGTATGGCTTCCACATCATCGGGTTCAAAGCGGGCGTGGATGGCGCAACAGCCGGGCCACAGCAGCAGCTTGCGGTCAAGGGCCTGGGTTTCGGGCTGCACCAGCCCGGCAGCGCCCACGCGCAGCACGTGGCGTTCATTTTCCCCGATGCCGAGAGCTTCTGCGGTATTGTTGCCCAAATGCCTGTCGGGCAGAAAGAGCACACCGTCGCCCTGATCCAGCGCCCAGCGCATCATGATCTTGGCATTGGCCGAGGTGCACACCGCGCCGCCAAATTCGCCCACCACGGCCTTGAGGGCCAGATCGGTGTTGACGTATGCCAGCGGTATGATCTTGCGGCCTGTGGCGGCCAGCTGTTCCAGTACCTTTCGGGCGAGGGGGGCTGGCGTCTGGCGCGACATGAGGCAGTCGGCATCCATGCTTGGCAGGTGCACGCTCTGGCCGGGCTTGGCAAGCAGGGCGGCCGATTCGCCCATGAAGTACACGCCGCAAAAGACGATGTGGGCCGCCTCGATGCCGGGCACGCGGCGGGCAAGTTCCAGCGAGTCGCCGGTAATGTCGCAGTGGCGCACGATGGCGTCATTCTGGTAGTGGTGACCCATGATGCACAAATTCGCGCCCAGCTGCTTTTTCAGGGATGCGATGGCTGTGCTTGTATCTTGCATAGTATGGTTCCTCAGAAGGCAATATGAAAAAAGAAGAGGCGAAAAGCCGTAATTTGTTCCGGTGATGTCACGGTGCTGTCGCAATGCCGCCGTACGGTTGCCACTGTTTGTGGCGGCCATTGCGTGAACAGATGGCGACAGGCACGGGTAAAATTGCGCCTGCCTACACGGCCCGCAGGGTCATGCTGAAATCAGCCGACACCGCGGAATGGGTGAGCCGGCCGACCGAAATGAAGTCTGGCCTGCGGGGTTCTGTAAGCGCCAGAGCGCGGATGGTATCAAGCCGCACGCCGCCGCTGACTTCGGTTTCGATGGCCTCGGGCACAAGGGCAAGGGCCTGCGAAAGACGCTGGCCGTCCATGTTGTCCATCATGATGCGGTCTGCCCGGGCTTCCACAGCCTCACGCACATGGTCGAGCGTGCGGCATTCCACCTCAATGGGCGGGCAGGGCGTGTAACGCGCCCTGAGCGTAGCCACTGCGGCGGTAATGGAACCAGCGGCATCAATGTGGTTGTCCTTGAGCATGAGCATTTCGGTGAGGTTTTTGCGGTGGTTGTGACCGCCGCCCGCCTGCACCGCGTATTTTTCGGGCCAGCGCAGGCCGGGTGTGGTCTTGCGCGTGTCGAGCAGGCGTACGCCTGTGCCCTCCAGTTCCCGCACATAGCAGGAAGTGAGGTTGGCAATTCCCGAAAGGTGGGTGATAAAATTGAGAATGACGCGCTCTGCCTTGAGCATGGCCGTGGCAGGGGCGCTGATGTGGGCTACTTCTGTCATGGACGCAACATGGCTTGCTTCCCTGACCAGGGCACGCCACGTAAAGGGCGCGCCAAGATTTTTGAAAACAGCGCCAATAACCGGCAGACCCACCACAAGTGTGTCTTCCTTGGCGCGAATGACTGCGTTCATGGAGGCATCGGAGGCGAAAAGACCGAGGGCGGTCATTTCGGGGCCGTCTTCCTCAAGGGCGAGGTCGATGGATTTTTGAAGCAGCCGCTGACCTTCCGGAGAGAAAAATGCGGCCCAGGGCGTGAACATTGCGCTTGTCCCCATTTCTTGTGCGTGCTAAGTGAAAACTCGCCCGTCAGGGCGTGCGTTGCGCACCGCGCAAGACTGTATATATGACCCGATTGCGGCAGTTGCCCGATACGGGTGTGCTGTAATAGATAGAATGCCCCGTGTTTCGCGTCAAGCTGCCGGGACATCATGAGTTTTTTCACAAGCCTGCGAGACTGGCGACAATCTGCTTTTTTTTGTACTACAGTGCCCAGTGCAGGGCGACAGTGCCTGCGGATGTCCATGGCCGCGTTGTAGGCCTCGGTGCGGCCCTGTCAGGTGCTGTGCCGGGCAGCCGCATATGTCTGCAGGGCCTGTATCGCCGCCACTGGCGCGCGTTTTTGAGACTGCCGATCTTGCCGACAGTTTGGCGGAGCTTTGCTGCTCCTAGTTGTTTTGTTGCGCCTCTGGGCGTGAGTTCCTCCTTGGGTACAGACCGGATAAAGGCGCGCCATGGCTGATCTGCACAACGAAAAATTCCGTCCCTTGCCTGCTGAGCAGTCCGGCACTCAACAGTCTGGCGCTGCACAGCCGCAACCAGCCTCCCCTGCGTCTTTGTCTGGCAGCAATATTTCTTCCGCCAGAACAACTTCTGCCGTTTCAGATCAGACCCATGATCTGGATGACGATTTTTCAGTGGAATTTCCTGATGCAGAATTTGTGCATCCGGCCGACATGGCCGACCACCTTGAGAACCTGAGCCTTGAAAAGCAGGTCAGCACGCTGAGCCGCATGTCCAAGGAAGACGCCGCCGAGGCGTTGGCCGAGCTGGACGAAAACATGGCTGTGGACGTGCTGGAAAATCTGGACGACGACGTGGCCGCCCAGATTATCGCCGAAATGTCGCCCGATGACGCCGCCGACGTGCTGGACGAGCTGGACGAAGACCACCGCGATGCCCTGCTGGAAAAGCTCGACCGCGAAGATTCGGAAGAATTGCGCAGCCTGCTCAATTTTGATCCGGATTCCGCGGGCGGTGTCATGAACACCGAGCTCATCCTGCTGGAAAAGAACTTTACGGCGGATGAGGCCATTGCCCACATCCGCAGCGAAATGGCCGACAAGGAAAGCCCCTATTACGCCTATGTGGTGGACGAGCAGCAGGTGCTTGTGGGTGTGCTTTCGCTGCGCGACCTCATGCTTGCGCGGCCGGGAACCCTTGTGGGTGAAGCCGTTGCGGGGCAGAGCGTGGTGAGTGTTACCTACGACACCGACGAGCGCGAAGTTGCCAGTCTTCTCTCGCACTATAATTATCTGGCCATGCCCGTTGTGGACAACGAGGGGCACATTCTCGGCGTGGTAACCTATGACGATATCATGGACATCATGCACGAGGAAGCCAGCGCCGACATGCTGGGCATGGTGGGTGCTGACCCGGAAGAAAGCGTGGATACCCCGTGGCTTGAGAGTGTGCGCAAGCGTCTGCCCTGGCTGTTTGTAAACATGATCAATTCTGCGCTTTCCGCCTCTGTGGTGTACATGTTCGAAGGGTCCATCGCGCAGATGGCCGTGCTGGCCGTACTTATGCCCATGGTGGCAAACCAGGCGGGCAATACCGGGCAGCAGGCCTTGGCGGTTATGATCCGCCAGTTGGCTACTGACCGTTTTGACCAGAAAAAAGCCTGGATGGCCGTGGTGCGTGAGGGCAAGATTGGCATTGTCACCGGTTTTGCCATGGCCGTGGTGGCCTTTTTCGCGGCCTGGTGGTTTACCGGCATGGCCATTGTTGGCGGGGTCATGGGCGGGGCGCTCATGTGCGACATGCTTCTTGGCGCTGTGGCTGGCGGCTCTATTCCTCTTATTTTCAGGGCTCTTGGGCGCGATCCTGCTCAGGCTTCGAGCATTTTTCTTACGACCATCACTGACGGCGCAGGTTTTTTTATCTTTTTAGGCCTGGCCTCTCTGTTCATTTTATAAAAAATTTGTCACCCTTGGCCCGTTTGGTGGGGCGTGTGTCTCCGGCCGCTGCTTTGTAAGCTGACCGAAACATCTGCTGCGTCTGTCGCAAGGCCGTGTTTATGGGTGATATTCCGGGCGAAATCTACCGCATCCTGCTGGTGGACGATCACAAGCTGCTTATGGAGGGCGTGCGCAGTCTGCTTGCGCCCTATGGGCATCTGCGTGTTGTGGGCATGGCGCAAAACGGTGGCGAGGCCGTGGCTCTGGCCGCTTCGCTGCAACCCCACCTGCTGGTGCTCGACCTTGGCATGCCCGGCATGAATGGCCTTGAAACCGGGCGCGCCGTGCTTGAGGTGCGGCCCAAGACGCGCATTCTCGTTTATACCGGGCATGAGGACCAGCGCTGGCTGCCAGAGCTTATTGATCTTGGCATCATGGGCCATGTGCGCAAATCTGAGGCCCCCGGTGTGCTGTTGCGGGCCATCGAGAGCGTGCGACAGGGCGAAATTTTTCTGAGTTTCCCCGATCCCGGCGGGCGTGTGGCCGCCATGCTGCGCCAGCGGCGTGAGGCGGCTGATACGGCCAATGCCGATGCCGGGGCTGATCTGAGTGCGCTTTCGCCGCGCGAAAAAGAGATTTTTCGTCTGCTGGCAGATGGCAAAAGTGTGAAGACAATTGCCGCAGAACTGTATATCAGCCCCAAGACTGTGGAAACCCACAAATACAACCTGCTTACCAAGTTGCAGGCTGGTTCGGTGGGGGATCTGGTCAAGATTGCCATACGCCACGGTTTGGTGAAGGTGTAGCGGAAGGCAGCACCCCTGGGGTGGGGAGAGAGCCTGTCAGCCGCATTTACACAAAACCGACTTTTCCGCCCCGAATGTGTCAGCGCCGGGATTTTGATGCTCACGTACTTGAGTACGCTGCGCTCAAAATCCCGGCGCTTCCTTTTCAGGCCGAAAAAAGCGTATTTTGCAAATTCGCCCAACACCTCCCATCGCCTCCGCTCTGCTGCGGCGAGTTTAAGGAAGGCGGCTCCACGACCTGCTTTTGATGGAGGGGGAGCAAACGATATTTTTTGTCGTCAACCATGTCAGCGGTATTTGGCTGAAGCGGACTTTGCCCGGAGCGGGAGCGATGTATGGCATTTACGCGTCGAGGAGGGAGGGAAGCTCCCGCAGCGCAAGACGCGTGTCCTCGCCACCCTGCGGCAATTGAAAGCTTTTCTTAGGGGGTGCTTCGGGGGGATGCAAGGGGGGCCGCAAAGGGGGCGTAGCCCCATAACCGGCCTCGCCTTGCCCAGCGCCGGGCAGGCGTCCCAACTTCGCCGGAAGGCAAACCCGCGCGCCGCACAGGCGTATCCTCTGGGGAAATCCCTTAGTCATTTTTTCACAATTCAGGATTCTCCTGATAGCGAGCAACCCCTTTCCGACCTAACTTGTGCTGACCGTAAATAAACTTGCGTCGGCAAAAGGCCGCAAGGGGGAAACAATGGCTTTTGATTTCCAAAGAACCCCGAACAGCGGGGCTGTGAATTTCGTGGTAAAGTTCATTCTGCTGCCCGTGGCATTGTGCCTGTGGCTGAGCTGCCCGGCTTCGGCCCAGGCAGACAAAACGCTTCCGGCTGCAACAGCCGTGAGCGCTCAGACGGATAGCGCCGCCCAGCAGGCCCCGGCATTTGTGGCAGTGGCAAGCGCTGAAACATCGGTGCAGGCTGCGCCCGCCGCAACCCAGACTGCTGGTCAGGCTCTTGAGGCTGCCGCCATCGATAACCACCCTTGGTGGTACTGGCCGCTGGCGCTGCTGTTCTTCTGCTTTATTCTCGGCGTTATCGCCGTTATGGCAGGCGTGGGCGGCGGCGTGCTGTTTGTGCCGCTGGTAAGCGGGTTCTTCCCCTTCCACCTCGACTTTGTGCGCGGTGCTGGCCTTATGGTGGCCCTTGCGGGCGCGCTTGCTGCCGGTCCCGGTCTTTTGCGCCGTAACTTTGCCAACCTGCGTCTGGCCCTGCCTGTGGCGCTGATTGCCTCTGCCTGCGCCATTGTGGGCGCCATGCTCGGCCTGGCTCTGCCCACCAATGTTATTCAGACCTGCCTTGGCGCGACCATTCTTGGTATTGCCGTGCTGCTGCTGCTCTCCAAAAACTCTGTGCGCCCCGTGGTTACCACCCAGGACGCAGTGGGTCTGGCGCTTGGCATGAACGGCGTATTTCTTGAGCCCAGCACCGGTGAAGTTGTGGAATGGAAAACCCACCGCACTCTGGCCGGCCTGCTGTTGTTCATCGCCATCGGTATCATGGCCGGCATGTTTGGCCTTGGTGCTGGCTGGGCCAACGTACCCGTGCTCAACCTGCTCATGGGCGCACCCCTCAAGGTGGCCGTGGGTACCTCCAAATTCCTGCTTTCCATCACCGATACTTCTGCCGCCTGGGTTTATCTGAACCAGGGTTGCGTTATTCCGCTCATGGCCGTGCCTTCCATCGTGGGCCTCATGCTCGGCTCTGTGGTGGGCGTACGCTTGCTTGCCAAGGCCAAGCCCAAGTTCATCCGCTACATGGTTATTGGCGTGCTCTTCTTCTCTGGGGCCAAAGCCCTCATGAAGGGTCTCGGTTGGTAAGCCGCATCGGATACGCTTGAATAGAAGGGAGAATAAAATGACCACCGATCTGAAGAACGACATAAAGGCCTCCCCTGCGCAGCTGCGCTATGCCGATACCCTGTTCTACGGCGCTCTGCTTGGTTTTGTGACCATGCTGATTACCTACGCTCTCTACGTGACGGGCGTGCTGACGCCGCAGATTCCGCTGGAAGAAATGCCCCGTCTGTGGAGCCAGAGCGCTGCCGCTTACCGTGCCGCAGGCAACATTCCTCAAGGTTGGGGCTGGGTTGCCCTTGTGGGGAAGGGAGATCTGTGCAATTTCATTGGTATCGCTTTTCTTGCGGCACTCACCATCTTCTGCTTCGTGCAGCTTGCCATTGGTCTGCTGCGGCAAAAGCAGTGGATCATGGCGATAATTGCCATACTTGAAGTGCTGGTGCTCAGCCTTGCGGCTTCGGGCGTGCTGGTGGCTGGCGGCCATTAATCGAGGTTCTGCCTTGCGGGGCCCGGGGAGTGCCGCCGTACAGCAAGCCGCACCAGCGGTAGTAACGGCGGCGCATACCTTGGAGGGCACATGTTTGCCACGATAAAGAACTATTTCGCGCACCTGCTGGAAGTTCCAGAGGCCGTATCCCCGGCCCGGTATCGATCGCTACGGCGGCTGATGACCGTGCTCATGGTGGCGGTTTCGGTGATGCCCCTGCTGTTGCTGGCGGCTATCAGCCACGTGCAGTATACACGCACCCTGGAACGCGAACTGGAAAGCCCCGTGTATGCGCTGGCCCGCAAGTCGCAGGCGGCACTGGAGCTTTATCTTGGCGAACGTATTTCTACGGTGAGCTTTCTGGCCCACGCCTATACGTTCAAGGACCTGCTGGACGAGCGCACCCTCAACCGTGTGTTTCTGGCCTTGAAAAGTGAGTTTCAGGGCTTTGTGGACATGGGGCTGGTGGATGCCGACGGGCGGCAGGTGGGCTATGTGGGGCCGTACAAGCTCAAGGGCGCTGATTACGCTGGCAAGCCCTGGCTGCGTGATACAGAGATCAAGGGGCGCTACCTCAGTAACGCCTTTCTGGGTTACCGCGGGTATCCGCACCTTGTTGTGGCTGTGCACCGGCTGGAAGAAAACGGCGTTTCATGGACTCTGCGTGTGGCAACCGATACCCTGCGCATCCAGCAGGTGGTTTCTACCGTAGGGCCAGAACACGATACAGACGTGTTTCTGGTAGACACAGAGGGCGTGCTGCAAACGGATTCAAATCTTTTTGGCAAGGCTCTGGAAAAACTGCCTCTTGATCTGCCCCCCGCCGCGCACGAAACCGTGGTGCGCCGGGTTACAGACCCCAAGGGCAGGCAGCTCATGGTTGCTTCGTGCGCGCTGGCTGGCACAGACTTTATGCTGCTGGCCGTCAAGCCCACTGAAGACGCCATCCGCCCCTGGCGGTCGCTGAGTACTGAGCTTCTGCTTGTACTATGCGGCGGCATTGCCCTGATTTTCGTGGTGTCCAACATGCTCATGCAGCAGCTTGTAAACAGGCTGCAGGCAAGCGACGAGCGGCGGGTAGCTGTTTTTGCCCAGATGGAACACAACCAGAAGCTTTCGTCCATCGGGCGGCTGGCAGCTGGCGTGGCCCATGAGGTCAACAACCCTCTGGCGGTCATTTACGAAAAGGCGGGTCTTGCCCAGGATCTTTTGAACATGGGCAAGGTGTGCGGCGAAGACAAGGACAGGCAGAGACTGAGCGCCCTGCTTGAAAGTATTGAAAGCACCGTTGAGCGGGCGCGCGGCATTACACACAGGCTGCTGGGCTTTGCCCGGCGCATGGAGGCCAACCGTCAGGCTCTGCATATTGAGGAAGTGATCACGGAAACTCTGGGCTTTCTTGAACGGGAGGCCAAGAACCGTGGCGTAAAGTTTGAAACCGAACTGCCCGCCAACCTGCCCGAAATCGTATCGGACAGGGGCCAGTTGCAGCAGGTTTTTCTCAATATTGTGGGCAACGCGCTTGATGCGCTGGCTGGTAGCGAGGGCGGATCGCAGAAGCCGCAGGGCGAAGAGCGGTTTGTCAAAATCAGCTGCCAGGGCCAGGGAAGATACATGCTGGTGAGTGTGGAAGACAACGGCAAGGGTATGTCGCCTGACGTGCTCAGGCATATATTCGAGCCGTTCTATTCCACCAAAAAAGACAAGGGAACCGGGCTTGGCATGTTTATCACCTATGGCATTGTGCGTAAGCTTGGCGGCGAAATTCATGTGCAAAGCGAAGAAGGGCGGGGCAGCATCGTGCGTATAACCCTGCCGCTTACTCCGCCAGATGTCGCAGTGGAGGTGTAGAATGGCATTGCGCATACTTCTGGCTGACGACGAAAAGGAATTTGTGGACACCCTGGCAGAGCGTCTTTCGCTTCGCGGATACGCGCCTTACGTGGTCTACGACGGTATCAGCGCCCTTCAGGCCGCAACGCCTGAAATGCCCGATGTCGTGGTGCTTGACCTCTTCATGCCCGGTCTGCCGGGTGATGAAGTGCTGCGCCGCCTCAAGGTGCTGTACCCCCATCTGCCGGTTATTCTGCTTACCGGGCACGAGGCTGTGGACGACAACGGCACAAACCCCGTGGCACAGGCCTTTGCCTGCCTTACAAAGCCTTTGAGTTTCAACGTGTTTCTGGAAACGCTGCAGGCCGCGGCGCGTGAAGGCAAGGAATGTGCAGCCAACGGAGCAGGCCATGAATGAAAGTCAGTGCATGGCCCGCTTGCTGGCCTCTGCCGTTCACGACATGCGCAACGTGCTGGCGGTGATACGTGAATCAGCCGGTCTGGCGCAGGACCTTGCCTCTCTTGCGGGCGGCAAGACCGTGAGCGCGCAGGGTACAGAGCGCCTTTCAACGGCCCTTGGCGAAGTGCAACGCTCCATCATTCAGGGGGCGGCCCTTTCCGAAGCCATGGACTACATGGCGCAGGCGGGGGGCATGGAGCCGGGCGGCGCTGGCCCCTGCGATCTTGCGCGTGTGTGCCGCAGCTTTTGCCTGCTGGCGGCCCGGCAGGCGCGCGCCGCGCAGATTCACCTGACCAGCGGCGAGACCGACGAGCCCGTGTGGGCAAACGTGCCGCCTCTGGCCGTGCTGCGCTCGCTGCTTGAGGTTTTTGACCTCTGCGCTTCTGTGGGGGGGCAGGTAAACCTGCGCCTTACCGCGGGGCGGCGGCAAAAAGAAGAAGGCATTATTGTAGAGGCACTGGAAGGCGCCAACCGAGAGATGGCCCTTGCGGCCATGACGGGCAGCCCCATGCTCGACGGCATACGCCCCGGCTGGCGTGCCGTGCTTATGCCCTGGCGTGATGCCGGGCCAAGATTTTTCCTTTCCATTTCGGCCTGCGATAGCGAAGGCGAATAACTGGCACCGGCATGTTGCCGGGCCTTCAAGGAGTATTCCATGACCAAGGAAGACATCAAAATCCTGCTGGTGGACGACGAAAAGCAGTTTGTGGACACTCTTTCCGAGCGTCTGGCCATGCGCGGCTTTGAAGCGCGTGTTGCCTACGATGGCCCGGAAGCCCTCAAGGCCGTCGAACAGCCCACCGACGTTATCGTGCTTGACCTGCGCATGCCCGGCATGGACGGCTTTGAAGTGCTGCGCAACGTCAAAAAGAGCAACCCGCAGGTGCAGGTCATCATTCTTACGGGCCACGGCGGCGACGCCGAGGAACAGACCGCCTATCGCATGGGCGCGTACAACTTTCTCAGAAAGCCCATGGACATCGACGAACTGCTCAACAGCATTCGCATGGCCTACCGCGACAAGCTTGAAAACGCCATGGTGGCCGTTTCTCTGGCCGAAGGCGGCGACTTTGACGCAGCCCGTGACGTTATGAATGAAAAAGACGTGCTTGAAGAGCACGGCAAGTAGATCATGATGCAGTGCAGGCTGTAGGCCGGATGAACGCATCCGGCCTGCGGCCTGAAGATGAGGTCTTAAGGCCCGTGTTTCGGCAGTGGTTCGTTCTAGGAGTTCGCCATGCGTGTGCTTGTTGTGGATGACGAACCCGCCTTTTCGGAACCCTTGGCAGAACGTTTGGCCTTGCGCGGCTACGATACAGCCACAGCGCAGGATGCCGATGCCGCCCTGGCCGAACTGGCGCGCAGTCCCCGCGACCTCATATTTCTTGATGTGGGGCTGCCGGGCATGGACGGCGTTGATCTGCTGAAAGTTCTGCGCGAGCGCTACCCACAGGTTGATGTGGTGATGCTGTCTGGCGCGGGCGACATGGGCAAGGCCGTGCAGGCCATGCGGCGCGGGGCCCTGAACTGGCTTTCAAAACCCGTGGGCATGGATGGCATTCTGGCAGAATGCCGCAAGGCAGCAGAGCGCGCGGGCGCAAGGCAGGAGGCGGCACGGCTGGCCGAGGCCGCACGCTGGCGCAGCTTTGGCCGGGTGGCGGAGGGCGTAGCCCATGAGGTCAACAATCCGCTGAACATCATGGTTCAGGCTGCAGGCCTCATACGCGATTGCCTTGAAGAGCCCGAAGCCGCTGCCCTGCCAGACATTGATGAAGTGCGCGATGCCGTAAACACCATACGCACGCAGAGCCTGCGGGTGCGCGAAATTACGCGCAAGCTGCTCATGGTGGGGCACGGGCTCGACCCCCGCGTGGGCGCACTGGACGTGGCCGCAGAAGTTGGGCACGTGCTGCGCCTGCTGGCCGAGCGCATGGAAAGCGCGCATGTTCATTGTGAGGTGTCAGTGCCGCAGGGCGAGGGAGCGCCGCGTCTGCTGGGTTCTGCCCCGGAATTGCAGCAGATATGCCTGCACCTGCTTGAAAACGCACTGGATGCGCTTTGCGACATGGATTCCGCCCCGGCGGAAGGTGAGGACACTGCCGCGCCTGCCAGCCGTAACAGCAAGATTATCCTCACGGCATCCACACGCAGGGATGCCCAGGGTCGCGACTGGTACGATCTGGTGGTGAGCGACAACGGCCCCGGCATTGCCCCAGACATCATGCCGCACATTTTTGAACCCTTTTTCAGCACCCGCGCGCTGCAGAGTCCAGTGGCCGCAAACGCAGCAGGTGGAAAAACCCTTGGCCGCTATGTGGGGCTGGGGCTAGCAGTGGCCCGTTCACTGGCCCACGCGCGCGGCGGCGAACTTGTGGCCGCCAACAGACCGCAGGGCGGAGCTGAATTCTGCCTCAGTCTTCCTCTCGCCGAAGGGCAGGGGGCAACTCCAGAGGCTACGGCGCAGGCCTGACCGGCTGAAAGAAATTTTATGAATTGCGCGCAGCGTTATTTGCGTTGACGTTGCGCCTTTCCATCACCTCCTCGCCCCAAGCGTTTACGGTGGAAGCCCCTTGCCATGGGTTCGGCAGGGGGCAATTTTTTTGGCGCAGGCGCAAAAAAAGCCCCTGCACAGGGCAGGGGCCGATAACGCATCGCGTTTGCTCTAGTCAGGCAGGAGCACGTCTGTCTGAAAGCCAGCGGCCACGCACTTTGCGATAAGGTCGCCGGAACCATCGTAGATTTTTACATCATAGCTCAGAATATGCTTGCCGGTGCGCACCACAAAGGCCTCTGCCGTGAGAGGGGAAACTTTGCCCGGGCGCAGGTATTCGATGGTGGTGTTGAGGCTCACCACGCCATAATCCTTGCCAGCGTTGGCCGCAGCACCAAATGCCACGTCTGCCAGGGCAAAGATGGCACCGCCGTGGGCCATCCCCATACCGTTTTTGTGGTTTTCGGTTATGGGCATGATAACCTTGGCATATTCGGTTGTGGCCTCGACAATATTCATATCGAGGTAGCGCATAAGCTTGTCGTATTTTTTGACGTAGTTCTTCATTCCTTCCCCACACTATTAAAAAAGGGCTGAGAGCCGAAACTCCCAGCCCTGTGGTGATAAAACAAGGCTCTGGCAGGATTATTCCACCTGCTGAATGCCATCCAGTTTCCAGTTTCCGCCTGTGACCGGGCGTACGAAGTGCCATACTTCGCGCGCGGAAGACGGGGTTTCCTGCGCAGGGGTTTCGCGCAGCAGCACATCAAAGAACACCTGGGCGTACTGCTCTTCGCCTTCGTTGGTCACGCCCAGCAATTGGGCATTGACCAGCAGAATTTCTGTGGTGCTGGGTTTGGGGTCCGCAGCCATCTGTTCGCGTACCGAATTTTGCACGGCTTCGGTGGTGAACTGCGTGATGTCGTTCATGTCGCGTTTGTCCCACGAGGCCTGCAGGCGGGTATAGGCCATTTTGGCGCCTCGCAGGAATTCGTCGGCGTCAAATCCGGGGGGCATGGGAATCTGGGGGCCAGGGGTTTCAGCCTGGGCAGCACCCTGACCTCGCAGGGCGTCCCAGCCGTTGCTGCCGGTTTCTTCGCGCATCATGCCCGCCTGGCGCTGGTCGGCCTGCGAGCCTTGTGCACCTTCTGCACCGGCTGCCGCCTGCGCGGGCCTTTGCGAGCCCCGAAAGGCTGCAAACAGCTTAAGGCCGATGAAGACCACCAGGCCAAAAAGCAGAATATCCATAAAACCGCCGCCAGCAAAACCGTGGCCGCCAAGCAGCGAACCTATGAGCGTGCCTGCCAGCAGGCCGCCCATGAGCCCGCCCATGCCGCCAAAAAGACCACCAGGACGGCCAGCTGCCGGAGCGGGCTGGGCCTGAGGCTGGCTGGGGTTGGGCTTGTTTTGAAAAGCAGGCTGCTGGGGACGCGGCGCAGGTGCGGGCGTGCTCATGAAGGGCTTGCTTCCAAAAGAGCTGCCGCCGCCAAGGCGAGCCGCCAGTGCGTCATCAGTAAAGGTGAGCATGAGCGAACAGCAGAGCAGAACCAGAATCGACAAAAAGGCTTTTATTTGCATGAACATCTCCCATAAGGGCGGTGTTGGTCATCTCCTTGATCGGCAGATATGACCGGAAAGTACGTTCTGTACGGGCCTTATCTACTATAATCATTGTGCAGATTAAGGCAAGTCGGCCCTCGCCGCGGCAGGGGCGCACCTTAAGTGCCTACGCCGCATTACAAATTTTGTTACGCGGCAAGGCCAAATGATTATGGTGCTGACCGTGGTGTGCTATTTTTGCAGCGAGGTCAGGCCGTCCAGAATTGTCCACGGGTTGGGTGGGCAGCCGGGGATAAACAGGTCTACTGGCAGCAGATCGGTGACGCCCTTGTTGCACTGATCGCTGTCACGAAACAGCCCGCCAGAAATGGCGCACACGCCAACAGCCACCACCAGGCGGGGCTGCGGCACGGCCTTGAAGGTATCCAGCAGGGCCAGACGCATGTTTTCCGAAACCGGGCCAGTTACGGCAATGCCATCCGCATGGCGGGGCGATGCCACAAAGTCGATGCCAAAGCGCCCAAGATCAAACACCAGGGTGGTCAGCACATTGCAGTCTGCCTCACAGGCGTTGCAGCCCGCGGCACTGACCTGCCGCAGCTTGAGCGAGCGGCGAAACATTGAAAACCGAGCAGGTGTGGGCTGCTGCACGTGGGGTTGTCCGGGAACAACCAGCAGACCCTCCCGGGTAAACGATGCCATGCGGTGCTCGCCGGTAAAGGTAAATGCACCCTTGGGGCAGGCCGCGCGGCACGCGCCGCAATAGGTGCAGCGTCCCATGTCGAGCGTTGGCGTGCCGTCCTCGCTGCCTGCGGTGGGCAGCAGCGCACCAGACGGGCAGGCCGCAAAACAGGCGCGGCATGTGCCGCACGCAACCTGTGCCAGTTCGGGCCGCCCCATGTAGCGGGGGGAAAGCGCAGGCTGACGGTTGGGATAATCCAGCGTGCGGTATTTCTGGTGCAGGCGTTCCTTGATGATACGCAGCATGTCAAAGCCTCACAGATCGTATCCGCAATACGAGAGGTTGAAACTCTTGTTGCAGAGCGGGAAGTCGGAAATCTGGTTGCCGCGAAGCGCCATGGCAAGCCCCGGCCAGTTGTGGAACGAGGGATCGATGGCCTTGTAGGCCAAAAAACCGCCGTCAGGACCAGTAACGGCCACATGGCAGATCTCGCCGCGCCAGCCCTCGACCTGCGATACCGCCAGTGTATGGGGCGGCAGTGCGCTGGCGTCCAGCTGCGCGGGCTCGTTGGCCAGCGCCGGAATATTCGCAAGCGTGGCAAGGTCGCTCTCGAGCAGCCGCAGCGAATCGTCAATTTCGTTGCTGCGCACAAGGGTGCGGGCCAGCACGTCGCCGGTGTTTTCCACCCGTGGGGCGCAATCCTTGCTGGGCAGGTCGGAGAGGGGGAAGTGAAAACGCGCGTCAAGCCTGAGCCCGCAGGCGCGAGCGGGCATGCCCACAAGGCCGAGGTTCTGCGCGGTTTCCTTGCTCACAAAACCCGTGCCGATGAGGCGTTCATGCACGCTCTGGCTGTGCAGCATCACGTCCACAGCGCCGCGTACGTCGCGCCCGGCGGCCTTGATGCGGGCCAGCATGTCGGCGCATTCGTCGGCGTTGAGATCGTATGCCGTGCCACCAAAGCGCAGCAGCCCGCGGCCAAAACGGTTGCCGCACAGGCAGGCCGTGGTGTTGAGAAAATCGCCGCGAATTCGGCCATTCCACGATGCCGTGGGCAAAAAGCCCGTATCGCCGGCAATGGCTCCAAGGTCGCCCGTGTGGTTGGCAAGGCGTTCAAGCTCAAGGCCAACGCGGCGCAGACGGTGGGCACGCGGCGCAACCACGCAACCCGCGAGTCGTTCAAGCAGTACGCAGTGTGCCGTGGCATGCCCCACGGTGGTGTCGCCAGCGGCGCATTCCAGCAGGGGCAGGCAGCGGGCGAGCGGGCCGTGGAGCAGCATGTTTTCAATGCCCCGATGCTGGTAGCCCAGTGCAATCTCGAGGTGCATCACATTTTCGCCGTGGCACTGAAAGCGAAAATGACCGGGTTCGATCACGCCCGCATGCACAGGGCCAACGGCCACCTCGTGGACTTCTTCGCCCTCAATTCTGAAGAATGCGTAGGGCTTGGGTTCACTGGTCGGGGCCGCCGCAAGGGAGCCGCCCTCGGCGGAGGTTCTGGCGTGGGCTTCGGCTGCGTCGGGTATGCGGCGCACGCTCTTGAGCCACGGATGACCCAGAGGTTCGATGCCCCACTGTTCAAAAATTTCGCGTTCAAAAAGGTGGGTCTGCGGCGTGGCGGGCGTCATGGAAGCATAGGATTGCACAGGCTCGGTACGCAGGGCGGCAAGATAGTGCGAGCTGTCTTGCGCCAGCACACAGCACAGCCCGGCGGGAGCGTTGTTTTCAGAAGACTGCGGCAGGCCAAAAAGGGCCAGCAGCCGCCAGCCTTCGGAAACATAACGGCGCACAAAATCGCCCATTTCTTCTACAGAAACCGGGGGCATGCCCGAAAGCGGCACGGTATCGCGGTAATCGAATAGCATCGGCCCTCTCACCGTTAGCGGTGCAAAACCCGTTTTGCGGGTTTTGCCTTCAGCCTTTGGCGCTACGCGCCTATGAGCGCAGCGGCGCGGTTAAGAAAATTCCACAGCCAGTCGGGAATCCACACGCCCAGTGTAAGCACGGCCAGCCCAAGGGCCAGCGGCGGCAAAATACTCAGTGCAGGTTCAGAATTTGAAGGCGGCAGATCCACAGGGCGGTTGCCCTGCACCATGCGCAGCACCGCCACAGAAAGTCCCACAAAGATGATGGCCAGCAGCACCAGATACCCGGCAGAAAGCCAGGGCAGGCCTGCGGCAAGCATGCCCTTGAATATCAGCAGTTCGCTGACAAAAAGACCAAAGGGCGGCGAACCTGCCACGGCCAGAAAGCCAGCAGTCCACAGCGCTGCCGTGGCGGGCATGGTCCAGCGCATGCCGTGCACGTCGTAGCTCGAATAGGTATGGTAGCGGGCCAGAATGTTGCCCGACAACAAAAAGAGCATGCACTTGGTGAGCGAATGGCACACGGCGTGCAGCATTGCGCCGGGTACGGCAACACCGCCCACGCCGATACCCAGAGCCAGAATGCCCATATGCTCAACGCTCGAATATGCCAGCATGCGCTTGTAATGCCCTTGCCCCACAATAAAGATGGCCGCGATCAGCAGTGAGAGCAGGCCAAAAAACATGAGCATGCCGCCAGAAAGTCCGCCAAGTCCCGCAGCCAGCATTATCTGATGGCCGCGCAGCATGCCCAGCATGGCACAGTTGAGCAGCGCCCCCGAGAGCAGTGCCGAAACAAGCGATGGAGCCTGACTGTGCGCGTCGGGCAGCCAGTTGTGCAGAGGGGCAAGGCCCATCTTGGTGCCGTAACCCACCAGCAGAAAAACAAAGGCCGCCTTGAGCCATGTGGGTTCGGCCAGGGCCGCGTTGCGCACAAACCAGCCCACCTGGTCCATGCTGTCGGCCGAGCCGCTGGCTCCTTCCGCCCCGTGAAAAGCCACGGCAAGCAGAATGTTGCCGAGCAGCGCAAGGGCAATGCCCACAGAACAGATGATCAGGTATTTCCACGTGGCTTCAAGCGAGCGCTTGTGCCGGTGAAAATAGATGAGCTGCGCGCTTGAAAGCGTGGTGGCTTCAATGCCCACCCACTGTGCGCCCATGTGCGGCGTAATGGTCACCAGAGTCATGGCGCTGAGAAAAAAGCACAGGCAGGCGGTAAAGCGGCGCTCCGGCGCGTTGGTGAAGCGCCCGTGGTCCAGAATGTTGGTGTGCACGCCTATGCGTTCTTCTTCGCGCAGGTAATGCATGGCGTAGAACGAGGCCGCCAGAAACAGCACACTGGCCAGCATGAGAAAGAGCACGCCCAGGGCGTCGGGGGCCAGCAGGCCATCAAGTTCGGCGAGGGTTTCCCCCCCTCCAACGCGCACTGCCGTCATGGCCGCAAGGGCGGTATGCGTCAACGCCGTGAGGGGCAGACCCACACGACAGATCACGGCGCGGCCCCACAACAGCATTATGCAGCCCGCACACAGGGGAACAAAAATAAGCGCAGTCAGCATGGCTTTTCCTAATCTCGAAGGCTGCGGAACCGGGCCACGTCAATGGAGGCAAAGGAATCGCTGATGTGGTTGATGGCGATGCCCATGACAAATACCGCCACAAAAACGTCCAGCAGCAGGGCCAGCTCAAACCACACAGTACCTGTGGTCATAAGCGGCACGCCCAGCAGAAAGATGCCGTTTTCCGCCACCAGATAGCCAATAACCTGGGTAATGGCCTTTATGCGGCCCACAATCAGAATCAGCCCGCAAAACAGAGTTGCCAGTCCGGTGGGCAGCAGCAGCTGGGGGTAAAGCCCCAGAGGCATGACCAGCCTGCCTTCCAGCCAGATCGAAAAAATCAGCCCTGCCATGCCAGCCAGCACGCCCAGTCCAACCCTTCGGGTGGGGCATACAAGGGCATCGGCGGGCAGCCGTTTTTGCGTGCGCCACAGCATGCCGGGCAACAGCATGCCCTTGATGAGCAGCACGGCACCAGCCAGCAGGGCGTGATCGAGGCTCAGCAGCAGTGCTGCCAGCAGCAGGCCCTGCAGTGCGGTGAGCCGGGTCATGCCCGGCACGCGCCGCGTGGCCAGCAGCAGAAAGTTGCTCAAAACAAGCAAAAACAGACAGGATTGCAAAAGCGTGGTCATGGCTACCTCGCCTGGGTGAGAATAAGCGTCAGCATGCCCATGGCGGCCGCAGCGCCCAGCAGGTAGGCAACCCGCTCCATGCGCAGGCGCGCCATAACCGATTCCACAATGCCCACAACCACGGCCAGCAGCAGTACAATGCCCACGCGCAGGCCCATCTGCTCCCATAGGGGCAGGGCCGGGGTAATCAACCCTGCGATCAGGGCGGCAAAAAACCACAGTTTGAGTGCCGCACCGTACAGAATCAGGGCCATGTTGGGGCCGGAGTGGTCGAGCACCATAACCTCATGGATCATGGTCAGCTCAAGGTGCGTGTTGGGGTCGTCCACAGGGATGCGGCAGTTTTCCACCAGCAGCAGGATGAAAAAAATCACGGGCAGAAGCAGCAGTTCGCCCTTGCCGGTCAGCCATGCTCCGGCGGTCTGCCCGCCAAACATGGTCGAGAGGCTGAATGCAGTATCCGCGCCGTGGCCAAGCCCCAGACACAGACTGGTGAGCACCATGAGCGCCAGAAAAAACACGGGTTCCGCAAGGGCCGAGAAGGTGCCCTCGCGGCTTGCGCCCATGCCTTCAAATGCAGAGCCGGTATCCAGCGCGCCAAGCATGATGGCAAAGCGCCCCACGCCCAGCAGATAGGCGGCCAGCACAAAATCGCCAGCAAAAGCCAGCGGGGAAACCGCGCCCCCCAGTGGCAGCAGGGCCAGCGCGCACAATGTGCCCGCCAGAGCCACAGAGGGCGCAACGGCAAATGTCCAGGTTGATGTGCGGCTGATGACCTCGCCCTTGCGCAGCAGCTTGGCGATGTCATAGTAGGTTTGCAGCAAGGGCTTGCCGTGGCGACCGGCAAACTTGGCCTTTACCCGGTTGATGATGCCGGGCAGCAGTGGAGCCAGCACCAGTGCAATGGCAAACTGCGCGAGGTAGACGGCTAGTTCGGCATTCATGAACGCAGCCCCCACACCAGCAGCCCCACCACTGTGGCCAGAATGTAAAGAATGTAGAGATGGATCTTGCCGTGCTGGATAACCTTGCAGGCGTTGCAGATGCTCTCTACAGCGGTAAACAGCGGCGTAAACAGCCCGCTGCGCAGGCGGTCGGGCGCGGTGACACTCAGCTGGCCGCCCCTGGAGAAAAGTCCATCGTCCATCTGCAGCCGGGTTTTGAGGCCCATGGCCGGGGCAAAAATCTTGGCTGTGGGTTCTGAGAATCCCGCGTCAGTGTACTGGATGCGGGCAGAACCACCCTGAAAGCCACAGCCCCACGTGGGCATGGATTCCACAGCGCGTTTTTTGAGCAGGCAGCGGCGTACAAGCAGAATCAGCAGCGCCAGGGCCAGCCCGGTTCCGCCGATTTTTGCCACGCTGGCAAGGCTTGCGTGCGTTTGGGCAAGTCCTGCCAATCCCGCCTGCTGCAACGATTGCGGCAGGGGCAGGGAGCTTTGCGCTGCTCCGGCTGCCAGATCAAAAACCCAGGGCGCCGCAAGGCCGCCAGCAAGACAGGCTGCGGCGGGCAGGGCAAGGGGCCAGAGAGTACTCCACGAAAGGGAGTGTACGTTGGTCGCCTGGCTTGAGCGCGGCTCGCCCAGAAATACTATGCCGTATGCCTTGGCGTACAGGGCGGCGGCAAGGCCGCTGATACAGGCAAGGCCCGCCAGGGCCAGCAGCAGGCCCACCTGCCGTTCAACACCCAAAAGCGCGGGGCCGTCCAGCAGCGAAAGGCCAAGCACAAGCTCGCCCGTAAATCCGTTAAAGGGAGGCAGACAGGCGATTGCCGCCGCGCCCACGGCAAACAGGGCTCCCAGCAGGGGCATGCGTTTCTGCAGGCCCCCCAGATACTGCATGCGCACTGTTCCCGTGGCGTGCAGCACTTCGCCCGCGCAGAGAAACAGCAGGCCCTTGAATGCCGAGTGGTTGAGCATGTGCAGCAGCGCGCCCGAAAAACCCAGTACTGCGATCCAGGCGTTGCCGCAGCTCTGGCCGACAAGCCCAGCGCCCAGCCCCATGACCATGAGGCCCATGTTTTCCACGCTCGAATAGGCCAGCAGACGCTTGAGGTTGCTTTGGGCCGTGGCTTTAAGAATGCCCATAAGAGCGGTGGCAAGGCCCAGAATCAGCAGAGCCCAGCCCCACCATTCTGGTGCGGCACCCGCAGGAGCCAGTATGCCCACGCTGCGGATTATGCCGTAAAAACCCGCATTGATCATTGCGCCAGAAAGCAGGGCAGAAACGTGGCTGGGGGCTGCGGGGTGCGCTTCTGGCAGCCATACATGCAGGGGCGCAAGCCCCGCCTTGGCACCAAAGCCAGCTACGGCCAGCACAAACAGCGCGGTGAGCAGGCCGGGGCCGGAGTGCCCCATCTGTTCCAGTGTGCGCGCCAGCACCGTGCCGCCCTGCAGGGCATCGAGCGAGGTATCGCCCGTGGTCTGCCACAGCAGGGTAAAGAACGCCATCAGGGCCACAGCGCCCAGATGCGCGGCCACCAGATACACCCACGAGGCATCGCGCACCTTGCTGTCGCCGTCATTGAAATCAATAAGAAAGAAGGGCGCCAGCGACATGATTTCCCACGCCAGCATGAACAGCACGGCATCGCGGGCCGTCATCACCAAGGCAAGACCAATGAGCAGCATATGAAAAAAGAACCAGTGCGCCCCAAGGTTGTGGCGTTCTGGTTCTTCGTGCCGCAGGGCAATGCCCCCGGCTGCTGCGCATACAAGGCCCAGCCCGAAAACAGGCAACAGGAACAGGCGGCTTAAGGCATCCATGCCCAGTGCGCACGAGCCCACTGGCAGGGCCAGGGGCAGGCGAAGGCTTTCGTAACCGGCCCATGGGCCAGCTGCGACAGCGCACAGGCCTGTAATGCAGCCCACAAAAGCACCGGAAACACCGACCAGACTGGCCGCGCGTCCGGTGCCCTTTGAGGGCGGGCGCACGGCCAACATGGCACACAGAGCAGCCGTGGCTGCCAGAATGCAGATCGCCGTGATAAAAAGAAACATGATTGCCAGAAAACCTACGCCATGCCGTTTTTCAGTTGCGTGTCAAAGTAGGCTATGGTTTTGACCAGGCCTTCTTCCAGGGCGACCTTGGGTTCCCAGCCAAGTTTTTCGCGGGCTAGGGTGATGTCGGGCTTGCGCTGCTTGGGGTCGTCGCCGGGCAGGGGTTCGTAAGAAATCACCGATTTGCTGCCGGTCATTTCCACAACCTTTTCTGCCAGTTCGCGAATGGTGAATTCGCCGGGGTTGCCCATGTTCATGGGGCCGACAAAGTCAACAGGCGAGGCCATGAAGCGGATCATGCACTCCACCAGATCGTCCACATAGCAGAATGAGCGGGTCTGCGAGCCATCGCCGTAAATGGTGATGGGCTGGCCCTTGAGCGCCTGGATGATGAAATTGGACACCACGCGGCCATCGTTGGGGTGCATCTTGGGACCGTAGGTATTGAAGATGCGGCCAACCTTGATGGGCAGGTCGCCCTGACGCCAGTAGGCAAAGAACAGGGCTTCGGCGCAGCGCTTGCCCTCGTCGTAGCACGAGCGGATGCCGTTGGGGTTCACATGGCCCCAGTAGCTTTCAGGCTGCGGATGGATTTCGGGGTCGCCGTATACTTCGCTGGTAGATGCCTGATAGATGCGCGCGCCAAGCCTTTTGGCCAGGCCCAGCATGTTGATGGCACCGTGCACGCAGGTCTTGATGGTCTGCACCGGATCGTGCTGATAATGTATGGGCGAGGCCGGGCAGGCCAGATTGTAGATTTCATCCACCTCAACATAGAGGGGAAAGGTCACGTCGTGGCGGATAAGCTCAAACCTGCGGTTGTCCATGAGCTCTTCAACATTGGCGCGGGCGCTGGAAAAAAAGTTGTCCACGCAGAGCACTTCGTGCCCTTCGTTGAGCAGACGCTCGCAGAGATGTGAGCCCAAAAAACCGGAACCGCCAGTGACCAGAATGCGTTTGCGGAGATGCATGATTCCCCCGGAAAAAGTATAGGAAGCCGGGATAAAACCGGCAAATCCCCTAAAGCATAGCCCCATTGCCCGGGCTTTGCAATGGTGAGGCAACATGCGAACATGCGCACGCAAAAGTTGGCTCTTGCATTTCGGTGGTGCCGGTTGCTATGTATCGGCGCGAGGTAAAACATGTCGAAAAAACCAACCGTCCGCATTGATCCCCTTACCCTGGCGCTGCCGCCCGTTGGCGTGGACAGCCACGCCCATCTGGACGGGCAGGAATTTGACGCAGACAGGGATGCCGTGCTTGAACGCGCACATGCGGCGGGCATAGCACAGATTGGCAACGTGTTTCTGGGGCCGGACGATTATCACGCGCGGCGAGGTCTTTTTGACGCGCATCCCGACGTGTTTTTTCTGATGGGTATACACCCCTGCGACGGGCAGAACTGTACGCAGGAAAGGCTGAATGCCATGCGTACCGCTTTTGCCGCTGACTCGCGGCTCAAGGCCGTGGGTGAGATCGGGCTTGATTTTTACTGGCCCGACTGCCCGAGGGAAATACAGTACCAGGCCCTGCGCGACCAGCTGGCGCTGGCGCGGGCAGTGGAGCGCCCTGTGGTCATCCATTGCCGTGAGGCAGAGGAAGAAACGCTCATGACCCTTGAGGCCGAGGGCTTTGCCGGGTATCCGCTGCTGTGGCACTGCTTTGGGCAGGGGCCGGAGACCGCCCGCCGCATCCTGCACAACGGCTGGCATATTTCTGTGCCTGGCCCCGTCACCTACAAGGCCAACGAGGCCCTGCGCGAGGCCGTGGCGCTTATACCCGCCGACCGCCTGCTGCTTGAAACGGACGCGCCCTATCTTGCGCCCCTGCCGTGGCGCGGCAAGCGCAACGAACCTGCCTATACGGTATTTACCGTGCGGGCCATGGCCGAAGCGCGGGGTGAAAGCGCAGAAGACCTGTGGCGCACCTGCGGTGACAACGCCCGCCGTTTTTTCGGTATTTCTCCCGCGTAGCAAAGGCCGCAAGCCCTTTGCCGGGCAGGTCGGGCCGGGTCTGTTCTTGTGTCCACATTGCAGAAGTGATACCATAACCAAAGCCACTCGGAACGGTGGCCTGAAGGTGTTTTTTATAAATATTTCCGTGTTGATCCGTGCTGTCTGTTTTGCCCTTGCGTAAAATGTCGGCATGGCCGACCCGGCGCGTCCTCTATAGCGCCAGCGTAAGCTGTTTGCCCAAAATTCAAGGAGATTCCATGTCGGATCTGCGTACCCCCCTCACCGCCTGGCACGAGGCGCATGGCGCAAAAATGGCCCCCTTTGCCGGGTGGCTTATGCCCATTCAATATGAGGGTATTATTGTTGAGCACCAGCACACCCGTCAGCATGCGGGTCTTTTTGATATTTGCCACATGGGCGAATTTCTTGTTTCCGGCCCAGGTGCTGATGAAGCCCTGAGCAAGGCCGTGAGCCACAATCTTCAAACCCTCGCCCCCGGCAAATGCCGCTACGGCTTTTTGCTCAACGACAAGGGCGGCGTGCTTGACGACGGCATCATCTATCGCTTTGGCCCCGATTCCTTCATGGCCGTGGTCAACGCCGCCTGCGCCGCTAACGACTTTGCCGTGCTGCGCTCGCGCTTGCCCGAAAGTGTGAAGATGGTCGACATTTCAGCCGATACCGGCAAGATCGACCTTCAGGGGCCGGAATCGCTGGACGTGCTTGAAAAGCTGCTGGGTCAGAACTTTCACGATCTCGGCTACTTCGGTTTTCGCGAAACCACATGGCAGGGTACGCCCCTGCTGGTGAGCCGCACCGGCTACACCGGCGAGCTGGGCTATGAACTGTACATCGCCTCTTCTGAAACCGAGGCTTTCTGGAATGCCCTGCTGGTCGATGAACGTGTAAAGCCTGTGGGCCTTGGCGCGCGCGACACCCTGCGCCTTGAAGCCGGGCTGCCCCTGTACGGCCATGACCTTGACGAAAACCACAGCCCCGCCGAAGCTGGCATGGGCCGCATGATGACCAGCACCGCCGACTATGTGGGCCGCGAAGGCGCGCAGAAGATCGCCGAAGTGCTGGTTCCCCTGCGCATCGATGGCCGCCGCGCCGCCCGCCACGGTGATGTGGTGGCCGCTGCCGACGGCAGCGAGGTTGGCCATGTGACCAGCGGCTCGTTTGCCCCCTCGCTGGGCTATGTTATCGCCTTTGCCTGGGTAGCCGCCGCCCACGCCGCTGACGAAAATTTTGTGGTACGCGCCGCAAGAACAGAGCTGCCCGCCACCCGGGTTGAAGCGCCGTTTTACACACAGGGAACCGCGCGCAAGAAGCTTGCCTGATCTGGTCGCCCCCCACGCGGCAGCAGCCGCAGCCGGACGGCGAAATTTTTATAACGATTGAACCCATTTTTTCAGGAGTTTGCACATGGCCACCAATCCTGCCGATATTCTGTACAGCACCAGCCACGAATGGGCGCGCATTGAAGGCGACGAAGCCGTTATCGGCATCACCAGCTTTGCCCAGGAATCGCTTGGCGACATCACCTATGTGGAACTGCCCCCCGTGGGCGACCAGCTTTCTGAAGACAAGGAATTCGGTTCGGTCGAGTCGGTGAAGGCCGCCAGCGACCTTATTTCGCCTGTGTCTGGCGAAGTTGTCGCCGTCAACGAAGCTCTGGAAAGCACCCCCGAGCTCTGCAACAGTGATCCCTTTGGCGAAGGCTGGATTGTGCGTGTCAAGCTGGCCCACAAGCCCGCTGGCCTTTTGGACGCTGCGGCTTACGAGGCTCATTGCGCCACCGAAAAACACTAAACAGGCACGAGTGTCTTTTCGCTTGCGGCTGCGTCAGACAATTTTTTTATTTCGGTCGTGTACCTAAGGGTACACTCCCTGCATAAAAAAATCGTCTTTCTTGCCGGAACTGAAAATCCACTGCATGCCGTTTGACACGGGTTGAGCAGCGTTAATCGCCGCCTTCCTTCTGTTGCCCTTTCGCCCCGGCTGGAGCAGCGTCGTACAACGGCGGGCTCCAGCCGGAGTCCCTTTCACAGCGGCTGCCGTCGCACAAGCGATACAAATCGTCCGGCGGCAAGGAGCCAATATGCCATACATTCCTCATACGCCGGAAGAGTTGCATGAAATGCTCTCCGTAGTTGGCGTGCGCAGTCTGGATGAGCTTTTTTCCGACATCCCCTCCAGCATGCGCCCCCAGAGCTTTGATCTGCCCAAGGGCCAGAGCGAAGCCGCCGTCTGCGGGTATTTTGAAGAGCTGGCAGCCAAAAACTGCCCCGGTCATGTTTCCTTTCTGGGCGCGGGTTTTTACAACCACGATATTCCCAAGGCTGTGGACGCCCTTTCTGGCCGCAGCGAATTCTATACCGCCTACACGCCCTATCAGGCCGAATGCTCGCAGGGCACCCTGCAGGCCATTTTTGAATTTCAGACCGCTGTCAGCCGTCTGATGGAAATGGACTGCGGCAACGCCTCGGTTTACGACGGTGGCACCGCCATTTTTGAAGCCGCCATGATGGCCGTGCGCGCCACCCGCCGCAGCGTTCTGGTGGTGGACGAGGCCGTCAACCCCATCTGGCGCGGCATGCTCGCCGCCTACACCTCAAGCCTTGATCTTGAAATAAAGATTGTGGCCCAGCACAACGGTTGCAGCGACATGGACGCCCTCATGGCCTCCGTAGACAACACCTGCGCCGCGGTTATCGTGCAGAATCCCAACTTCTTCGGCGCGGTGGCCGACTACACGACCCTTTTCGCCAAGGCCCGCTCGCAAAAGGCCTTTGGCGTCATCTCCGTGTACCCGGTCATGCAGTCTGTGCTCAAAACCCCTGGTGAAATGGGCGCCGATGTGGCCGTGGCCGAAGGCCAGAGCCTGGGCATGAACCTCTCTTTCGGTGGCCCCTACCTTGGCCTCATGACCTGCCGCAAGGAGCACATCCGCCAGTTCCCGGGCCGCATTGTGGGCCGCACCTCTGATGTGGACGGCAAGACCGGCTACGTGCTTACCCTGCAGGCCCGCGAACAGCACATCCGCCGCGCCAAGGCCACCTCGAACATCTGCTCCAACCAGGCTCTCTGCGCCCTGCGTTCTCTCATCCACATGAGCTTGCTTGGCCCCGAAGGCCTTGCACGCGTTGCAGAAAACAACATGGCCCTTGCCCGCTACGCCGTTGAGCGACTCACCGCCATCAAGGGGGTGGAACTGCTCAACAACACTCCCTTTGGCTCGGAAGTGGCACTCCGCCTGCCCAAGTCCGCCGCAGAGGTGGTCAAGGCCATGACGCCCAAGGGCATCGTGCCCGGCTACCCGCTGGGCAAGCACTATCCCGGTATGGAAAACGTGCTGCTGCTCTCGTGCACCGAGGCCAACAACCGCACCCAGATAGACAAGCTGGCCGAAATCATGGGAGGTCTGCTGTGAAAACCATTTTCGCCAAATCCGTTTCTGGGCGCACTGCCTACTGCCTGAACAGCGATGCTCCCAAGGCCTCGGCCATGCTGCCCGCAGACCTGCTGCGCAAAAATGCGCCCCGTCTGCCCGAATGCTCCGAGCTTGAAGTGGTGCGCCACTTTACCCAGCTTTCGCAGCTCAACTACAGCGTGGACGCCAATTTCTATCCCCTTGGCTCCTGCACCATGAAGTACAACCCCAAGTTTACGGAATACGTGGCGTCGCTGCCGGGCTTTACCCGTCTGCACCCCATGATGGCCCAGCTTGAGGGGGGCGCTGACTGCACGCAGGGCGCTCTTCAGTGCCTGCACGAAGCAGAAAACCTGCTCTGCGAGCTTACGGGCATGAAGGCTTTTACCTTCCAGCCCATGGCTGGTGCCAATGGTGAATTCACGGGTGTGAAGCTCATTGCCGCCTACCATGCTGCCAAGGGCCGCAACCGTAAAAAAATGCTCATTCCCGACGCTGCGCACGGCACCAACCCCGCCTCTGCCGCACTTGCCGGGTTTGAAACCATCAATATCGAATCGCGCGACGGCATGGTGGACCCCGAAGCCATCGTGGCGGCCATTGCCGAGCACGGTGAAGATGTGGCGGGCCTCATGATGACCTGCCCCAACACCCTTGGCCTCATGGAAGTGCACCTGCCCCGCATCGTGGCCGAACTGCGCAAGGTTGATGCCCTGCTGTACTACGACGGCGCCAACATGAACGCCATCATGGGCAAGATGCGCATGGGCGATGTGGGCTTTGACGTGGTGCACCTCAACGTGCACAAAACCCTTGCCACTCCTCACGGCGGCGGCGGCCCGGGCGCTGGCCCCGTGGGTGTCACCGACCGCCTGATGCCCTTCATGCCCGCCCCGCGCGTGGCCAAACATCCCGATGGCCGTTTCTACCTTGATTACAATCTGCCGCAGAGCATCGGCCCCATCGGCCCCTTCTACGGCAGCTTTGGCGTGGTCATCAAAGCCTTGGCCTACATGCTGCGCCTCGGCGGCGAAGGCCTCACCCGCGCCTCTGAATACGCCGTGCTGAACGCCAACTACCTCAAGAAAAAGCTTGAGAACGTGCTGGAAATTCCCTTCAAGGACCGTTTCTGCGCGCATGAATTCGTGGCTTCCGCCCCCGAGGGGCTGCGTGCTCTAGATATCGCCAAGGCTCTTTTGCAGCGGGGTATCCACGCGCCCACCATCTACTTCCCGCTTATCGTGCACGAATGCCTCATGGCCGAACCCACGGAAACGGAAGACAAGGAAACCCTGGATACCTACGTCGAAGCCCTGCAGGAGATCATCCTCACCGGCAAGGCGAATCCGCAGTCCCTTCAGGAACTGCCCACCAACCTGCCCGTGCGCCGTCTGGATGAAACCGCAGCGGCACGACAGATGGTGCTGACAGAAGATATGGGATAGATTGGATGATAAAGGAGTAAGGGGCGCTTTTTACAAAAAGCGCCTCTTACTCCAAACCTCTATCCCCGTAAAAACTTTAACGGGCCTTGGCTGATGCCGAGGCCCGTTTTTTTTGTCATGCATCGGGTTCGGGAGTTTGGCCGCCCGGTAAGTTTGGCCGCCAGTGCGAAGTGCGGCTTTGCCAGACGGCTCTGACGCATTCAGTCTGCAACAGTCTGATTTGCGTAATCAGCCCGAGAGGCTCCCCACCCCAAGATATGCGGCTGTAGTTTTACGCACTACGCCATTTCTTCCACAACGCCCGCAGCCAGCACACGGCCATCGGCATCATAAACCGCAGCCACCTGACCGGGAGCCGTAGGGAACTGCGGCTCATCAAGCTCTATGCGCAGGCAATCGCCCTCCATCCGTACACTGGCAGAGCAGGGACGCTGACGATGGCGCAGTCGTACAAGCAGTCCTTCGGGCCACATGCTTTCGGGCAGTGCTATGTTGGCTGGCCCGGTAACGCATGTGCGTATGCCAAGCAGCGCACGCGGCCCTACCACAAGGGTATTGGCGGCGCTATCCTTGGCAAGCACAAAGAGAGGCTCTGTATGCGCAATGCCGAGCCCCTTGCGCTGCCCCTCGGTATACCGCCACAGGCCCTTGTGACGGGCGATTTCCCGCTCGTTACCCAGTGCATCGCGTAAAAGAACAGGCCCAGGGCCCGGCGCAACTGTTCCAGCCGCCTGCCAGCGTCGCTCAAGAAAAGGCCGGTAGGCCTCGGCAGCAGACATGCCCGGCTGGGCAACGGGCGGTGCAAAGCAGATATCCTGACTTTCGGAGGGCAGAGGTACGGACAGTCCCGCAGTGGCAACAATGGCACGGGTCTGTTCCTTGGTTTGCCCATGCAAAGGGAAAAGCGCGCGGCCCAGCCGCTGGCGCGGCACAAGACTGAGGAAATAACTTTGATCCTTGGCGGCATCCGTTGCGGCGGCCAGCAGGGGCAGGGCCTCGGCAGCATCATTCGGCGTTTCTGTCGCAACAAGGCGGGCATAGTGGCCGGTGGCGAGCTTGTCCGCACCCAGCTTTTGAGCAGTATCAAGCAGAACGCCAAACTTGATGGCCCGGTTGCAGTAGGCGCAGGGGTTGGGCGTGCGGCCCAGAGCGTAGGCGGCTGCAAAGGGAGCCAGCACCTCGCGTTCAAATTCGGCGCGCAGGTCGGCCACATGCAGGGGCACGCCCAGGGCAGCGCAGGCTTCGGCCAGGCCTGCTGGCGCACCGTTGGGGCCGTCTGGCAAAAAAAGACCGTGCAGGGCCAGCACGCGATAGCCCGCATTGCGCAGCATTACCAGGGCGCACAGGCTGTCCACACCGCCGCTGACGGCAACGGCCACAGTAATGGAAGAATAATCGGAGGTGTTCATGGGATTCTCCCTTGCCGGTGGCGGATAAGGGACAGCAAATATGAGGCTGTGGATGGTGAACCGTGGGGACGATTTGTCGTGGACAGGGCAGGAACGTGAGAAAGAGGCTGAAGAATGCGGCTAACAGACCAGTCATTAAGGAATGCCGTATCTGCACGGCATTCCTTCATAACTGCAAGCGGTCTAAAGAATCTGGTTCAGGAACTGGCGCAGGCGGGGGTGTCTGGGAGCCGTAAACAGGGCTTCGGGCTTTCCCATTTCCACAATCTGCCCCTGATCCATAAAGATCAGGCGGTCGGCCACGGTGCGGGCAAAGCCCATTTCGTGGGTCACGCAAACCATGGTCATGCCTTCTTCGGCCAGTTTCACCATAACGTCCAGCACTTCGCCAACCATTTCGGGGTCAAGCGCCGAGGTGGGTTCGTCAAACAGCATGATGGAAGGCTGCATGGCAAGGGCGCGGGCAATGGCCACACGCTGCTGCTGCCCGCCCGAAAGCATGGCAGGGTACACATTGGCCTTGTCGCTGATGCCAACTTTTTTGAGCAGGGTCAGGGCGCGGGCATTGGCCTCTTCGCGCGAGAGCTTGCGCAAATGGCGTGGTGCAAGGGTAAGGTTTTCAAGCACTGTTTTGTGAGGAAACAGGTTGAACTGCTGAAAAACCATGCCCAGGTTCTGACGCATCTCGTTGATGTTATTTTCATCGCTCTGGATATCTTGCCCCTGAACGATAATGCTGCCCTGGTCGATCTGCTCAAGCCGGTTGATGGAGCGCAGCAAGGTAGACTTGCCGGAACCGGAAGGCCCGATAATGACCACCCGTTCGCCGGGGGCAATATCCAGGCATACGTCCTGCAAGGCAGGCAGTGAGCCAAAGTACTTCCAGACGTGACTGATGGAGATAATGGGGGCGGCGTTATTTTCCGTCATAGTAGTTCAGCCTGGATTCCATGACGCTCACGGCCTTGGAGAGCAAAAGGGTAATGATGAGATAGATAATGGCCACCAGGGTGTACGTTTCAAAGTACAGGTAAGTGGTGCCCACAAAGCTGCGCGCACGCTGCATGATATCCGGCACTGCCATGATGGACACGAGCGAGGTATCCTTGAGCATGGCGATACATTCGTTGCCTACGGGCGGCAAAATGGTGCGCATGGCCTGGGGCAGAACCACAAGACGCATGGTCTGGTAGCGGTTAAAGCCCAGTGAACGCGCCGCTTCTGTCTGGCCTTTGCTGATGGCCGTGATGCCAGCGCGAAAAACTTCGCCCATGTATGCGCCGTAGCAAAAGCTGATGGCAACAACCGCAGAGGTAACACCACTGACCTGCACAAACCTCGAAAGGGCGTAGTAGATATAAAATATCTGCACAAGCAGGGGGATACCGCGTATGACTTCCACATAGGTGGATGCAATCAGGTTGATGATGCGGTTGTCTGAAATGCGGCCAAGGCCTGTAAGCAGGCCCAGAGGAACAGCACAACAGATGGAAAGCAAGGTGATCCTGAATGTGATCAGCACACCATCCGGCAGGTACAGCAAAATGCGCAGGTAAGGCTCGGGCCAGAGAGTGCAAAGGGCAAACAGGGTTCCGATAGCACCCACCAGGGCAATCGACCAGGCATTGATCAGGCGCCATTCGCGCGGATCAGGGATGGACGCTCCATCCGTGACCATAATGATGTTGCCTTTGCTTCCATCTTTTTTGTCGTGCATCGCAGTCCTTCATGGCAACGCGTTTGAGGCTGGCGGCCCGGTATTTCGGCCCGTGGCCGAAGAGCAGTGAGCCGCCCGTTACTGTGGGCAAGGCAGTTAACATAACTGACAGTGCCCCGTTTTACGCCAAAGGCTTCCGGGCAAATGCCCGGAAGCCCAAACTAAAAAATACAATAAGGCAAATTACTTGGAGGCGCCCATCCACTTTTGCAGCAGCTGGGCTTCCACACCGGAAGCCTTGACTTCCTTGATGCCCTTGTTCAGCTTTTCCACCAGGTCCTTGCGGCCCTGGCGTACGGTAAAGCCGTAGTATTCCTTTTCTTCAGTCTTGAACGAAATATTGAGCTTGCCAGCGGTGTCGGCCTTCTTGTTCACGTAGTACAAGGCAACCGGATCGTCGCAGATAACGGCGTCAAGACGGCCGCCCAGCATGTCCTGAATGGCCAGGCCCACGTCGTCGTATTCCTTGAGATCAACGGCCACGCCAGCCTTGCGGATGACAAACACGCCGGTGGTGCCGATCTGGCCGCCAACCTTCTTGCCCTTGAGGTCGGCCAGGGTCTTGATGCTTTTGCCGGTGGGCAGCACCACAGCCTGGGCAACTTCGTAGTAGGGATCAGAGAAGTCAAACTGCTTCTGGCGTTCTTCGGTAATGGTGGTGGCAGAGGCCACTATGTCGTACTGGCCGGTGGCCACGCCGCCGAAAATACCGTCCCAGGCGATGTTGCGCACGTCAACCTCAAAACCGGCTGCCTTGGCAACGGCCTTGATGAAGTCCACATCAAAACCTTCGGGCTGCTTGTTGGCGTCCAGCATTTCCATGGGGGGCCAGGTGCAGTCAGTGGCTACAACAAATTTTTCCGCAGCCATCGACGGGCTGCAAAGCAGGAAAACGGCAACCAGGGCCAGCATTGTACGACGAATCATGTCCACTCCTTAAAATACGGCGGGGCGCTCAGGACAAGCCCGAACGCCCCGCAAAACGGAACGTTAGTTAGATTTACCAAGCCACTTTTCGGCAATCTTGCGATCTTCGCCAGAGGCCTTAACAGCGGCGATGCCCTTGTTCAGCTTCTCCACCAGGTCCTTGCGGCCCTTGCGGACGGTGAAGCCATAGTATTCCTTTTCGTCGGCCTTGAACGAGATGTTCAGCTTGCCAGCGGTGTCAGGCTTTTTGTTCACATAGTACATGGCAACCGGATCGTCGCAGATAACGGCGTCAAGACGGCCGCCCACGAGGTCCTGAATGGCCAGGCCCACGTCGTCGTATTCCTTGATGTCAGCGCCGGCATTGGCCTTGCGCATAACGAAAATGCCGGTGGTGCCGATCTGGCCGCCGACCTTTTTGCCCTTGAGGTCAGCCAGAGACTTGATGCTCTTGCCAGCGGGCAGAACCACGGCCTGCACCACTTCATAATAGGGAGCAGAGAAGTCGAACTGCTGTTCGCGTTCGGGGGTGATGGTCACCGAGGAGGCCACGATGTCGTACTGGCCGGTGGCCACGCCGCCAAAAATGCCGTCCCACGCGATGTTGCGCACTTCTACCTCAAAGCCAGCGGCTTTGCCCATGGCGCGGAGGTAGTCGGTGGAGAAACCTTCGGGCTGCTTGTTGGCGTCAAGCATTTCCATGGGGGGCCAGGTGCAGTCGCTGGCCACAATGAACTTTTCGGCGGCAGCCGCCGGCCCGCAAAGCAGGGCGAGGGAAACCAGGGCAAGAATTACACGGCGAAACATAGGACCTCCTAACCAGGGTTTTTATGATTCAGGCCCGCCGCTGTATGCGTCGTGGGGGACGCTGCGCCACAGCACACCACCGTCATCACTGAAAACGGCTGCAAGCTGCAACGGTCCGTGGTTCGCCGGAAAGCGCGGTGTGCACCAGTAGGGCGGGCTACCAACCAGAAAAGAGCGTCTCACTTTTTAGCGTCGGCGGCCCCCGGCGTCAAGCGCTTCTGGCCGTTGAGCTGACAGTTTACGCGTATTTACCACGCATTGCCGGGCGAGGGGCCCTCGTCCTCGTCATCCATGCCGCCAGCTTGCGGGGCCGGTTGCGGCGTGCGGGCGGCAGAGGGCGCGGGTGTGATGGCCGACACTGGCGCAACCGAAGCAACCGGGGCGGTATGCACCACCGGCACGGGCTGGTCGTCCACATCGTCGGCGCGTTCGTCGCGCAGGGCCTGTTGCAAAAACCAGTCTTCGCGAATGCGCCACGAGGCGGCCGCCGTGTACGCGGGCGATGAATAGCCCACAGAAAGCACCAGGGTACGGCGGGCGTGTTCCTGCAGGCGTATGAGCAGGGGCGTGAAATCGGCGTCGCCAGAAAGGATGATGAATTCGTCAAAATGGGTGGAGTGCGAGAGGTCGTCCATGCAGTCCATGACCAGATGGATGTCGGTGCTGGTTTTGCCGCGCGTGGTCAGCGGCGGGCAGTCAACCACCTGAAAGGCGCTGCGGATAAAGGGGTTGCGGTATTCTTGGTATCTCTGCGGGTTCAGGTAGCACATGCGTTTTAAAATGCGGCGGCGCACACCTTCACCATAAAGAATGCGCAGCGCATGATTTTCTATCCAGCGTACCCAGCGGTAGGGTACAGAGCCAAACGCGCGCGCAGCCTCGGGGTCAATTTCAAGAAAGCGGGTGTAAATATTGTCGAAATCAACGTATAGAGCACTGAATACTTCGTCAAAACCGGTAAATCTGGCCATATGTACCTCAATGGTGAAATAATTTATCACAAAAGTATATTTTGCCTGTTCCGCTAATGCAAGGAATTTGCCGCCACTTGAATTTGTGGCCGTCTACGGGTACATCTTGCGCCGTAATCTACACCCAAACAAGGGCGAAAAGCATTGTGCTGAATATATTTGCTGAAATAAATAAACAGTGTCTGCAGGCACGGCAAACGTTGCTTGGCGCAGTGCGCGAACCCGCAACAGCGCCGTGGAGCAACTGGCTTTTCTGGTCGTTCTGGATTTCGCTGGCAAGCTTTCCCATTGGCTATGGTGCACGCGAGGTTCTGCCTGTTGTATGTTTCATATTCCTTTTATTTTACTACCGCTACAACTGGCAGCAAAGCGTGCTGCGCAGGCTTGATGCAAAGCCGCTTTTTTACTGCCTGTGGGGTATGATTGCCATAGGCGTGTTTTTTTCAGAGCACATCTGGGTATCTGTGCTGCATGCGGGCACGGGCATCAACAAGGGTTTTATTCTGCCCTTTATTGCCATGGAATGCGTGCGTAGCGAGAAAGACCTGCGCCGTCTTGTGTGGGCCTGCGTGCTGGCCTGCTTCTGGGAAGGGCTGGATGGCCTGCATCAGGCGCTGACCGGCGTGGATTTCATTATGGGGTATGCCTGCAATTCTGGCAGGCTTACCGGCAGTCTGGGTGACTATACGGTGGGCAACTACATAGCGCTGGCGCTTATTCCTGCCTTTGCCATGTGGTTTATCATAAGGCGCGCCCTGTCGCCCCTGGCGACCGCTCTGCTGTGCTTTGCAACCCTGTGGCCCGCTTTCTTTCTGCTCATTGGTGCTGCCAGCCGTAGTGGCGCGCTGGCGGTTGCCGCTTCGTTCGGCTTGTGGATTCTGCTGCGCGGCGGGCGCGCCCGCTGGAAGCTTGCCGGTATCTCACTGGCCATTTTGCTGGGCGTACTGGTGTTGCAAGGCCGGGCCGGTATTGGCGCGGTAGAGAGCGATGGTCGCTGGAGCCTGTGGCATCTGGCATGGGATGTCTTTACCGAGCACCCCTGGCTGGGAGCCGGGGCTGGGCGGTATAACGAGGCTTTCCGCTCTCTGGGCCTTGCACCGGAAAAAGACGCGATTACCATCAGCCATCCGCACAATCTGTATCTCGATATGCTCTATGCTCATGGTATTATTGGCTTTGCACTGGGCATGATTTTTTTGCTCGGTTTTATCTGGTGGGGATACAGGCGTATTCGCCCGCGCTTGCTGGCAGAGCTTGAAAGCAGAAGTCCAAGCATTTACTGGCGCATGACGGCCTGGTTCTGGATAGGTTTTGGCGGCTGGCTGGTCAACGGCATATTCGGCCACGATTTTTACCGCATATGGTGGCTGGCCCTTGCCATGAGCCATCTTGGCATCATGATTGGCGCTGTGGTCAACGGGCTGGATACCAGCCCCGAAGAATTTGCTGAGCAGACCCGGCACGACGATGCCTCTACCGTGGGGGCATCTGCCCCCTAACCAGACTGTGCATAAAATAAAAAACGGTTCCGCGTGTCAGACACACGGAACCGTTTTTTTTATCTTTCCGCCGGGGGGTTACTGGTCGGTAAAGTCTTCTGCACTGGTCTGCTGGCTGCCGTGGGCGCGCAGCACTTCCATGGCCTGTTCCTTGGTGAGCACATGGCCCACGCAGCGCGAATGCTGACGCTTGTTTTCCGGGCAATAGCCCATCTGTACACAGCTGGGGCCCGCACCAGCAAACAGATCGGGCGCGGCCTTGCGGCTGAGGCGCAGCATCTGCCAGGCCAGATGGCGTATTTCGTGCTGGGCGTTGCGGCAGCAGCGGATGGCAAACCAGTCGAGCAGGGCGTGGGCGTTCATGCCAATAATGGCCTTGAATTCCGTGGCCTGTGGCTTGAGGTAGCGCAGGTCTTCTTCCGGCAGGCCCGCGTTGAGTCCGGCGTCGTACCACTGTCGCGAAATTTCGGCCAGATCATGGCCGCTCAGGCTGGCTGTGTGGCCGTCGGGCAGGGTAACCTGTGCGGTAAATTCCGCCACGCTGCGCGGATACACTACAGAATAGCTGCGCTTGCCGTTCAGCTCGGCTCGGCCAGACTTGATGAGGTACGAAGCAAGTCGCTTGCGCACCAGCTGCGTTTCGGTAACGCGCGAATAGCCCTCGACGCCGAACAGAAAAAAGTCGAACTCAAGCGCGGCCCTGTGGCCGGAATCGAGAATGTTCTGCACAATCTGGCGCGAATAGGGCGAGGCCACAATTTCTTCCAGATCGCGTTCACTGCGCACAAAGCGGGCGGCGATATCCGTATAGATTTTTCCGCCACCTGCCAGCAGCACTACTTTGCCGTTGCCGGTGAATTTTTCTTCAAGCATGGTACTCCGCCTCTTTGTTATTGAGTGGGGACTATAGGGCAAAGAGCCCGGACGGGCAAGGCGGCCCGACAGCGCCTGACCAATGCCCAACAGCCAAAAACTTACGTTCTGTGCGGGTTTGAGGCAGCTATCTTGACATGGCGCTGTCAAAACGACAGAGTTACAAAGTTTTTTACGCTACCTGTGGCGTGCCCTGCCATGGCAGAAAAACCACAGGTCGCCGATCCGGCAGAACCCCAGCAGTACCAAGGAGATCGCATGAGCCAGCATTCCGCCCCTTACGGCAAACCCGACAGCAACGGCTTTTTTGGGGCCTACGGCGGGCAGTTTGTACCCGAGCCCCTCAAGGCACGCCTGGACGAAGTGGCGGAAGCCATGAAGGCCGCCGAGGCGGATCCCTCCTTTCAGAAAGAGCTGGATTATCTGTGCTCGCACTACACCGGGCGTCCCAACCCCGTGTTCCACTGCGCCAATCTGAGCCGTAGCCTCGGCGGGGCGCAGATATGGCTCAAGCGTGAAGACCTCAATCACCTTGGCGCGCACAAGATCAACAACACCCTCGGGCAGTGCCTGCTGGCAAAGCGCATGGGCAAAAAGCGCGTTATCGCCGAAACCGGCGCAGGTCAGCACGGAGTTGCCACCGCCGCCACCGCCGCCCTCATGGGACTTGAATGCACCATCTGCATGGGTGAAGTGGACATGGAGCGCCAGCACCTCAACGTGATCCGCATGGAAATGCTGGGATCGCGCGTGGTTGCCGCCAAAACCGGCCAGCGTACCCTCAAGGAAGCGGTGGACGAAGCCTTGGGCATGTGGATTGAAGACCCGGAAATGTTTTACGTGCTTGGCTCTGCCGTGGGGCCGCACCCCTATCCTTACATGGTGCGTGTTTTCCAGTCTGTTGTGGGCCGCGAGGCCCGCGCCCAGATGCTGGCCGAAACCGGGCGTCTGCCCAGTGCCTGCCTTGGCTGCGTGGGCGGTGGCTCCAACGCCATCGGCCTGTTCGCTGGTTTTCTGGATGACACCGACGTGCGCCTGCTGGGTGTGGAGCCGGGTGGCCGTGGCAACAGCTACGGCGAGCACGCGGCCTCGTTGTGCCTGGGCGAACCCGGCGTCATGCACGGTTTCAATTCCTACATGATCAAGGATCCGGCTGGCGAAGCGGGCGAGGTGTACTCCATCTCTGCCGGGCTGGACTATCCCTCCGTTGGGCCGGAACACGCCCTGCTGAAGGATATGGGCCGCGCCGAATACGTCAGCGTGACCGACAGGGAAGCCCTGGATGCGTTTTTCTCCCTCTCGCGTCACGAGGGCATCATCCCGGCTCTGGAATCTTCGCACGCACTGGCCCACGCCATAAAGATGGCTCCCGGCATGTCCACGGACGACATCCTTCTGGTGAACCTCTCTGGCCGTGGCGACAAGGATGTGGCCCAGGTGGCCGAAATGATGCAGAAAGGGCTGATTTAGGGGGGTACCCCAGAACTGACCGATTGAGATACGGCAGGCTAGGGTTTGCCCCCTTGCGCATGTGCCGTACCGTACATACTTTGCAGGAGGAGCGCGGGGGATGAGGGCTTTTGGGTCTTCTCCCCCGCACATTCCTTTTCTTCCCTTTTCAACACCCCCGCGCGGCCATGCAAAAGCCCGAACCTTCCAGTATACCCCTTACGCCCGGTGTCTATCTTTATAAGGACGCCAAGGGCCGTATCATCTATGTGGGTAAGGCACGTGTGCTGCGCCGCAGGGTGCTCTCGTATTTTCGGCCTGAGGGATTGCCCGCCAAGACCCGGGCCATGCTTTCGCATGCCGTGAGCATTGAGTATCTGACTACCACCACGGAAAAAGAAGCCCTGCTGCTGGAAGCCAGCTGCATCAAAAAGCACCGGCCCCACTACAATATCGTGCTGCGCGACGACAAGCAGTACGTGCTTTTTCGTATCAATCCCAAGCATCCCTTTCCCCGGCTTGAAATTGTGCGGCAGGCGCGGCGTGACGGCGCGCGCTATTTTGGCCCCTTTACCTCGGCACTGGCCGCACGCGAAACGTGGAAGCTCATTCATCGGGCCTTTGCCCTGCGGCGCTGCACGGACAAGGCCATGAAAAACCGTGTGCGTCCCTGCCTGTACCATTTTATGGGGCAGTGCCCCGCCCCCTGCATGGGCCTTGTTACCTCGCAGGAATACAACGAAAACGTGCGCAAGGTTACCGACCTGCTTCAGGGGCGGTCGGCAGAGCTGCTGGGCAGCCTGCGCGCGGCCATGGAACAGGCCTCCGAAGATCTGGAATTTGAACGGGCCGCCAGCCTGCGTGACCAGATACGCGCGGTTGAAAGCACCGTGGAGCGGCAGGCGGCTGTGCTGCCCGGCGGCGGAGATATGGACGCCGTGGGCCTGTTTGCGGCAGACCGGGGGCTGGCCCTTGGGCTGCTCTTTGTGCGCAATGGGGCTGTAACCGATGGCCGGGCTTTTTACTGGCCGGGCCTGACCTTTGAGGATGCGCCAGAGCTTTTGTGGTCGTTTATGGGGCAGTATTACAGTCAGGCCACGCCGCCCCCGCGCGTGCTGCTGCCGTGGATTCCCGCCGACCAGGAAGAGGCCGAAGACGCCGAAAGCAACGAAGGGGCCGAGGCCGTGCCGCAGACCGGCGGGCTTTCAACCCGTGAAACACTGGAGCAGACTCTTGCGGATCGCCGGGGTGGGGCCGTGCGCATTGTGCCGCCGCAAAACGCGGGTGACAACCAGCTTATTGATCTTGCGCAGTCCAACGCCAGGGAAGAAGCCCGACGGCAGGAGCAGAAGTCGGAGTTGAATATTCTTGAGCGGCTGGCCAGGGCACTGCACCTGCCAGAGCTGCCAATGCGCATCGAATGCGTGGACGTTTCGCACACTGGCGGCCAGCAAACCCGCGTGGGCATGGTTGTGTTTGAAGACGGCAAGCCGGAACGCTCGCAGTACCGGGCCTATGCCATGCCCGACAGCGGCGACGATTACGCAACCCTGTACGCCTGGGTTGCGCGCAGGCTTGAGAGCGGGCCGCCGTGGCCCGACCTGCTGCTTATAGACGGCGGGCGCGGTCAGCTGGGTGCTGTACAGCGGGCCTTGCGCGAGGCAGGCAAGGAAGACCTGTTTGCCCTGGCCGCCATTGCCAAGGCCAGGGACGAGGAGGGGCATGCTGACCGCCGTGCGGGCAACGTGGCCGACAGGATATTTGTGCCCAACCGTTCCAATCCGCTGCCACTGCGCGAGGGCGGGCCAGAGCTGCTCTTTTTGCAGAATGTGCGCGATAATACCCACCGTTTTGCCATTGGCCGCCACCGTAGGGCGCGACAGGGCGCGGCCCTTTCGGGCGAGCTCATGCGGCTGCCCGGTATTGGCCCTGCGACTGCCCGTCTGCTGTGGGACAACTTTGGCAGCGTGGAGGCCATGCGGGCCGCCAGCGTGGACGACTTGTGCAGGATTCCCGGTATCGGTCCTGCCAAGGCGGCCTTGCTGCGCGAAAAGCTGCGCGGCCTGGACTGATGCCGCTAACCGGATATTGCCCATAAAAAAAGCCCCGACAGGGGCTTTTTGCATATCTGAAAGGGGGAATGTAGCACGCTGGCTTTGCCCTATTTTCCCCAGAGCAACAGAAGGGGGTGGGCGGGCAGCAGTTCCTCAAGGGGGATATCCACCTTTTGTGCGCCAGCCATGCCGGGAGCCACCTGGTAGGGCTGAAAGTTGATGCGTATGCCCGAAGGAGTCAGCGTCAGGCTGGCGAAATTTTCAGGCACCGGGCTCAGGCCCGTGCGCAGCATCTGCTCCTGCCGCATGCCGCCCAGTCGCTGGGTCAGCTCCTTGTGCGACCATGCGGACATGATGGCCAGAGCGGCATCGGGATCTTCAAAAATATCCACCAGTCCAAGCCGCTGCCCGCTGAGCAGGCTGTAGTTGAGAGTCATCACGTCCAGATTGCCCTGCGAGCCGCCTGTGTAGGTCCACACCTCAAAGGTGATGCTCAGCGCCTTGTCCGAGGGGTGACTGACGGCATACGAACACCACAGCTCGGGAACCGGGCGGTTGTTGTCCGGGTACAGGCCAGGCGAATTGAAGGTTTCTTCAAAAGCGTCGGCGATGCCGGTGGCCCAATTGCGGATATTGGCATCAATGGCGCGAACGCCCAGCGAGGGGTAGCTGAGGTTGATGTCCGGTTTGTCACCACGATTGGTGCGTACTATCTGGTGTTCAATGACACCGGGGCGGCGGGAACCGGAGATGATGGCGGCTGCCGCGTCCTTGTCGGTTTTTGTCGGGTTGGCGCTGTCGCCTGCCGGGGTCGGGCTCGGATTGCTGGAGCCAGAATTGTTAAGGGCAGGGCTGGCCGCCAGTTCGTGTGCCGGAGTTCCTTCTGCCTTTTCCGCGGTGTCAGCATCTACCTGAGCAGTTGCGGCGGGGGTGCCCAGCTGCGTTTCAGTCTGGGGCGGGTCGCCCTGCATGCCTGCCTGAACGGCGTCGGCCACAAGGGTCTCTTCGTGGGCAGCAGCGGCCTCTGGCCGGGGCGAATTATCTTTGTTGCTCAGAACAGCCGTTCCGGCTTTTGATGAGCCAGCAGGCTGCATCTCTGGCAGGCGGGCGGCAGAGACCACTTGCGCAGAAAGCAGCAGCGTAAAGAGCAATAAAGCGACTAGGCGAGGCATAATATTCCAATAAATGGCCGTACCGTCAGGCCAACTGAATTGTGCGGCAAAGCCCGCATGCAGGCCGCAGGGCGTGCATGCGGGCGTCAGATACAGAGTTAAACCTTAAAACCTTCACGCAGACGCAGCAAACCGCGCCAGTTGCGCAGCAGCAGCACCGCAGCCAGAACCAGATACACCTGCGCAAAGAAAAAGTGCAGGCGCAGCGGGTCGTGCGCAAGCCCCAGCAGGGCTTCGAGCTGAACATCATACATGGGCGAAAGCAGCTGGGCCGCGAAAAGGACGAGCAACCACACGGCTTCTCGCACCTGCAGGCGCAGATCTACCAGCAGGGCTACCGCAAACAGTGATTGTCCGGCCGTCAGTAGTATTTCCTGAAACTGGTGGGTGTCAAGATTAATAGAGGGTGAAAGCGAACCAAATGACGCGGCGTAGACACCGGGAATCATGCCGACGAGCAGGGTCCACTGGTTGAGCTTGGACGAAAGCAGGCTGCCCAGTGCCAGCGAGGCGTTGCCCCGGGCGGCAAACATGAGGGCAATGATGAATTCCGGCGATTCAGAGGCGATAGGCGCAAGCCACTGCACCAGAAGAAATTCGTTGATACCAAGCAGCTTGCCGCTGGCTACCAGGCTTTCGCTGAAGGGCTCGGCATTGCACATGATAACCAGCGCCGAGAAAATAAAAATCGCAATAACGCTGCGCAGGCGTACTTTTTTGGCAAATTGCGCCAGCAGGGCGGCGGGGCCTTCGGGTTCTTCTTCTTCCACAGGTCTGCGGGCGATAATGCAGATGTACCAGATATAGATGCCCAGCAGAACCACGCCGTCAACCCAGGTGAGCGAACCCTTGATGGGAATGAACAGGGCGTAAAGGGTAGCCAGGCCGAGAAAGAGCACGTCTGTACGCTTGTCGTCGGGCAGGGAGACACCAGAGTGAAACTTGCCCGCAAACACCAGCACGATGGCCGACCAGCCCACGCCTATGAGCAGCCGGTTGGCACCGGTCATGTTGGCGATGGCGTAGTGCGAATACGCACTCTCGGGGTGTTGCCCGGCCATCCAGGTAAAGTACATGTCCACGGCGTATTCTGGCAGCACTGCGATAAAGGCCACCACGGCCACGGCCACGGCCTGGGGAATGTCCATCTGGGCGACCTCGCAGGCCCAGGTAAGCAGAAATGACGCGCCCAGAATGGCCATGCCCGAAAGCAGGGCCACAACCAGGGGCGAAACATCCGGGTGCAGAAAACGGATGCAAAGGCCGGGCAGAGTCATGCCAACGGCGATAATGTAGGGGCGCAAAGCGCGAACTGTCATATGCTCTCCTTAAAAAATAAAAAAAAGACCTTGGCGTAAACGCCAAGGTCTCACTAATCGGTAGTACCGATGGCGACACCAGGCCAATGGCCATGCTGTTGATGTCGCCGGGGTTTCAAGAACCCAGTTACTCCCCTTGAGCCCTCAAAATAGCCGCAGCGGCTCAGGCTGTCAATGCTTCGGCGCGGGAAAACCGCCTCTGGGGCCGTTTTTATGGTCATTTGTATAATGCGGTGGTGGCGGCACTTGCCAGCACAGTGGGCTGCGGCTAGAGTGGCGGGGAATCATGCGTCGGTTTTTATCGGCCAGCCTAGGAGTCTTTTTGTGAATATTACTTGCCCGCGTTGCGGTTTCAGCCGCGAATTGCCCGCCGATCGTGCGCCTTCCAAGGCCGTAATCGCCACCTGCCCCCACTGCGCCTGCCGGTTCCGCCTTGTGCCTGGCACTGGTGTTACAGATGTGATTTCTGAACCGCCGGAACCTGAATTAAACGACGAGCAGCAGGGCGGCCAGCCACAGTCTGATGAATCCGGTTATTCCCATCCTCCTCAGGGCGGCTGGCATAGCGGCGGCGATGATCCTCTGCCGCCGGGAGCCATCGTGCCCGGCAATTCCAGCCCCCGCAAAAGCGCAGGTACTGATGTTGATGCCGATGCCGAGTCCGATTCCGAACCCCGCTACACTTCGGGGGGGGACAACCGCAGGCAGGGGGCGAAACAGCCCGCGCAGGAAGATAGCGAGGAAAAGGGCCTTGGCAACCTTTGGGGGCTGCTGGGCGGCAAAAGTATTTTTGGGCAGCGGGGCGGCAAGCAAACCGATGCCCGCAGCCGGGATAACGACAGGGGTAACGGTCGGGATGACGACGGCGACAGCCGCAACTCTCACCGCAGTATTTTTGGAGCGGGCAACGATCGTGGGGACGAAGGCCGCGCTGCCAGCGACGCCTATGCGCGTGAGGCGGCCCGTTTTGAAAACGGAGACGACGACAGCAACCATGTGCCAGCCAACCCCTGGGATGCGGCCCCGGAACCAGACGGCTGGATACCCGCCTTTTATCACACCTGCATGCGGGTCATGTTTGGCGCGCACAATTTTTATGACCACGTACGCGCCGATACTCCGCAGGTGCGTCCTCTGGTGTTCTATCTGATCATTAGCGTCATTCAGGTGATCATTGAAAGGGTGTGGTCGGGCATATTTCTTTCGCTTATGTCACCCAGCGCCGCAACTGATCCAGAGCTGGAAAAAATGCTCATTCTGCTGTCACCCCAGCTCAGTCTGCCCATGACCATTCTGCTCAAAACGGGCGTTTCAGTGGTGCAGCTGTATGTGCTTACGGCCCTGATGCATTTTACCTATGGCTTTATTACCGGCAAAAGGCCCGAATTTTCGCTGGTGTTTCAGGTGGCGGCGTACGCGGCCGCGCCTTCGCTGCTGTGCGTTGTGCCACTGCTTGGCTCCATTGTGGGCTTCATATGGATGGTTGCCTGCGTGCTTGTGGGCTGCCGTACGGTGCTCAATCTTACATGGCCTCAGGCATTCATGGGGTTTGCGCCCGTGGTGCTGCTGCTTGCGCCCCTATTGTTGCAGGTGATGAAGGCCGCTCAATTCTGAGGATAGCCATGGCCCGCTTCTGGCGAAGGATTGCGCAATTCTGGCATGAATTTCGCAATTGTCGTAAATATGGCGCAATCATAAAGCCGGACTCCATCCGCGCTCAGGCCGAAGACCTTGGGCACCTGGCGGAACTGGCTGGACGGAGCGGTGCGCTGGCAGAAGCGGAGTCGCGCCACCTGGCGCAGCTAGGGCAGGAAATGCGCAATCTTGTGCTTATGACCAGGCAGACCACCTTTTGCAGAATTCCGGCAGAAAAACGCCGGGATCTGTACGAAAGTTTGTCGCAGGCCAGGCAGAAGCTGCTCGATTCCATGCAAAAGTCATGTCTGGCCTCGGAGAAAACGCAATGATTCTTCATAATGAACGCTCGGGCAACGGCAGGGGCTTGCGTATGTGCAGACGCGCGGCACTGGTGGCATCGCTGGTTGTGGTGATACTGCTGGGCGGTTGCGCCACACCCCACGATGACAGCTACCAGACCGTCAACGTGACCGGCAATTTTGGCACGCCCTTTCAGGTGCAGATAAACAATTTTGTGCGTCGCCAGCCCCCGGCGATTTACGTGGCCCCGCAATCTGTGCTGGGGCGTCGGCCCCGTGCCCTGTTCGTTCCCCTGCGCGCCACCCAGCAGATAGCCAACCCCGTGAGCTTCAGCGAAATGCTCTCCCGTCAGGTTTGGCAGGTATGGCTTTCGCTCAACGCTTTTCAGGCTTTGGAATACGCCCCGCAGGGCGCACCTTTTGAACCTTCGCGCGCCATTGCCCTTGCCCGCCAGAAAGGGGCGGAAATGGTCGTGGGCGGCTACATCAATCATTATATGGATGGTGGCAGCGGTGGTTCCAGCTCCATGTCGCTGGCGATCGAGGTGTACGACGCCCGTTCCGGCACGCTGCTGTGGTCAATGGCCCAGGGCGGCATGATGGAAGCACGCCAGGTGCACGATTTTTATCTTTTCTCCATACGCGAGCGTAACCCTGGCGATCCCTCGGGCTTTATTGCCCGTTCGTTGGCCTGGGACATGGGGCGCGAGGTTCTGGCCTGGGTTGACCCCTCATCCAAGGAAAAATCGTTTTTCGACACCATATTTGGTACAAAGGCCTTTTAGCCTCTTGCCGCAATCTTTCTGATCAGGCCCGGCCCATTTTTGTGGGCCGGGCCTGCTATTTGGTAGGGGGGAGGCGAAAAAATTTTCGTTCTGACCTTCGATTGTGATTTTTAAAACAATTATATGCCGAATTTAAAATTTTATTAAATGTTACAACAAGATATAAAATAGCCGCAGGGTAGCCTGGTGCAAGGGGCAGGGCAGTATGCCTTTTTGGGCTTTATTCGCCAGCTAAGGAAAAAGCTCTGTTTGACGAAGCCCTTGCCACAGGTTAAGTAACGATAAATACTAGGACTGTTCATTTCATCACAATCTGTCTGGCGATATGGCTGGCAAGCCAGAGGCGCATAATTTTTGGGCCTTTGTTTGCCCAAAGACAGAATGTGGTGTAAATGCAGTTCGTTGCCGGTCTTTCCCCAAAACGTGTATGGGAAACGGCAGAAAGGAGTTACGCCGTGTGTGCCAAGTCGCAAGGTATCTATTTTGACAAGCAGGACAGAGATATACTGGCTCTGGTGAACCGTATTCTGGAATCCGATGGCAAACAGTCGGACACCTTCCTGTTTGACCCCAGTCTGCACCCCCACGGCATCAAGGAACTGGTGGCAACGCCTGTTTCACGCATGGCATATGCGGTCATCAACCTGCTGCGCAACCTGCAGGCAGGGCGCACCCAGGCACGTGATCGTCTGCTTGCTCTCAAGACCCTGTACGACGAAGTGCTCAACAGCGCGCATTCTGCCCTGCGACGCAACACGGCGCGCGCGCTCATGCAGATCATGAAAAGTATGGTGCGCGCCCACGGCGACCAGCTTGAGCAGCTCAAACTGGCCCACGATTTTCGGCGTACCGTGCAGGGAACCCCACGCGTGGTGCGGCGCATGCTCGCCCGTTACCACCTGCCCGAAATGCCTGAAAGCTGGAACCAGCTGGCATTTGACGACCACGTTTACGATGCCAACACCAAGGGCCGTAAAACGCCCACGCACCTGATTATGGATGCCTGGATCAAGGGCATGCGTTCCCTTACTGTTGCCTACGAATACTGGGTGCAGCCAGAAGCTGCGCGCGAAATACTGCGTGCGGCAGAAATTACTGGCATTGGCGTGCGTATCGGGCTGGAATTTCACCTGCCGTTCTACGGGCGTTTCATCAGTCTGTTCTGGATTCCCCGCGGTTTCAGCTCCAACGAAGATTTTCTGGAATTTTTGCACAGCCCCAAGATGGCCGAGCTCATGAAGCGTGGCCGCGAGGTTCTGCGCTGGCGGCGCGAGCGCGTGCTCGAAAGTCTGGCTTTGTGGAACGAGTACCAGCGTCCACAGCTTGAGGCGCAGTGGGAAGTGCCCGTGCCGGAAATGCCCGGCGAGGATTTTTTGCGGCATGTGGGCCGTGGGCAGGCCTCTGGCCTGCACCTTGCGGAAGCCTTGCACCACCATGTGCTGCCCTCTCTGCGACAGCGGGCAGCCCTGTTGCAGGAACGCGGCGGCGACGAGGCTGCAGCCGAGCTGGTATTTCTGGAAAACCTGGGCGCAGAATACATTGCCGACCACTGGCTTTCTCCCGTGGAGCACCCGGAAATGCCCGATCTCACCAACCCCTGCACATACAGCGAGCTGCCTCCGCTCATGCAGCTTTCTGTGGGCGAGTTGACCCGTGAACTGGCCGACCTCAACCCTGGTTACCGGCTTGTGCTCACCACCAAGGGCCTGAGCGTGGAAGACGTGGCCGAACTTTTATGGGACAGTCAGGGCAGTATCAGCCATCTGGAAATTTTCAACATGCGCGGCTGGATGGAAGGCAAGCACGCCAGCCTCAAGGCCATCAGCGAGTTGCAGCAGGCGCTCAACGAAGGACTTGGCCCGCGTGTAAAGCAGATGATCCGCCTCATGGTGCGGCGCATGGACAACCAGGACGAGACGCGGGCGGCCAAGTTTCGACATATTCTGCACAACGTACCGAAATTGTGGGAACACTACCGCAACAAGCCTCTGGGGTCGCGTCTTGGCACAAGCTCTGTGAGCCGCGATTCTTACGGCATGGGCTTTGTTCTGCGCGAAACCCTGCCCGCGCGTAGCCGCAAGTTTTACGCCCGTGACCAGAAACAGCCCGATATCCCCGTGTGCTCACCCGTTGAGGAATGCGTGCGCTATATCAAGCCGCGCAATCCATCGCCCTGGCAGCGCGCCCTGAGGGTGCTCAGTCCTCTGCCGGGTTGCCGCCATCTGGGCATGGAACGCCATACGGTGTGGAAAACCGCCAGTGTGGATTTCAGGGTATGCGGCAAGGGCAACGTGCTCAATCTGGGCGGTCTGAGCCTTACGAGCGGCAACGGTCTGGTGGCCAAGCCCACGGAAAAGGAAAACGTGCCTCTGGGCACGGCCTATCTCAACAGCACCATTGGCAACTGCCTCAAGGTGCTGCTGGGCTTTTGCCCCGCGTTTTTTTCGTTCATGTACACCCAGAACTGGTGGTTTCTGGCCTGGTTTGGCACGTTTATATGGTTTGGCATCACGGGTGTGCGCAACGTGGTGCAGATGGTCATGGCGGCCAAGGGGGCCACGCGCTCCACACTCATACACTGGCGCGATCAGGTAAATGTAAGCCGTTTGTGCGATTCGCTCATGTTTACAGGGTTTTCAGTGCTGCTGCTCGAAATGCTGGTGCGTGTGGTGCTGCTCGACAGAACCCTTGGCATTACCGCAGCCCAGAATCCCTGGGTGGTCTTCGGCGTGCTCAGTCTTGTGAACGGCATATACCTGTGCGCCCACAACGTATTTCGCGGCTTTCCCAAGGAAGCGGCCATCGGAAACCTCTTTCGCAGCATCATGGCCATCCCCATCTCGTCGCTGTACAACTGGGTACTGTACCAGGCAGCCTTTCTTCTGGGGGTGGATAATCCTGCCATGTATCTGGTGCCCAGTGCCGCCGTTATTTCCAAAACGGCATCGGACACCGTAGCGGCCATTATTGAAGGTTATGCCGACAGCCAGGTGAACCTGCGCATGCGGCGGTGGGACTACCGCAGCAAGCTGACCAACGTTTTTGACTGTTATACCCGCCTTGAACTGCTGTTTCCCGACGAAGATGCGCTTATCAAGCTGGCCAAGCCTGGGGGCTTGCAGGGCAGCGGTGGTGTGATGGGCAAGGAAGTCGAGCGGGCCTTTATCATCAATGCCCTCGACCTCATGTATATCTGGTTTTACCAGCCGCGTGCCCAGGATGCCTTTCGCCAGATCGCCAGAACCATGCCAGAGGCCGACCGCAACGTGCTCGCGCGGGCCCAGCTTGTGCTTACCCGTGAGCGCGAGGTCAGCCAGATGCTGGTGGACGGCCTGCTGGGCCGCAATTTTTCCCGTCCGCTGGCTTTCTATCTGGATAAACGCAAAGAATATCTGCGTCGATTGAGCCGCATGTGCCGGCCAGGGAAGATGCGCGAACCCGGTGCATTTTAACGGATAAAAAATTTTTTTATGGCTGGTCAAAGCCCGCGAAAAATGCTACTTAGCTATCTAACAGTCTGTATTTAAAGAAAATTGGGCAGTTTGTATCTGGGGCACGAATTCACAACCTCTCATTGCAACTACGGCGCTTGCCGCCGCTGACGGGCCCTGACCCGCCATACATGCGAAGTATGGGAACGACGCGGTTCCCTTCTTCAGGCCACCGACGAAAGGTAACTTTTGGCGGTGGCTTTTTCGTTTTTGGGGTGGATAAAAAAGGCTGGCGTGCAACAATCCTGTTATATCACGGTTTTGATTAAATCGAGAGCATTGTGTGTTCAATCAATCAAAGGTATTCTGTGTATATACGCCTCTTGCGATGCAAAAGCTTGTGCAAAAAATAACTTACAAATGTGAATATGTAGAGAAAAAAAGAACTAAACAATTGCACTGATATGCTTGCATTGGCATTTTATATGGGATATTTTTTACCACAGGAGTAATTCTTACTTACCACAGGGCTATTTCATACTGATGTGCCCCTGTATAACAAAAGGAGTCACGAATGAGTACAGATCTTAAGAGCATGCATATGGGTCAGATCACCTCGTTCTTTATCCCCAACGTCACTTTGGTGGGTGAGGGATGTTCTAAAGAGATTCCTGTTCGTCTGAAAAGCATTGGCGGTGCCAAGCCCCTGGTTGTGACCGACCAGGGCATCGTGAATGCCGGTATCCTTAAAGTGATCACCGATATTCTTGATGCCGCCAAGATGAAGTACGCCATATACGACAAAACCATCCCCAACCCCACTGACAACAACGTTGCCGAAGCCTTTGAAGTATACAAAAAGGAAAAGTGTGACAGCATTGTTACCCTTGGTGGCGGTAGCTCGCACGACTGCGGCAAGGGCGTGGGCTTTCTCGCTGGCAACGGCGGCAAGATCCATGACTACGAAGGCGTGGACAAGTCCAAAAAGCCCTTCCCCCCTTATGTTGCAGTAAATACCACCGCTGGTACGGCCTCGGAAATGACGCGTTTCTGCATCATCACCGACACCTCGCGCAAGGTTAAGATGGCCATTGTTGACTGGCGCTGCACCCCCAGTGTTGCCATCGATGACCCGGTTCTGATGATGGGCATGCCCCCGGCGCTTACCGCCGCTACGGGCATGGATGCTCTGACCCATGCCGTAGAAGCCTATGTTTCTACCGCCGCCACGCCCATGACCGACGCCTGCGCTGAAAAAGCCATGGAATACATCAACCGCTACCTGCGCCGCGCCGTTGCCAACGGCCGCGACAAGGAAGCCCGCGAAGGCATGTGCTACGCCCAGTATCTGGCCGGTATGGCCTTCAACAACGCCAGCCTTGGCCACGTGCACGCCATGGCCCACCAGCTGGGTGGCTTCTATGACCTGCCCCACGGCGAATGCAATGCCATTCTGCTGCCCCATGTGTGCGAATACAACCGCATCTCCAGCCGCCGCCGTTTTGGCCGCATTGCCCAGCTGCTGGGCGAACTGACCCAGGGCATCAGCGCCGACGAAGCCTCGCGCAAGGCCATCACCGCCATCAACATTCTTTCCAAGGACGTGGGCATTCCTGACGGCCTGATCGCTCTTGGCAAAAAGTATGGCAAGGAAGTGCGTGAATCCGACATTCCTACCATGACCGCCAACGCCCAGAAGGACGCCTGCGGCCTCACCAACCCCCGCACCATGACCGATGCGGCCGTGGCCAGCATCTACAAGGCTGCCCTGTAGCGGAACAGACGATTCCGGAAGTCTGAACTGCCTCCATTGGCGGTCCTGCTGAGGTTTCTGGAACTACAATAACGCAAAAAGCGGCGTGGACAGGGTCCATGCCGCTTTTTGCGTTTGTGGGCAGACCATGCCCGAGGATCGATGCCTCAGGGACGGATGACCTTGCCCGCCAGATCAAGGCTGGTGACAATATCAAGCATGTTTGAGGTGTCGCCCACGGCCTTGGCTTCCAGCAGGCCAAAGTGTGCAAGGCATGTGCCGCAAACCAGCACCGAAACGCCTTCAGCCTCCAGCTTTTTCAGCGCATCGAGGGCGGGTCCGGGGCATGATGCCAGTTTCACGCCGCCGTTGATGAGCACAATGCGCCACAGACGTGAGCCCAGCTCTGGCAGGGTGCCCAGAAAGTTGCCCATAAGCTTGCCGCCCAGCACGTCGTCGCCACGGCCAATGGTTTCTGTGGTTATGAGCACCAGAGTACGGCTGTTGCCTTCTGCTGCGGGCGCGGCCTGCGGTGTCTGCTGCGGGGCGGGGGCCTCACCATCTGCAGTGGCGCTTATGCGCCAGCAGTCGGGGCCTTCCTGATTTGCAGCAACACAAAAGCCGCGCCCTTCAAAAAAGCGCCGCACGTTTTCACGCGCAGGCTCATTATCCACCAGCACTTCAAGTGCCCGAGCGCCGCCCGTCACGGCATCGCGGCTGCGTATCACCGGCTGGGGGCAGGCAAGCCCCCGGCAATCAAGCTGTTCCATAATTATCCTCCGGCCAAGTATGTGAGATTTACAACTATTAAGGGTAAGGGTAGAGAGAAAAAAGCCGATAGGCAAGTTAAAGTAAGGTAGGCATATATGGGCATTGCGCTTCAGGTAATAATAATTGTCGCTCTGGCAGGTCTTGCCTTGCTGGGGGGCATACAGGGCATTGGCTGGCTTGTTGCCAGCATTGCTTTTGTTTGTGCGGCAGTGGATATGTGGCTGTGGGTGAGCAGGCGCAACCGGACGGCACGCCTGGAACAGTGCCTTGGTGCAGCGCCGCTTGCCAGCCCGAGGCCGGGGGCTTCATCGCCTTCTGGCGAGGCCGAGGTGGAACTGCGGGCTGTGCTGTGCATCGATACCCTGCGCGATACGCTGAAAGCCAAGGTTGATCCTCAGGTTGTTGCGACATTGCAGGCGCGTAACAACGAGCTTGACCAGAAGCTCAAGGAATCTGAAACCCTGGTCGAAACCCTGCGCAAGAGGCGTGAAAAGGGCGTTATAGCCCTGAACAAGGCCCATGACGTGTGCAACAGGCTCTCTGGCGACATGCGCAAGCTTGCAAGCCTGATCAAGGACGTGAACGGCAGTGTGGCCGTGCAGCGCGACAGGCTTGAACACACCAGCGCCGCCATGGAACAGGTGGCCGACACTGCCAGTCTTGCATCGCTGCGTGTGCGAGAGCTTTCAGAAAGTGCCCAGAGTTCCAGCGCCAGCGCGACCACGGGCGAGCAGGAAGTTGTGGGCGCCGTGGGTTCCATTGACAGGGTGCGCGATACCATTGTGCAGCTCAAGGAAGCCATGGCTGGTCTGGGTGAAAAAGCCAGCAATATCGGTCAGGTCATGAGTGTCATCAACGAGGTGGCCGACCAGACCAACCTGCTGGCCCTTAACGCCGCCATCGAGGCAGCCCGCGCGGGCGAGGCCGGGCGCGGCTTTGCCGTAGTGGCCGACGAGGTGCGCAAACTGGCTGAAAAGACCATGGGCGCCACCAAGGAAGTGGAAGAAGCCGTCAAAGCCATTCAGGAAGAAACCCGCCGCAATGTGCTGACCGTGGACAGCGCCGCCCAGCTGAGCGTGGATGCGGCAGACAAGGCCACCAATGCCGGTTCGGTAATGCGCACCATTCTGCAGAGCATGGCCGACACGGCAGACCACCTTGGCAGTATTGCCTCCGGCGCGGTAGAGCAGTCCGAGCGTAGCGCGGGAACCAATGGAGCCCTTGAGGAGATTCGCGGCGCGGCAGAAAAGACCTCCAAAAACATGGAAGTCTTCACCGCGTCGCTGCTGGCCTTTCAGAGCGGCATGGAAGAACTGGACATGATCGTCAACGCCCTGGTGGCAGGCGATTATGATCAGGCCACCTCGAACAGGTTTGTGGAATGGACGCCCAAGCTTGCTCTGCATGTGCCGCTGGTGGACAGGGAACACAAGCTGCTCATCGACTACATCAACGAGCTCCATCAGGCCATGACGCACAACAAGCCCATCTCTGAGATGATTGCAGTGCTCAAAAAACTGCGCGACTACACGGCTACGCACTTCGGTGACGAAGAAAAGCTGTTCAACGTGCCCGCCTACAAGGCCGCCGCAGAACACATGCAGATACACAAAAAATTCGTCGCCAAGCTGGATGAAGTGGAAGAGCAGCTGCGCATGGGTACTGCCACGGTAAGCATGGATCTGCTGACCTTCCTCAAGGATTGGCTGGTGCAGCACATTATGGGCACAGACCCCACCTATCTGCCTTTCCTGCGTACAGAGGACAAGGAGCCCGGCTTTTAAAGCTGGCAGAGCTGGTAGACTGAACGTGATAAGGAGGCCCCAAGGGGCCTCCTTTTTTGTTGCAGGCAGCGCTGTGGAATATGCAGCATCACATGCAGAAGGGGGGCCCCCCCCCCGGGGGGGGGGGGGGGGCGCCGCGGGGGGGGGGGGGGGCCCCCCCCTGCCGTGAGGGACGGCTGATTGCAGGGTGTTTATGCCGGGTCCATGAAAAGTCGTTTTTATCAGCCTCTGTCTGCGGCGTACTGCCACAAAAAGGCGGTCACAGCCGCAAGCTAGACTGGCGCGGAACTGTTACGCAACCTGCGCATGCCTTCCTCGCCCACATAGCGGCGCAACTGCTTGTCGGGGGCGTTGAGCAGGTCAACCACCAGCAGTGCGTCGAGTGTGCCAAAGGTGCGATCTTCGTGAAAGGCGGCAATGCGTCCGCCCAGTTGCAGATAATGCTTGAAAAGTATGGGCAGGGTGCGTCCACCTTCCATTTGCCGCACCAGGTTGTTGACGGCCTTGTAGTCGAGGTGCTGGGCAAAGGGCAGTTCTTCACGCAGTCTGCGGGGGTGCTTGCCGCGCACAAGGGTGGCCAGCGGCGCATCCCAGTGACGCAGCCGCAGATGCCGCCACAACAGGTCCACAGACTGCTGGCGGTAATTCAGACCGATGCTGGCGGGGCCAAACAGGGTACGCACCCTGTTGCGCAGGGCCAGCTGGCCAATGCCCTTCCACAGCAGGAGCAGGGGGGTGTAGTCGCGCTGGTATTCGGGGCAAACAAAGGCGCGGCCCAATTCCAGCGCATTGCCGCACTGCTGGAAAAATTCCGGCTCGTAGTCAAAGAGAGAGGCTGTGTAGAGGTGTTTTTTTGAACAGTGCCGGGTGTCTTCGGGGCGGACAACGCGGGCGCGGTATGATCCGGCGATGCTTTTGCCTTCCTCGTCCAGCAGCAACAGGTGCGAATACTGCGGGTCGTAGCAGTCTGTATCGCGCGACTGGCCAGAGCCTTCGCCCAAAGCGCGGAACGCCTCCTCGCGCCTTCTGGTCAGTTCGTCGAGCAACAGAGGAGATTCGTCACCTTCCACAAGATACACGGCATAGCGACCTTCGCGAGCCAGCAGGCGGTCTTCCGGCAGGGCGGCCAGGCTGACCATGATGTCCATTTTTTCCGCTGCCGTGGCCAGCGGCGCGCACTGCTCGGCGCGGCGTTCTGTGTGAACTTCGGAGCCAAGGGCAGAGCGGCACAGACCAAGGCAGTGGGTGCGCTGTTCGTGGGTCAGGCCGGTCAGAGTATCTGCGGCAATGGCCTCGCCCACGATCATGCGTGCGTTGCTGCCACGCTGCCTGAACAATGTGTGGGGCAGAAGCGCCTCGCCCAGATTGTCGCGCAGCATGGTGGCAGCGATAAACAGGGGGTTGTAGCGCACAGACATGTGCAGGGGCACAAAGTTCAGGCCGGGAACGTCCGAATTGCGGCCAGTGAGCCTGCTGAGCAGGCGCGACCAGGGCTGCTCGGCAATGCCACGCCCAAAGTGCCAGCGAGCCACCTCGCCAGCAGGAAAAATACCCAGGGCACCGCCCTTGCGCAGGTGGTTCATGGCGCTGCGCAGCACAGCTGCGTTGGATACCGCGCCGCCAGAAAGGTCGAGCGGCAGCAGCATGGGAGCCAGCTGGGCAATCTGCGGAATACGCAAGAGAGCGGCACTGGCGAGGATTTTGAGATCGGGCCGCGCCCTGCCGCACAGGGCGGCCATCATCAACCCTTCCAGCGCGCCGGAAGGGTGGTTGGCAAAAAGAATGACCGGGCCTTCGGCGGGGATGCGACCCAGGTCGCCACGCAGGCACTCGGGGATTACATCAAGGGCCGTGAGGCAGGCCGTAGCAAAGGTTTGGGGGTCGCCGCACTGGGGAAGCGTGTAGGCCATTTTTCCCAGCCGGGCAAAGCCCGAAATCTGGCGGGCCATGGCGCGGGCCAGCCGCCCAACACTTCTGACCAGCGGGCGGCCAGGCGCAAGGGATAAGGTGTCTGCATTGCCGGGCATGTGGATTCTCCTGTGCTTGGGCCAGGGCGCACGCGTTGCATGCGCCTTGCTGGCGGGTTCCGATTCTGCGAAAGCTGTTTGTGGGTTACTGTCGCGCAGGGTGCACTAGCAGTATTCAGCGCAGCATTCGTTGGAAAACTGTGTTTTCTTCATCTGGATCATGCCTATCTGCATGTCGTTTTCGATATTTTGCTGGCATTCGCAGCAACGGGTTGCTCCCGGCGCGGCCATAAGACGGGCAAGGGGAATTTCTTCGCCGCATTCCTCACAGCGGCGCGGGCCGCCGTGACGCAGCAGGCTCACAAGGCTCTGGAGTTCCTGAATGCGCTGCGAGCTGCGGCGGGCGCTGCAATGGGCTATGTGGGCCGCCTCAAGATGGCTGGCTGCGTCCAGTTCGTCCGCGCAGTGCTGCGCCTGAAAAACGTCGCGCAGCTGGGTGAGACGGTGCATTTCTTCGTTCAGTTCACCCTGTAGACGCTGCAAAGTGTGCATGTTGTCCATGGTCTGCCTCCTCCGGGATTGCTCCGATGGTTGAACTGTTGCTCTTGGGGCATCATGAACTTGCAGGTTTGCGTTACGGTGACGCGCAGGTGAATTTGTGCGTCATGTTGGCGGCAAATTTGTGGAGGGCAGGGGGGGCAGAAGGGGCGACGGGTGCTTCAAATGAAAAAGCCCACCCCGCTTGCGGGATGGGCTTTATTGTCTCTATCTGTTCAGCTTGCGGCTATTTGCCGCAAAAAGACAGAAAGTAGCTGTGCATGCGTGTGTCTGGCGTGAGCTCGGGGTGGAAGGACGTGGCCAGAATGTTGTTCTGGCGCACGGCTACAGCCTGACCGTTTACTTCTGCCAGCACGGTTACGCCCGCACCTACGCCGGTGATCACTGGCGCGCGGATGAAAACCGCCGGGATGGGGTCGGCCCCAATCTCGGGTATGGTCAGATCGGTTTCAAAGCTGTCCACCTGCCTGCCAAAAGCGTTGCGGCGCACGGTTGCGTCTAGCACGCCCAGGCGGGGTTGGTCCGAGTTTTCAATTTCGCGACACAGCAGAATCAGCCCGGCGCAACTGCCATAAACAGGCATGCCGTCGAGTATGCGCTGGCGCAGGGGCTCAAGCATGTTCCATTCGTTAAGCAGCTTGCCCATGGTGGTGCTTTCGCCGCCGGGAATAATCAGGGCGTCGATGCCATCAATATCCTTGAGCTGGCGCACCTCGCGGGCCGTTGCGCCCAGGCGGGCAACAGCGGCCACATGCTCGCGAAAGGCTCCCTGAAGAGCCAGAACGCCTACACAAAGTCCAGACATTACCAACCCCGTTCCTGCATGCGCTCGGCAGAAGGAATGGTGGAGATTTCAATGCCCACCATGGGTTCGCCCAGATCGCGCGAGATTTCGGCAAGCATGGCGAAATCGTTGTAGTTGGTCACGGCCTGCACAATGGCCTTGGCGCGCTTGGCGGGGTCGCCAGACTTGAAGATGCCGGAGCCGACGAACACGCCGTCGCAGCCGAGGTGCATCATCATGGCGGCGTCGGCGGGGGTGGCAATGCCACCAGCGGCAAAGTTCACCACGGGCAGGCGGCCTTCCTTGCGCACGGCGTAGCACACTTCAAGGGGAGCGCCGATTTCCTTGGCGTAGTTGGCAACTTCGGCTTCGGGCAGGCTGCACAGCTTGCGCACATCGTCCATCACCTGGCGGCAGTGGCGCACGGCTTCAACCACGTTGCCGGTGCCGGGTTCACCCTTGGTGCGGATCATGGCAGCGCCTTCGGCGATGCGGCGCAGGGCTTCGCCCAGGTTGCGGCAACCGCACACAAAAGGCACGGTAAAGTCGCGCTTGTCGATATGATATTTGTCATCGGCGGGGGTGAGCACTTCGCTTTCGTCGATATAGTCCGCACCCATGGCCTCAAGAATACGGGCTTCAACAAAGTGGCCGATACGGGCCTTGGCCATGACGGGAATGCTCACCACTTCCATGATACGCTTGACGATGGTGGGGTCGGCCATGCGGGCCACGCCGCCTGCGGCGCGAATGTCGGCGGGTACGCGTTCCAGGGCCATGACTGCGCAAGCTCCCGCTGCTTCGGCGATTTTAGCCTGTTCGGGAGTGGTGACGTCCATGATCACGCCGCCTTTGAGCATTTCAGCAAGGCCTGTCTTCAGGCGGATGGTGCCCTGTTCCATATCTTTCTACTCCTTCTGAGCCGTGGAACGGCTTGTGATAAATATCTGCGCACCGCCCAATCGGCGGCTTTGCTGGCGTGTATATATGTCAATAAACCGCACCTGACAATATGATACCTGTCATGATCCTCGCCCGGTGCGTGACGGGGCAAAAAACTTTTGCTCCGGCCCACTGTGGCTTGCGCTTCGGGCTTCCTCTGGCTATGCTTAAGGACTCAAAAGGAAGTATGATGACAGAAAGTTCCCCCATTCTTTTGCCATTGCTTCGCGGCCCACTGCCTTCGCACGCGTTTGAAACGCCCGCGCAACCCGATCATGCCCCGATCGACGGGACAGGATCAGCCCCCCAGTGGAGCGGGGCTTTGCGCCTTTGGCCTGGCTTGCCCGATGCACCCGCCGATTATTTCTGCCCGGATAAATATCCTTTTTCGCCGCGCGAGGCCCAGGCTTGCCTTGGCGACCTGCAACAGATGGGCGACGCTGCTCTTTCCGGCTTGCCGGTTGGGGCTGCTGCCGCCGCTGGCAATTCGCGCGCCGCGCGTCGCGCCTCCGAAATGGCCCTGATCAAGGGGCTGGATAATTCGGACGGCAACACAGCAGCCGCGCTTGCGGCAGAGGCTGCCCGCAAGGAACAGCTGGCGCTCAGCCAGGCGCAAAAAACCCTGCTGTGGACCTGGCTGCAAGAGGAAAGACTGGCTGATCTGGCTGAACTTACGGCCTGTTTCGCCAACACGGCGGGCGGGCTCACCGCCGCCCTTGGCGTGGATGCCGACGAAGACTTGGACGGGCTTGCGCCCGACGCCCTCACGGGTGATCTGGTGCGTCTTAGCGCGCCCATAGCGCTGGATGCGGGCCTTGTGCCGCCGTGGCGTCTGGTGACGGCCAATGCACTCTACTTTGTGCCCGCAGACTCCCCCCTGATTATTGAAGACCCCATGCGTGAAGATCTGCTTGATCTGTTTGATTTTGTCCCGGCCCCGAACAGGCAGGGGCTTCTTGCGGGCGCAGCGGCCAGGGCCGTTGCGGTGGAAACCCGCGCCCCGGGCTGGAAGGTGCTTGGCCACACCCGGCCCACCGGCCAGCCGCCGCTGGATGCTGAGCGCGTGTGGATAACCTGGAGGGTCGAGGCGTGACAGAAATGGCGCAGCCGTTCAACGCTCAGGCCTTGTTTCCCCGCGGTATCGCAGGCGTTATTTTTGACTGCGACGGCGTGATGATCGACTCGCGTTCGGCAAACAACATCTATTACAACCGGGTACTGGCCTATTTTGGGCTGCCGCCCATGACCCAGGAGCAGGAAGCTTACAGCTTCATGGCCACATCGCGTCAGGCGTTGCTGCACATAGTGCCGCCGCACCTGCACCACGAAATCGATTATGTGACAAGAAACGAAGTGGTTTACCATCGCGATATCGTGCCCATGCTTCGTTTACAACCCGGATTTATGAGCTTTATTGACAACCTGCGAAGCAGGGGGGTGCGCATGGCCGTGCACACCAACCGAAAGCTCGATGGAATACAAACGGTTCTGGACATTTTTTCCCTGCCCTCCTATTTTAATCCTGTGGTCGCGGCGGATACAGCCGCACCAAAGCCTTCAGCCGAGGGTACGCGGCACATATGTGCCGTATGGCAGTGCCCTCCGCAAAACGTGCTGTTTGTTGGCGACAGCGAGCACGACAAAGAGGCTGCCAGAGGGGCGGGTGTAATATTTGCCGCATTTAACGGCGGCCCGCTACGGGGTGAGATTACGGCTGCAGACTACACTGCCCTGCACAATGCGCTTGATGCAGTGTTGCCGCCTGTTTCCGGCCTTTAGGCCAACCCTGTGCGAATAAAAAAGAAAGCCACGCTGGAGGGCTCATGATTGTTCTTGCCAATACCCTGAGTGCCGTTGCCCTGGTGCTTGGGTCGCTGCTCAGCCTTTATTTCTGGATTGTTATCATCGCGGCCCTGCTTACGTGGGTGCGCCCCGATCCGTATAATCCCATAGTGCGCGCCCTGCGCACCATGACCGAACCCGTATTTTACCGTGTACGCAAATGGCTGCCCTTCACCTACACGAGCGGCATGGATTTTTCGCCCGTGGTGGTGTTGCTGGCCATTGAGCTGTTTAACCGAATTGTTGTGGCCTCGCTGGCACAGTATGCCATGACCCTTCATTAGCAAGGGCCGGGCTATAAGGATTTGTAAGTTGCTCCATGCGGATATTCTGAGAATCCGCGCCAAGGGGATGAACCCATGTCATGCGGCACCGCTGGCAAAGGTCGGGCGGGCTCATGCAGGGCTATCCACCAGGGTAAAAGCCTCAGTTGATGCGCAGGCATAAGCCTATGAACATCTAACAATGGAGATTTCTTATGGATCAGCAAGAACTGAAACTTCTGGAAACGTATGCTGCCACTGATCCGGAGCTGAAATCCCTTTGGGAAGATCATGTGCTCTACGAAAAGCAGGTCGAAAAGCTTGAAACCAAGGCTTTTCGCTCGCCAACCGAAGAGCAGACGCTCAAGCAATTGAAAAAGCAGAAGCTCGAAGGCAAAACCCAGCTCATGGCTGTTCTGGATCGTCTGAAGAAACAAGGATAGCCGGGCTTTTTTTAAGGAGTCGGACATGGAATGTACTGGTGCGCAGATTCTCCTTGAGTCCATGAAGCGAGAGGGCGTGGATGTGCTGTTCGGGTATCCCGGCGGTGCGGTCATTGACATTTACGACGAACTACCGCGCCACCCGGAACTACGCCATGTGCTAGTACGGCACGAGCAAGGAGCTGTGCACGCGGCTGACGGCTATGCCCGTGCCTCAGGTAAGACCGGCGTATGTCTGGTTACCTCTGGCCCAGGCGCCACCAACACGGTCACGGGCATAGCCACGGCCTATTCCGATTCAATACCGCTGGTGATTTTTACCGGGCAGGTTCCTACCCAGCTGATTGGCAACGACGCCTTTCAGGAAGTGGATATTGTGGGTATTACCCGGCCCTGCACCAAGCACAACTTTCTGGTAAAGGACATCACCAAACTGGCGCTTACCATCCGCCAGGCCTTTTATCTTGCCCGGTCGGGGCGTCCCGGCCCGGTGCTGGTGGACCTGCCCAAGGATGTCATGCAGAAGCGGACAGAATTTGTCTGGCCTGAAGACATCTACATGCGCAGCTACAATCCCACCTACAAGCCCAACCTCAACCAGTTGCGCCGCTCGGTGGAAGAACTGGCCAAGGCTGAACGGCCGGTTATTCTGGCTGGCGGCGGGGTAATCATGTCCAATGCGGCCGAGGCCCTCACCAGCCTCGCCCGCAAACTGCAGATTCCCGTTACCTGCACGCTCATGGGGCTTGGGGGCTTCCCCGCCACCGATCCCCTGTGGCTCGGCATGGTGGGCATGCACGGCACCTATGCGGCAAACCTGGCCATCAACAACTGCGACGTGCTCATGTGCGTGGGCGCGCGCTTTGACGACCGCGTAACCGGCAGGCTGGCGGCTTTTGCGCCCAAGGCCCGCATTGTGCACATCGATATCGACCCCACCTCCATTCGCAAAAACGTGGAGGTGCAGGTTCCTGTGGTGGGTGATTGCCGCCTGGCTCTGGAGGGCATTAGCGAAATCTGCGACGCCAAGCTTGAAAACAAGGACTGGGCTGGCGAGCACGCCGCGTGGATTGCCGCCGTGGCCGAGTGGAAGTCGAGCAAGCCCCTGTGCTATCAGGATAACGGCAATATCAAGCCGCAGGCTGTCATTGAAGCCCTGTACGACATTACCGGGGGCGATGCCATCATTGCCACCGAGGTGGGCCAGCACCAGATGTGGGTGGCCCAGTTCTATTCATTCACCAAGCCGCGCACCCTGCTGACCAGCGGTGGTCTCGGAACCATGGGGTATGGCTTTCCCGCCTCTGTGGGCGCGCAGTTTGCCTTCCCCGACAAGAAAGTCATTGCAGTGGCGGGCGACGGCTCGTTGCAGATGAATATTCAGGAACTGGCAACAGTGGTGAGCAACAAGCTGCCCATCAAGGTCATCATTCTGAACAACCGCTATCTGGGCATGGTGCGCCAGTGGCAGGAGCTCTTTTACAACAACAACTACAGTTCCACCAACATGGAAGCCCAGCCCGACTTTGTGAAGCTGGCCGAGGCCTATGGGGCCGAGGGCTATCGCATTGAAAAGGCTGAGGACATGCGGGCCGTGCTCGAAAAGGCCCTGGCTTCGCCCAACCCTGCCTTTATCGACGTGGTGGTAGAACGCGAAGAAAACGTGTACCCCATCGTGCCAGTCGGTGCGGCGCTTGATGAAATGTTGCTGGTGTAAGGGAGATGGCTATGCAACGACATGTGCTTTCCGTGCTGGTGGAAAACGAACCCGGTGTGCTTTCGCGTGTGGCTGGCCTGTTCAGCGGGCGCGGCTTCAATATCCATTCGCTCAACGTGGCCCCCTCGCTTGAAGAGGGTGTTTCGCACATGACCATCACCACAGATGGCGACAGTCTTATTCTGGAGCAGATCATGAAGCAGCTCCACAAGATTGTCTCGGTCATCAAGGTGGTGGACTTTGCGGATATCCCCGCTGTTGCGCGTGAGATGATGTTTGTCAAAGTGCAGGCAGAAGGCCCCATGCGGGGCGAAATTCTGCGAACTGTTGAAATATTCCGCTGCAAAGTGGTGGACGTGAGCCCCAATGAAATGACCATTGAGGCCACAGGCGACCAGAACAAACTGGACGCCATCATCAGCCTGTTGCATCGGTTTGGAATCAAGGAACTGGCGCGCACCGGTGCGGTGGCCATGCGTCGTTCCAAGAAAACGGATTAGGGTTCCGGGACGCGAAGCGCGGCCTTTTGCCGGGGTGTTTTGGCACAAGAGCACCCCACACGGCACGGCCTGACTGCGCGTAAAAGAACCCTGTCGCGCGGCATTGCGCCGCTGCGGCACAGGAGCGTCAAGCCCGTGCGCGGGTCAATGGCCCACAAGGCCTTCTTGACAGCGAGCACGAGGTCGGGGTGGTGCGTATATCCATTCAATCCACCCCGGGTCATTGGCAAAACGTCCCTCAGGCGGCCTTGCCCGCCGTATCCAGTTGGCCCCCCTCTGTCCTTGCCGCAAGGGCGGTAAGGAATGTATTTTTTTGTCTAACCGTGAGTGATCTCAGAGGATGTTCAGATGAAAGTTTATTACGATCAGGATGCAGACCTTAATTGTTTGAAAAACAAGACCGTTGCCATCATTGGTTATGGCAGCCAGGGCCATGCCCATGCCCAGAATCTGCGCGATTCCGGTGTTAAGGTCGTGGTGGGTCAGCGCCCCGGCGGTGCCAACTACGAGTTGGCCAAGGAACACGGCTTTACGCCTGTTTCCGCTGCCGAAGCTGCCGCTCAGGCCGACCTGATCATGATTCTGCTGCCTGACGAAGTACAGGCCGCCGTGTACGAAAACGACGTTAAGCCCAATCTGACCAAGGGCAAGGCCCTGTTGTTCGCCCACGGCTTCAACATCCACTTCAGCCAGATCCAGCCCCCCAAGGATGTGGACGTGTTCCTCATCGCTCCCAAGGGCCCCGGCCATCTGGTGCGCCGTACCTTCACCGAAGGCGGCGGCGTGCCCTGCCTCGTGGCCATTCATCAGGATGCCACCGGCGAAGCCCTCAAGATTGCCCTGGCCTATGCCAAGGGCGTGGGCGGCACCCGCTCGGGCGTTATCGAAACCACCTTCCGTGAAGAAACCGAAACCGACCTCTTTGGCGAACAGGCCGTGCTTTGCGGCGGCGTTTCCGCCCTTATCAAGGCCGGTTTTGAAACTCTGGTGGAAGCTGGCTATCAGCCCGAAATGGCCTACTTTGAGTGCATGCACGAAATGAAGCTCATCGTTGACCTCATGTACGAGGGCGGCCTTTCCCGCATGCGTTACTCCATCAGCAACACCGCTGAATACGGCGACTACGTCACTGGCCCCCGCCTGATCACCGAAGAAGTGAAGAAGGAAATGAAGGGCGTGCTCAAGGACATCCAGAGCGGCGTGTTTGCGCGTAACTTCATTCTCGAAGCCCGCGCCAAGTACCCCATGTTCCTCACCACCCGCCGCAACGAATCTGAACACCAGATTGAAAAAGTGGGCAAGGAACTTCGCGGCATGATGTCGTGGCTCAAGAAAGACAAGAAAGACTAGTCTGATCCGGGCTGGCTCAGCCCTGGATACCGGCTTTACGAAGGCCTTTCGCGCTATCTGCATGAAAGGCCTTCTTTTTTTTCAACATGCAATGCTTTTTTATATAGGGTAATCGAAATGTGCTGGCATCGTTGAGCCTGTTGGCTATCATTACTGTTTTGGCTACACGATCGGGCTGTTAGCCCAGTAGTTTGATAGATTTTATCTGTTTTTGTATGTTGCCAAAATAATTACTATTTGCCACAGTGATGACATGCAGCATCTGTATATGAAGCTGATGATTTCCATGCGCCGGTTTGCCGCGTCGGCTGGTCGGTGTGCCGTAGTGTGCGGGCATGGTTTTTTGCTGTTCTGGCTTGCCAATGCATCAAGAATCACCTGCCTTCCGCATTACCTTTTCCACACAGCTTTTGTGTAATTTGCCCCTCCATCTGTCCCTGTGTTTTACCGGCGCAGGCGGCAAAGTTTCATATGTCCGGCCAGTGCTTCCGCATTCCTGCGCAACAGAAGGTACAGCAATGCTGTGCCAGCCCTGCCGCGCGGCCTTGTGCCGCTGACCCTTGCGACGGCCCTTTCCGGCCAGCCTGTACCGTGTTTACTGAGGAGATTCAGACGTGCTCAGAAATTTCAGCATCAGCCAGCGGATTGTAGTTTTTGTCATTATCATGATCGCCATGATTGTTTCTACTGCGGCGATTTCTGTACGTATGACCGATGGTATCATTGGCGACGGCACGGCTCTTGCCAAGGAAATGCTGCTTGATGCCCAGAAAGAGCGCATCAAGGACATAACCCATTCGCAGGCTCTTGGTCTGTCGGCCCTTGTGACCGGGCAGGCAGAAGAGGACCAGTTGCGCACCATCACGCAGTATGTGGACAAGGTGCGCTTTGAAAGCGACAATTCCGGCTATTTTTATGTGTACAAGGGCACGGTGAATGCGGCGCACCCCACGCAAAAGCAGCTGGTGGGCAAGGATCTCGGCAATACTACCGACAGCAAGGGCGTGCATTATGTGAGCGAACTGCACAGTGCCGCGCGGTCAGGCGGCGGCTTTGTGGGCTTTGTATTTCCCAAACCGGGCGCTGGCGACGTGTTCAAGCTGGGCTACGCGGAGCAGATCGGGGGCACGCCCTTCTGGATCGGTACCGGCGTGTACATCGACAATGTGGACAAGGCAGAAAACCACCTGAGCAGTACCATGCGCGCCTTGCTGCATGGCAGGGTAGCCCTGTACGGCGGTATTTTTCTGGCGGTACTGCTGCTGGGCATCTGCCCGCTCTCATACGTGATGGTCGTTTCCATAACCCGGCCCCTTGCTGGCATAACCCATCACGCCCGCGCCGTGGCGCAGGGCAACCTGGATGAGGAATTTGAAGCTACTGGCCGCGACGAGGTAGCCACCCTGCAGCAGGCTCTGAAGGCCATGGTGGTCAAACTCAGGGACTTTATCGCTCAGGCCGAGGAACAGAGCCGTCTGGCTGGCAAGGCCGCCAGCGAGGCCCAGCTTGCGCAGGCAGAGGCGCTTGAAGCAGAGCGCAAGGCCAAGGATAAAACAGCAGCCATGATTCAGGCCGCCCAAAGGCTTGAGCTGGTGGCGCAGGCAGTTAGCACTGCTTCCACCCAGCTTTCCGCCCAGATAGAGCAGTCTGACCGGGGGGCAGAGCACTCGGCCCAGCTGCTCACAGACGCGGCCACGGCCATGAACCAGATGAACGCCAGCGTGCAGGAGGTGGCCTTCAGTGCTTCCAGCGCGTCAGATGCCGCAGGCCGTACGCGCGAACGGGCGCTGGCCGGGGCTGAAATAGTGGAAAAGGCCGTGCAGAGTATCGGCGGCGTGCACGAAGTATCGCTACGGCTCAAGGATGGCATGGCCGAGCTCAACAACCACTCTCAGGCTATCACGCGCATCATGAATGTCATTTCAGACATTGCCGACCAGACCAACCTGCTGGCTCTCAACGCGGCCATCGAGGCTGCGCGGGCAGGCGATGCCGGGCGTGGCTTTGCTGTGGTGGCAGATGAGGTGCGCAAGCTGGCGGAAAAAACACTGGCATCCACGCAGGATGTGGGCAATGCCATTGCCGCCATTCAGGCGAGCACGGCAAAAAGCGTGGCAGATATGGATAACGCCGTGGGGCAGGTACAGCTGGCCACAGATTTTGCCAACCAGTCGGGCAAGGCGCTGGAAGAGATTGTTGCCACTGTCGAATCCACGGCCAGTCAGGTCAATGCCATTGCTGAGGCCAGCGGCCAGCAGTCTGCTGCCAGCGAAGAAATCAACCATTCCATCGACAACGTAACCCAGGTAGCCCGCCAGACGGCGGATGCCATGGATCAGGCTCAAAAGGCCGTGGCCGAGCTGGCCCAGCAGGCCAGAGGTCTGGCCGAACTGATTGTGGACATGAAAAACTAGCTTCCGCAGCGGGCCAGCTCAAACAGCTGACCCCATATGCATACCCTTGGGGCTGTTGCGCTGCCTGGCTGGCGCAACAGCCCTGATCTTTTATTGCAGCCACCCGGCCCAGGCTGCCTTGAGCCTCGCCACGCAATCGGGAATATCCTCAAGCCGGATTTTCCCAAACCCCAGAAACAGCGTGTGCGGCGGACATTCGGCTTTTTCCTGCCAGAACTGCATGGTGGGGTACACACGCACCCCGTGGGCCAGCGCCTGCGCGATCAGTTTTTGCTGGTCTGTGCCTTCGGGAAAGCGCAACAGAAAATACTGGCCTGTGCCGTTGCCTGTTATGCGTACGCCAGCCCCAAGGCCCGTAAGCTCCTTGATAAACAGGGCCAGCCGGTTTTTGAATACAAGTCCGAGACGGCGAATATGCCTGTCGTACTGTCCGGTTTCGAGCAGGCGACCAATGATGTACTGGTTGAGCACGGGTACGGTGCTGTTGTATTCCGCGAACATTTCGCGAAATACCGTTGCCAGTTGCGGCGGCAGAATCATGTAGCCCATGCGGATGGAGGGTGATATGCCCTTGGAAAAAGTGCCAAGGTAGATGACCCTGTTCGTAGTATCAATGGATTGCAGCGAGGGGATGGGCTTGGAATAGTAGCGCAGTTCGCTGTCAAAGTCGTCTTCGAGAATATAGACACTGTTGCGCTGGGCCCAGGCTAGCAGGGCGTGCCTGCGCCCGATGGGCAGGGTTACGCCAGTGGGAAACTGGTGCGAGGGCGTGGCGTAAAGGGCAAACGCCCCGCTTTGTGCGGGCAGGCTCGATACTGTAAGGCCGTTTTCGTCCACCGGTACTGTCTGCACTGTTATATGGTTGCTGCGAAAAACGGCGGCGGCCTTGTTGTAGCCGGGGTCTTCCATCAGGATTGTCTGCCCGTGGCGGGCGGCCATTTTGCAAATATATTCCAGCGATTGCTGAAGCCCGCAGGTGATGATGATCTGGTCTTCGGTGCAGTGCACCCCCCGGATGCGCTTGAGGTAGGCCAGCAGATGTCTGCGCAGGTATGGCTCGCCCTGCATGGCCTGGAGAGCAGAAATTTTTTCTTCGCGTTCCAGCATTTCAAGGCATTCGAGCGTGTACTTTTTCCACAGCCCCTTGGGAAACAGGTCAACCGTGTGGCTGCTGTTGGTAAGGTCGTAGACAATACTGTCTGGTTGGGGCTGCTGGGTATGGGCTGACCGGGATTCTGGATGGTCGGGCTGCGGATGTTGCGCACATGTTGTGCCTGCTTTTTTTGTGCAAGGCGTTGCCCTCCCCAGGCAGGGCACGTGCAGCACTTCAAAACCGACACCCCTGCGCGGGGTAATGTAGCCCTCTGCCATCAACTGCCCGTAGGCGTTATCCACCGTATTGCGGCTTACGCCCAGCATGGTTGCCAGCATTCTGCTGCCGGTGAGCACGGCGCCCTCTGTCAGTGCGCCGCTGGCTATGTCCTGTCGCAGCTGGTTGTATATCTGCAGATACAGGGGGCCAGAGCTAGCCTTGTTGATGCTGATCATGCGCTCTCCGGGTGGCACCATAAATTATATGCAAGGTGGCGCTTTTGATAGGGCCAATGGCACTATATCAAAGGGGGCAGCAATGACAACTCAAGGCAGGTAGGCAGTTATGGGCACAAAGGGCGAAACAGCGGCGCAGGACAACACAGAAGCGCAGGGCGGCACGCGGCAGAGAAACAATGCCACAAGGTTCGTGCTTCTGGCCCTGCTGGCAGTGGCCTTTTTGGCGACCGGGGGCATATTTGTGCGGCAAAGCGGGCTGTCGCCGATCAACACGGGTTTTTACCGCATGCTGTTTTCCATTCCGTTGCTCTGGCCGCTGGCCTATGGCCGGTTGCACCGGCTTACCCGTAGTCAGGTGGCCCTGCTTTTTGTGGCGGGTCTGTTTCTGGCGGGCGATGTGGCGCTGTGGAATACCTCGTTTGGCTATACCACCGTTGCCAATGCCAATCTGCTTACCAATCTCACGCCTTTTACGGTAATACCCGTTTCGTATTTTCTGTTTCACGAGCGGCTGCCAAGGCTGTTTTTGCCCGGTGCGGCCGTAACTCTTGCTGGCGTGCTGCTGCTGGTGGGCGGCAAGGCCAGCCCGGTGCCTGCCAACTATTTTGGCGATTTTCTGGCTCTGGCGGCGGCATTTTTTTATGCGGGTTTTCTGCTCATTGCCTACCGCCTGCGCGACAGCATTAAGAGCAGCGTAATCATGTTTGTGAGCGCTTTTGGCGGGCTGGTGGGGCTGTTTGTGGCTTCTCTGGCGGTGGAGGGCTTGCAGGTTCCGCAGAGCTGGGACGACATATGGCCCATACTTGCGCTTACGCTGTGCGTGCAGGTGGTGGGGCATAATCTGCTCACGCACTGTCAGGGCAAGCTCAGCGTAAACCTGTCTTCTGTCATCTGTCTGACCCAGCCAGCCATTGCGGCGGTGTATTCATGGGTCGTGTTTTCAGAGCAGCTTTCAACGCTGGAAATTCTCGGCATCGTGGTTGTCATGGCGGGCGTGTATATCGTCAAAAGGCAGTATTCGGCAAAAAACACTGCCGCAGAATCGGAGGAAGCGCAGGCGCGTTGCGCTGCCTAGCGCCCTGGGGCAAAAGAACAGTTCCTGCTGATATTGGTCGTTGGCCGAGATTATTGGTGTTGCCAGATGCAGGGGGCCGTTACAGACGAGACACGCACTGCTCGGGCTGCAACGGCCCCCTTGTGTATTATTGCTGCATGCTGGACATCAGATCCATAAGGTTTTTTGTCTGCCCGGCCAGTTCCGCCACCGCGTCTGCGGCCTCGCGCATGGCAGCCGATGTCTGGTGCGACATCTCGCTGATCTGGGTTATGGCGCGGTTTACCTCTTCGCTCGCTGCCGACTGCTCTTCGCTGGCTGCGGCAATGGCATTGACCTGGTCGGCAGTGCCCTCGACCGTGGAGACAACATCGGCCAGAGCCACACCAGATTGGTTGGCATAGGTGTTGGCCTCTTCAATCTGCTTGGCGGCCTTGTCCACAGAGTCCATACTCTGAGTGGCGCTGGATTGTATGGCTTCAATGGCGCTGGCCACATCGTGGGTCGAGGCCATGGTTTTTTCCGCCAGCTTGCGCACCTCGTCGGCCACCACGGCAAAACCGCGCCCGGCGTCGCCCGCGCGTGCGGCCTCGATGGCCGCGTTGAGGGCCAGCAGGTTGGTCTGGTCGGCAATGTCTGAAATGACGCCCATGATGCGGTTGATGTTCTGCGTGTGGTTATGCAGCTGCGACATGTCGTCCCGCAGCGTCATGGAAGTCTGATGCACCAGATCAATGCTGTGCAGGGAACGCTTGACGATTTCCGAGCCATTTTCGGCTTTGTCGCGTGTTTCGCTGGAGGCCTGCGAAGCGACGGATGCGTTGCGGGCCACTTCCTGCACCGTGGCATTCATCTGCTGCATGGCAGAAGCGGCCTCGCTCAGTCTGGCCGAGGTTTCGTGCGCGCCCTTGTCAGACTGCTCGATCTGGGCGGCCAGGCGCGTGGTGGCGGCGCTTACCACCTGGGCCACTTCCTGAAGTCTGGCGGCGGCAGTGCGAAGCGCCTCGGTTTTGCTTTGAGCCTGCAAGTTGGCCTCTTCAGTCTGGCGCAGCGCTTCGTTGGCCTTGGCCGATTGCTCCCTGGCTATCTGCGATTCGCGCTGGGCGCTTTCTATGTGGGTTTTAAGGGCCTGTACCATGGCAACAATGGATGCATATACGCCCATGCTGTCGTTCTTTGCGTCATTAATGTCGTAGTCGCCAGCGGCAACACGGCTTGCCACCGCCTGAAGCTCGCCGGGATCCTTGCCAAGCTGCCGCTTGATGGAGCGCGAAAGCACCAGCGAAACAATGATACTGAACAGCACTGCGGCAGCACTGAGAATAAATGCACCTGTGACGGCATTTTCTCCGGTAGTAACTGCCTCTGCAGTAGCCTTTCTACTTTCAGATTTTGTAAGTTCCATAAGTTCTGCATAGAGAGGAGCAAGGCTGCTGAAAAGCGGGGTGTATTTTTTTTCAAAAATACTTATTGCTTCACCACGTTCTTCACACTGAACAAATGCAAGAATTTCCTTGCGAACTGTATTCAGTTTGCGTGAAATTGCGTCTATTTTTTCAATGAGATCTTTGGCTTTAGTATGGCTTTCGTCTTCAGATTCGCCAACTATTTCAAAATACCTGTCGTGGTTTTCCCTGATGGAATCCAGAGTGCTGGTGATGTTGGTGGTGTAGCGTTCTATCTCTGAGGAGGCAGTTTGTGAAATAAGAGCCAATACGTCTGAACGGATTATCCAGAATTTCAGCTGCATTTCCTGTAATTCAATGAGTGATGGAAGAAGAGATGTGTCTATTTCAGTAAATTTTTTATTCATTGATGAAATATTTTTAATTGATATTCCACTCATGGCAAGTATTACAAGTGTAATAAGAAAGAAAGATAAGCCAAGTTTTACAATTAGTCGCATAGGCTATCACCTCCTGAATTTGTGCGCCACGCACCTGCGATGACTGTATATACTATGCAATTAGCGTGCTAATGGTTTTTATAGAGATTGCAAGGCATGCAACGCAAAAAAGCGGTGGTTTAAAAACCACCGCTTTGTCAGTTGATGCGGGTATCTGGCTTTGCTGGCAGGGCCTCAGGATCAGTCGCGGTTCATGGCCTCCACCAGTTCCATGAGGTTACGGGCCTGGGCCGCAAGGTTGGCAACGGCCTCTGCCGCCTGCCCCATGGCCTGCGTGGTTTGCTGTGACATCTCGTTGATTTCGCTGATGGCTCCATTTACCTCGTCGCTGGCGGCAGACTGCTGTTCGCTGGCAGCGGCAATGGCGTTTACCTGATCCGCCGTGCTCTCGATGGTGGCCACAATATCGGCAAGCGCCACGCCAGACTGGTTGGCGTAATCGTTCGCTTCTTCTATCTGTCTGGCGGCCTTGTCCACAGAATTGATACTCTGTGTGGCGCTGGACTGGATGGCCTCAATGGCATTTGCCACATCGCGGGTGGATGCCACGGTTTTTTCCGCCAGTTTGCGCACTTCGTCGGCCACCACGGCAAAGCCGCGCCCGGCATCGCCCGCGCGGGCCGCTTCTATGGCCGCGTTGAGGGCCAACAGGTTGGTCTGGTCGGCTATGTCTGAAATGACGCCCATGATGCGGTTGATATTCTGCGTGTGCTCGTTCAGTTGCGCCATGTCGTCTTTAAGCTCCATGGAAACCTTGTGCACCTCGTCGATGCTGTGCAGGGATCGCTTGACGATTTCCGAGCCGTTTTCGGCCTTGATGCGTGTTTCGGTGGAGGCTTGCGAGGCAACAGAAGCATTGCGGGCCACTTCCTGCACGGTCACGTTCATCTGCTGCATGGCAGTGGCCGCTTCTGTGAGCCTGCCGGTAGTTTGCCGCGAGCCTTTGTCGGACTGCTCGATCTGCGTCGCGAGCTGGGTGGTGGCCACATTTACCACGTGCGCCACATCCTGAAGACTGGCTGCTGCCGCGCGCATGGCCGTGGTTTTGCTTTGGGCTTCTGTGCTTGCTTCCTCTGCCTGCCGTAGCGCCTGCTCTATCTGCTGCGCACTGTTGCGGGCGTTTTCCGATTCCTGCCTTGCCCGGGCCATGTTCTCCTTGAGTGTTTGCGCCATGGAAACCATGTCGGCGTAGACGCCGGTTTTGGGGCCGCCGTCGTCTATATCATAATCGCCGTTGGCAACACGGCGGGCAATGACCGCCAGTTCGCCAGGATCTTTACCCAGCTGGCGACCAACCGAACGGGTGAGTATCCATGTAATGCAGATGCTGATGAGCACTGCCGCCAGTGTTATGGCAATGGACATGTTGCTGGTTTTTTGCCCCGCGTCTGCTGCACTTTGGGCCGCCGCCTTGCTGCCGGTAACATTTATGTGAACCACTTCGCCGTACGTGTCGCCAAGCTGCTGGAATACAGGGCGATATTTTTTGTCATAGGCCACATTGGCCACCCCGCGCCTCCCGTCCAGTACTCCCTTGATGATGCCGTCGCGCGCCTTGCTTTCCTGTTCGGAAAGGTCGGCAATGCGCGTCATCAGCGCCTTGCCTTCTTCTGTTTCCATGCCGGGGGTGGTGCTGCGCAGCTGCATGTAGGCAGTATGGTCGCGCTGGATGGAATTTATGGAATCCTGAAGATTCTTTTCGTACTTGTGGATTTCTTCCGCATAGTTTTGCGACATAATTGACGCAAGGTCAGCGCGCAGGGAATTTAGCTGCACATTCATGGACTGAATGGCAATGACAGAGGGCAGCCACGCTTCGTCAATTTCGCGCACTTTGCCGTTCATTTCACCCACGTTGCGAATGGTAATGGCAGAAGAGACCAGAATTACCGCAATCAGACAGCCGAAGGAGAGCACAAGTTTTGCGCCAAGTTTCATGTAAGGCTTCCTCCACATACAGCTGAACACCGGCCTGCCTGTGGCAGGTCAGAGTTACGTTGGCAGCAAACATGGGCCGCAAAGGGGGGCGGCCTTCAACTGACAGTCTGGCGGAGAGAGAATGCGCCGCAAATACAAGGACAGTGCCTGCGTATCGCAATTATGGGGGGGCGATGCGCTTTTGCGGCGGAGGAATGCGGGCCATCGAACAGGCGAAAACCCGGCAATCTACTATCTGAACTTACGGAGTTTTGAAGAAAAGGTTTATAGCAGAGGCAATATGTCTGCGCAAGGGGGACCTGGCTATTGGCTAAGCGTGATGATTGTGTTTCTTGATGCTCGAGGCTCAAAGTGCACAGGCGGCGACAAAGGGCCAGGCCCGTTGTCATCTCAGGCAGGGTTTACCAGCCAGCAGGCTGTGCGGTGCGCGCCCTGGGCAATGGTGGGCGGCATTTCTGTCTTGCAGCGGGGCATGGCCGCCGTGCAGCGGGGGTGAAAGGGACAGCCCGCAGGCATGTTTTGCAGCGAGGGAACCGTACCCGGTATGGTGGGCAGGCGCTCGAGACCGCGTGAGCGGGCGCTGGGTGCGGCGTGCAGCAACCCTTGAGTGTAGGGGTGGCGCGCATCGGCAAACAGATCTTGCGCCGGGGCGCTCTCAACCAGCCTGCCCGCGTACATGACGCCCACGGTGTCGGCCATTTGGGCCGCAACGCCCAGATCGTGGGTGATCAGCAGCACGGCCATGCGGCGTTCGTGGCAGCGGGCGGCAAGCAGGCGCAGAATCTGCCCCTGAATTGTGGCGTCCAGAGCGGTGGTTGGCTCGTCGGCCAGCAGCAGCCCCGGTCTGCACGACAGGGCCATGGCAATCATGACGCGCTGGCGCATGCCACCCGAGAGCTGGTGGGGGTAATCATCGTACCTGCTTTGAGGCGCGGGAATGCCAACCTCGGTCAGCAGTTCTATGGCCGCCTCGCGGGCCTGCGCGCGGTTCAGACCTTCGTGCAGGCGCAATGGCTCTGCCACCTGGTCGCCAACCTTGAGCACCGGGTTGAGGGATGTCATGGGCTCCTGAAAGATCATGCCGATCTGGCGCCCGCGCACCGTGTGCATGGATTTTTCCGGCAGGTCCAGCAGGTTTTGTCCGTGCAACAGTATGCGTCCGCCAAGCACAGCATTGGCTGGTGCAAGACGCATGATAGCTTTGGCCGTAAGGCTTTTGCCGCAGCCGGATTCGCCCACAAGACAGACCGTTTCGCCCTCGTTCATGCTGAAATCCACATTGCGCACGGCATGCAGGGGGCCGTTTGTCGTTGTAAAGGTCACCGACAGGTTATCCAGTTGCAGCAGGGGGGCGGAGGGGGCTTGGGGCTCGTTCATGTTTTGAGCCTAACAGAAGGCGGGGGCAAAAAAAAGCTTGTTGGTTGAGGCTTGCCCCGGATGGAAAGCGAAGGGTAGGGGGCCAGAGGCAGGGGAGTTCGGTAGCGGTGTAGAGCCTGTCAGGAATGATATCCGCGCCTTTCCGCCCGGCGGCAATGCCGTCGAGGGCAGTCCAAACCCGCAAAATGGATTTGCACCAGACTTAATGGCTTAGTCGCATAACCTCTACCTTTCGCGGTTGCATAGGCGTCCTAATCGCCTGACAGGCGAAAAACATCGTGTTTGAGGTGCAGCAAAAAATGAATCAGAGGGTGCAAAAAAAGCCCCCGGCTTTGAAACAACATGTTTCCGCCAGAGGCTTTCATTCAGTTTGTACTAACTACGCCTAATGCATAACCTGCGCCTTGCGGAAGTTAACATAGGCCTCACGCATGGCAATGTAGGGGTCTACAGCCACGGTGTTCAGGTCTTCGTAGAGGGGCAGCACGTCGCCAAGGGCGTTAAACCGCAGGCTGCCGCCCACGCCAAGGGCAAGTTCGGTGGGCTGCAGGTAAAACATGGGGTCTGCAAAAAGGTCGCCCGCACGGCCAACGGTATCACGCGCCGAGCTGGGGCCAATGATGGGCCATACTATGTAAAAACCGTGACCAATCCCCCAGCGGCCAAGGGTCTGGCCAAAGTCCTCGCCCGTGGGGTCAACCGGCACAATGGTTTTGTGCCCCTTGGCCACGTCGGCAAAGCCTGCGCTGGAAGTGGTATTGATGACAAACCGCCCGAACTCCACGCCTGCTTCAAAAAAGCGGAACTGCAAGATATTGTTTACAAACCGTACAGGAAAAAGCAGGTTGGAAAAGAAATTTTTCAGCCCTGATCGCAGCTGGTGCGGGGTAACCGTTTCCCACGCTGTATAGGCCGGCCTGGCGACATACAGAAAGAATATGTCGTTGAAATGGAACCAGAACCGGTTCCAGGGTTCGATGGGGTCAGAAATGCTCTGGATAGGCTCATTGTCGTAGTCGTCCAAGCTGTTGTCAGACCGCATGGTTCCGTATGGGGCAACCGTGATGGCCCCCGGCTGCAGCTGGGGAGCCTTGCCATACACCGTGGAAGGCGCAGGCGACTGGCTGGTGGCCGCGCTGGTGGGCGCATGCCACAGGCACAGCAAGGCTGCCAGCAAAATGCCGGAGACACACAAATGTCCCGGCACTGGTGATGAGGTGTTACTGCCCATTACCCTGTCGAACCTCCTGCGCCTTGGCCTTGACCTTGGCGATGAGCTGGTCAGGGCTGCCGCTGTTCAGAATATCCTGAAACTGGGTGCGGTAGTTTTTGACCAGGCTGATATTTTCAATCAGCACGTCATAAACAAACCACGTTCCGTCCTTGGGCAGCATGCGGTAGGCCACGGGAACCTTTTTGGAGTCCTTCATGGTGATGACCGTGCGCACCTCGGTGCGGTCGCCCTTGGGCGAGGTGACCTCGCCCGTGTACACGACCTGCTCGCCGTTGTAGCCGTCAATCTTGCTCAGGTAGGTGTTGAGCAGCAGCTCTGCAAAAGCGTCGCTGAACTGCTGTTGCTGGGCAGGGGTAAAGGTTGACCAGCGGGGGCCAACCGTGCGCGAAGAAAATTCTTTAAAATCAAAAATATGCAGAACTTCGTCTTCAATCTGCTGGCGCAGGGGCTTGCGAGTGGCCGGGTTGACGTAGTCCGGATTCTTGATGGAGCCGAGAATGCGCGTGATGGAGGTTTCCAGCGCAGTCTGTGCCGGTGAGCTGGCGCGCGCCTGTGAAGGTTGCACGGCAACTGCCATGAGCACAAAAAGGAAACCGAAAACTATATGGCGCATGATCGCATGGGTAGACATGGCTATTTGACTCCTCCGAAGGCGTATTTGCCGATCAGGGTGCCGAGATCAACGGCTGATTCTGTTTCAGTAATGGTGTCGCCAGCGGCGAGTATGTGCTCGGAGCCACCCCGCGAAAGGCTGACAAACTTGTCGCCTATGAGGCCACTGGTGCGGATAGATGCTATGCTGTCGTCTGAAAGTTTCAGGTCCTTGTCGAGGCGCAGGCGTACAACAGCCTGATTGCGCACGGGGTCTGGGTCAAGCCCTATGCTGATGACACGCCCCACCGGCACGCCAGACATTTCAACATCCGCCCCGACCCTCAGGCCGGAAACGGAATCGAAACTGGCGGACAGTTCAAAGCCCTGTTGTCCGAAAACCTCCATCTTGCCAAGCTTGATGGTCAGATAGGCAACACACAAAAGGCCGATCAAAACAAACAGGCCCACGGCGGTTTCACGAACAGTGTTCATAAGGTTTCGGCATCTCCACAAATAATTCGGCAATAAGATTCAATGGCAGTATATGTGTGCCCTGATAAAGTTTCAAGCCCTCTGATACGGTAGGTATTTGCCCGTGCCAGGGGAAGCCACTGGCAAACTTATGATGCCAGCCAGTGGTCAAGCGCCTGCCGTACCTCGGGGTTGGGCGCTTCCTGCATGGCGGCATCGGTGTCGCCCGGTTCGCGCCGCAAAAACTGCCGCAGGTAGGGGTTGTCGCTTTTTTCAAGGTCGTCCAGCGAGCCTGAAAAAATCGCGCGGCCCTCGCCAAGCACGAGCACGTGGTCGGCAATGGCGCGCAGGCTTGCAAGGTCGTGGCTCACCACCACCACCGACATGTCACTGTACTGCTTGCGCATGGCAAGCAGCAACTCGTCCATGCGGGCGGCGGTGATAGGGTCGAGGCCCGATGTGGGCTCGTCGCACAGCAGAATGCGCGGCTCCGCCACAATGGCCCGCGCAAGGCCGGCACGCTTGCGCATACCGCCGGAAAGCTGGTTGGGATAAAAATCGGCAAAATTTTCAAGACCCACCATGCGCAGCACTCTCAGGCCAGCCTCGCGCACCAGCTCTTTAGAAAGATTAAGATGCTCGGTAAGGGGCAGGGTGATGTTTTGCACCAGTGAGAGCGCGCCAAGCAGGGCGCCGTCCTGAAACAGCACGCCCATGTGGCGGCGCATGCGGCGAAATTCTTTTTGAGGCAGGCCAAAAAGGTCGTTGTTGCCTATGAGCACCTGACCGGCCTGCGGGCGGGAAAGCCCGATGATGTGGCGCAGCAGGGTAGACTTGCCGCAGCCTGAGCCGCCAAGAATCACGGAAACCTTGCCGCCCGGCAGCACCGCATTGACATCGCGCAGAACTACATGTTCGCCGTAGCCAACGCTGAGAGCCCTAAATTCAATGTCCCATGCCTGCATGAATACCGCCTGTGCCTCTGGGGTGATTTGTCTGTTGGGTGGGGTGCCCGCGCTCTGTTTACGCGCTGCGGCTTTGTGGCGTGGTGCAGCATAACGCAGTGAGGCGGGAGGAACAAGCGCGGCTGAGGTGCCGTGCGACGGGCTGTTGACCCGCCGCACGGATGTATTTCGGAGAATGTGATGTGGCCGCGCAGCACTCTGGGCTGCAATGCGGCAACATCCGCAAACCAGTGGCAGGGCAGGCCTGCCACGTACTTTTAGTCGGTGGGCATGTCGTCGGGGAAGTCGGCGTTGGCGTAAACGTTCTGTACGTCGTCGTTGTCGTCCAGAGCGTCCATGAGGCGCAGCACCTTCATGCCCATGTCGGCGTTAACCGCCACCAGATTCTGCGGAATCATTGCCAGCTCGGCGTTCTGCATGGCAATGCCCGCAGCTTCGAGCGCGTCGCGCACAGAGGTGAAATCGGTCATGGCGGTGTGGATGGTCCACACATCCTCATCGTCGATAACATCGTCTGCACCGGCTTCAAGCGCGGCTTCCATGATCTTGTCTTCGGGGTAGGCGGCCTTGTCCACGGTGATGACGCCCTTGCGGTCAAACATCCAGCCCACGCTGCCGTTTTCGCCCATGGCGCCGCCGTGCTTGGTGAACAAGTGGCGTACTTCTGCAACAGTGCGGTTTTTGTTGTCAGTTGCCACTTCTACCATAATGGCAATGCCACCGGGGCCGTAGCCTTCGTAGAAGGTTTCGGTCAGGTCGCCACCAGCGTCTTCGCCCGTACCCTTGCGGATAGCCGCATCAATCTTGTCCTTGGGCAGGTTGACAGCCTTGGCGGCGGCAATGGCCGCACGCAGGCGCGAGTTGCCCACAGGATCACCGCCGCCCTTGGCTGCGATGATGATTTCCTTGGCGGCTTTGGTGAAAATCTTGCCGCGCTTGGCGTCCTGGCGACCCTTACGGTGCTGGATATTGGCCCATTTACTGTGACCTGACATAAAACCTCCGAAACCTAGTGTAGAGTATAAGTTTATATGCCCGGCGGCGCGTCGTCGGCTACTTCCTGCGAAGGTTCGCCAGCGGCTCCGCCCGGCATGTCTGCCGGTTGGGCAACGCCCGCCTGACCGCGAAAACCAAGGCCCACAAAAAATGTTTCCTTGCTTTCGGCCCGCGAGCTTTTGGGCTTGAATGATTTGACCGTATCAAAAGCCTTGCGCATGGGCGCAAGCAGCTCCTGAATATCCGGCCCCATAAAAATCTTGACCACAAAACTGCCGCCCTTTTTGAGGTGCAGGCAGGCAACGGCCAGCGCTTCGACCGTAAGGTCGAGCGAACGGGCCTGATCGGTAAAGCGCGTGCCTGTGGTGCGCGGTGCCATGTCGCTGATGACAAGGTCAAAGGGGCCCAGCTCTATGAGCTTGGCCTCGAATTCTGCCGAGCGGTTAAACACGTCTTCCTGCATAAAGGTCACCTGCGGCGGAAAAACCGTCTCGGTGCTCTGGATGTCGCAGGCCAGCACCAGCCCGCGCGATCCCACCTTTTCTGCTGCGCCGAGAGACCACGAGCCAGGGGCCGCGCCAAGGTCGAGCACACGCTGGCCAGGGCGCAGCAGGCGGAACTTGGAGTCCAGCTCCTTGAGCTTGTAGACCGAGCGCGCGGGGTAGTTCTCGCGCTTGGCTTTGAGGAAATAATGATCGCGGTATTCTTTCATGGTGAGTTCCAACAGGTAACCGTATCCTTTTTTCTTGCGTTCGCCAAGTAGGCAGTTGCGCCCCTCAAACCTTGCTGCAAAGTTTGCGCAAACCTGTTGACCGGCGGGGGCTATCAGGATACTTTTTCAATAAGTTTTTAGAGTAACTGTTATGCACACTGTCACCTGTAAGGAGTCGTTATGAAACGGATTCTCTTGGCCGCTTGCATTGCGGGCTGCATGCTTGGACTGGGCGCGCAGACGGTATTGGCAGAAAGTGTTAAGGTTCCGGTAAACAAGATCAGTGGCGAAGGCGTTGGCGAAGCCATCGGCTTTGTTGTTTTTGATGATGATGGCAAGGGCGGTATGGATATTACTGTGGACGTTATGGGCATAGCTCCGGGCGACCACGGCATGCATGTTCATGAAAACCCCTCTTGCGCCCCTGCCCAGAAGGACGGCGTCAATGTGGCCGGTCTCGGGGCTGGCGGGCATTATGACCCCACCCACGCAGGCAAGCACGAAGGCCCCGGCAAGCACGGACACAAGGGTGACCTGCCCCTTATCACTGCCGATGCCCAGCAGACTGTAAAGGCCAAGCTGCATGTGGCTGATCTGACCACCAAGGATATCAAGGGCCGTTCACTCATGATCCATGCCGGTGGCGACAACTACTCCGATCAGCCTGCGCCTCTTGGCGGCGGCGGTGCCCGCATAGCTTGCGGCGTCATCAAGTAGTTTGAAGCAGGGGATCTTGACGGCGCGCTGAGAGGCGGGTTGAAAATCGCTGGCGCGACTGTCGGCACCCAATAATATTGTTGCAGGGCCTGGAGTTGCGATTCTGGCAGGAGCAGGCCACAATAAGCCTCAACCAACATTGACCATATGCCCCGTCAGCTTGCCGCGGCGGGGTTTTTTTATGAGAATCTGCGGCAGGTGTCATCGCACGTTTGTACTTGAAGCTGGTGAAAGTTCCGGGGGAGTCATGGCCGAGCAAAATACACGTCCCAAAAGGGTGAGCCTGCCCGATTTTTCTGGGCGTAGCATGAGCCTGCCCGATGGCCCGGAAGCCTGGAGCTGCCGGGGCAATGGCGACGCTGTTCTGCTTCTGGGGCTGGGGCCGGGGCAACCCTGGAATCTGCCATTTCTGGCGGGTGCCGGTGAAGTTTACTGGCTGGAATCTCCACGTATTGCCAGTGCAATCCAGCAGGCACGGGAACCAGCTGATAAGCAGGCCATGCCGCAGGCGGGGATTGAACCGGGCGCATGCCTGCCTGCAAGCTGGCGTGCTGTCAGCGTACATGAGGCTGTGGAACTGGCCGCCTCTTGCCGCTGCCATGTCTACACGCCTGGGCTGCGGATTGATCCCCATTTCTGGGGGCCGGTGCTGGGCAGGATTGATGCCGCGCAAAGCGCAGCTGCACCTCTGCCCGCTCGGAATGCCGTGGGCAGGGCTGTGCTGCTGCCGGGCAATGACGGGCAGCTGCTGCATCAGGAATTGCGCTATGCCCTTGCCCTGTGCGGCCTTGGGCCGGTTTTGGAAAATCTGCCCCAGCCGCAAACCCGAACTGGGGGAGGCAGTATCGCCGGGGATGCCTTTACTGCAAACTGGCGTGATTTTTTGCAGGGCAGCAATCCCGAATTGCTGCTTTCGGTGAACCTGCGGGGGATGGATGCCGAAGGGCGCATTTTTCACCTATGCCGGGCCATGGGCATTCCTGTGGCCCTGTGGTTTGTGGATAATCCCTGGCATGTACTTTCGGGGGTGAAGCTGCCCTGGTGGCAGGATGCCCATATTTATGTGACAGATGCCGGTTTTGTGGATGGGCTGAAAGAGCAGGGCGCGGAGCGGGTTTACCATCTGCCGCTGGCCGTGGCCCCGCACATGTGGCGCGAGCTTGCAGACCTGCCCGCGAGGTTGCAGCCTCCGCTGTTTGTGGGGCGGTCGGCCTTTCCCGAAAAGGAGCATTTTTTTGCTGCGGCCACTGTGCCGCAGGCGCTGGAGGCCGAAGCCGCGAGCCTGCTTGCGCGCAGCACCGGGCCGCAGGACGCGCCGCATTTCTTCTGGTGGCACAGTCGACTGGGCGGCAGCCTGTGGCCGGGCTACGATGTGCGGCGTCCCGGCCTTGGGGCCGAGCGCTGCGCGCAGGCCAACCGAACCCGCTGGCTTTTGGCGGCAGGGGCGGGCGGGTCTGGCGGGCCACGCGTGATCGGTGACGAGGGCTGGAAGGCCCTGCTGCCCGGTGCCGACATCCTCCCGCCGATAGATTATTATACAACGCTACCAGACTGTTATGCTCAGACACTGGCCGTACTGAACGTGACCAGCCTGCTCATGCCTCACAGCTTGAGCCAGCGCCACTTTGACGTATGGGCCAGTGGTGGCTTGCTGCTCAGTGATGCCACGCGTGGGCTCGAGATATTTCCGGATGAGCTGGTAGACCCCATGCGCCTGCACGGGCCGGATGATTTTATGAACAGGTGCGCCTGGCTGCAGGCTCACCCCGCAGGGGCGCTTGATCTGCGCCGCGCCTGGCGCGAACATTTGCGCGCAGTTCATGGCTATGAACACCGCATCTTGCGCATCATTGAAACGCTGGCCTGAGGTTGCGGTCAGCAGTTTATGGGCGCGAACGGAAGTAATGCAGATGCCAGCAACACGCGCTTGCTCTGCGCCTCTGGCAAACAGAACTGCTTGACAAGCCGGACAGTTTTGCCTATTGGTCAATTCCTGCGTTTAGCTTTCCATTGTGGGGAAGTAGCTCAGCTGGGAGAGCATCGCCTTCGCAAGGCGGGGGTCGAGGGTTCAAATCCCTTCTTCTCCACCACAATATCAAGGGGTTACGGATAATACCGTAACCCCTTATTTTTTGTGCACATTTTTTTGTGCACATATTGGCGGCGCCGGCAGAGTTTCGACTGCTGCCTTTTATTGTGAAACCCGAGTATGAGGTCTGCACCATGCGGTGCCACACACATTGGCCGTCAGCTCACAGGGAGAGAATCCAGCGTGTGAGCGCCAAAATGATTGGCAATCGGTGTGTAAGTTGGGTAAAATGTAAGCATTGTTCTATGCTGCCCGTAACAGACACGGGCCGTGCATCATATGATGAAGGGGAGCGTCATGGGCAATTCACTTGCGTGCTTCAAAGCCTACGATATCAGGGGCCATGTGCCAGACGCGCTCAACCCCCAGCTGGCCCGTGCCCTGGGCAGGGCGGTGGTTGAAGTTATCGGTGCAAAGAGCGTTGTTATCGGGCACGATGCCCGCCTTTCGGGGCCTGAACTGCGCGATGCGCTTGCTCTGGGTCTGAGCGAGGCCGGTGCGCAGGTTACATGCATTGGCATGTGCGGTACCGAAGAAATATATTATGCCGCCGCCAACCAGCCCTTTGACGCGGGCATAATGATTACGGGCAGCCACAATCCGGCAGACGAAAACGGTTTTAAGCTGGTGCGGCGAGGGGCCATACCTGTCAGCCGCGATTCGGGCCTGTTTGCCCTGCGCGACAGGGTGGCAGGCATTCTGGCACAGGGCGGCCTGGAAACTTGCGTGTCTGCACCGCCCATGCACAAGGCCTCGTTTCGTGCCAGCTATGTGGCGTGGCTGCTGGAATACAGCGGTGCCGGAAGGCTTGCTGCCGTGCCGGGTCGCAAGCCTCTCAAAATTGTTGCCGATGCCGGTAACGGCTGCGCTGGCCTTGTGCTCAAAGATCTCATGCCCTGCCTGCCCTTTGAATTTGTGTGCCGTCAGATGCAGCCCGATGGAACCTTTCCCGACGGCGTGCCCAACCCCCTGTTGCCAGAGCGTCGCGCGGCCACGGCTGCTGCGGTGCGTGAGTCGGGCGCGGATCTGGGCGTTGCGTGGGACGGCGATTTTGACCGCTGCTTTTTTTATGATGCAGAAGGCAATTTTATCGAAGGCTATTACTGCATCGGCCTGCTGGCGCAGGAATTGTTGCGCCGCATGCCCGGCGGCAAGGTTGTGTATGACACCCGGGTGTACTGGAACACCCGCCATGTCGTGCTGGCCTCCGGTGGGCAGCCTGTGATGGGCAAGACCGGCCACGCCTTTATGAAGGAACGCATGCGCGCCGAAGACGCTGTGTATGGCGGCGAAATGAGTGCTCATCATTATTTTCGCGATTTTGCCTACTGCGATTCGGGCATGCTGCCCTGGCTGCTGGTGGCCGCATTGCTGCATACTAGCGGCAAGTCGTTGGCGGAGCTTGTGGCCGAGCGCATGGCGGCTTATCCGTGCAGCGGCGAAATCAACCTTCGTGTGCAGGATGCCCCCGCCCTCATGAAACTGGTGCGCGACAGGTACGCCCCCAAGGCCAGGTACGAGGACAGCATGGACGGGGTGAACCTGGAATTTGACCAGTGGCGTTTCAACCTGCGCATGTCCAATACCGAACCCCTGTTGCGGCTCAATGTGGAAAGCAGAGGAAACAAGGCCCTTGTGGACGAAAAAACCGCAGAGATACTTGACCTGCTGAAAGACATGGGCGGGGCCGTGCCCGCCTGAGCCTTGCTGGTTGAGGCAAAGCGGGTTTGCAGCATGGCATGCCCGGCTGCCTCAGGGTAGGGAAATGGTAAATTTTCTGCCTGTTACGATTGCTGTAATGAATGAGGACGCCCATGCCAGATATCGCCCCGGTCATTCTGTGTGGCGGCAGCGGAACCCGCCTTTGGCCTCTCTCGCGCGAGACATACCCCAAGCAGTTTGTTGACCTGGGTGACGGCAAAACCCTGTTCAAGGATACGGTATCACGGGCTTGTCGCCTGCCAGGCAGCATGGAGCCAGTTGTTGTGTGCAACGAGGCCCACAGGTTTTATGTGACGGCAGAGCTGTATGATTGCGGCATTGCTTCCGGTCTGGTGGTGCAGAATTCCGTGCATGAAGACAACGCGCACAGCGCGCAAGCTGATGGCCCATCGGGCACAGCCTGCCGTTATGCAAGAATTCTGCTGGAACCCGCGCCGCGCAATACTGCCCCAGCCATTGCGCTGGCGGCCTTTGCCCTGCGCAGTGGCGATGCCGACCCCCTCATGCTGGTGCTGCCCTCTGACCATGCCATTGGCAGCGAAGCCATGTTTTTTGAAGGCGTAAGGCGCGGGGCGGCGCTGGCAGAACAGGGCCATATTGTTACCTTTGGCATTGCGCCCACAGGGCCGGAAACTGGCTTTGGCTACATAGAGCAGGGCCAGGAACTGGGAGACAACTGCTACAGGGTTGCCCGCTTTGTGGAAAAACCCGACGCGCAGGCGGCTGCCGCCATGCTGGGCAAGGGCGGCTACCTGTGGAACAGCGGCATGTTTTTGCTGCGAACCTCTGTGTATCTGCAAGAGCTTGAACGTTTTGCTCCGGGCATTTACACAGCCTGCAAAAAAGCCTGGCAAGGCCGCAAAAAAGATTATGCTTTTTGCCGCCCAGACAAGGATGCCTTTGGGGCTTGCCCTGCTGATTCCATGGATTACGCTGTGATGGAGCACACTTCGCTGGCGGCGGTGGTGCCGCTGGACATGAGCTGGAGCGACCTTGGTTCGTGGGAGGCCTTTTATCAGGTCGGGCAGCGTGACCACTGCGGTAACGTAAGCCTTGGCGACGTAATGACCGAGGATGCGCAAGACTGTTATCTCAATGCCAGCCACCGGCTGGTGGCAGCCGTGGGTGTTACCGGTCTTGTGGTGGTGGAAACTCAGGATGCAGTGCTGGTTGCGCCGCGCGACCGGGTGCAGGATGTCAAAAAGATTGTGAGCCGCCTGCAGCATGACCAGCGGCCCGAATGCCGTCAGCACCGGCTTGTGTACCGGCCCTGGGGCAGCTACGAATCACTTGCCACGGGCGAGCGCTTTCAGGTCAAGCGCATTGTCGTCAATCCCGGTGCCGAGCTTTCGTTGCAGATGCACCACCACCGGGCCGAGCACTGGGTTGTGGTGAGCGGCACGGCTGAGGTCGCCAACGGGGATTCTGTGCATTTTTTTACAGAAAACCAGTCCACTTACATACCCGTGGGTGCAAGGCATCGGCTCAAAAATCCCGGCGTTATCCCGCTGGTGCTCATTGAAATCCAGTCTGGCGCGTATCTGGGCGAAGATGACATAGTGCGCTTTGCCGATGTGTACGGGCGCGAAGAACCGGCGTCTGTGCTGCCGCAAGAGGCCGTGGACAGTGCGCGTGGTGCAAAGTAGTTTTTTGTCTCGTTGCAGGCAGCAAGACATTCGGGGCGTGTAGCTTCATCATTTGGCGGGCAATAGAAAAAATATGAAAAAAGCACTTATAACCGGCATAACCGGTCAGGATGGGGCTTATCTTGCGGAATTTCTGTTGCGCAAGGGCTATGAAGTGCACGGTATCAAGCGGCGCGCATCACTGTTCAATACTGACCGCATAGACCATCTTTACGAAGACCCCCACACCCTTGGCCGGCGCTTTATTCTGCATTACGGCGATCTGAGCGATTCCAGCAATCTGGTGCGCCTCATACAGGAAGTGAAACCCGGTGAGGTGTATAATCTGGCCGCACAAAGTCATGTGCAGGTTTCGTTTGAATCGCCGGAATATACGGCAGATGTGGATGCCCTTGGAACCCTGCGCCTGCTTGAGGCCATTCGTATTGCCGGACTGACGGACACTGCCCGTTTTTATCAGGCCTCGACGTCAGAACTTTTTGGCCTGGTGCAGGAAGTTCCGCAAACAGAAAAAACTCCGTTTTACCCGCGTTCGCCCTATGCCTGCGCCAAGCTGTACGCCTACTGGATTACGGTCAATTACCGCGAGGCGTACGGCATGTATGCCTGCAACGGCATTCTTTTTAACCACGAATCGCCCATGCGCGGTGAAACATTCGTTACCCGCAAGATTACACGCGCCATGTCGCGCATGGTGCTGGGGCTTCAGGATTGCCTGTACCTTGGTAATATGAATGCCAGGCGTGACTGGGGACATGCCAGAGATTATGTGGAAATGCAGTGGCTTATGCTGCAACAGGAAAAGCCGGATGATTTTGTTATTGCCACCGGGCGGCAGTTTTCTGTGCGCGATTTTGTCAACGCGGCAGCCGCAGAGCTTGGGGTGAGCCTGAGCTGGCAGGGCGAAGGTGTGGACGAAACCGGCACGGTGGCAGCCGTTGACGTGAGCAGATTGCAGCATGTGGCTGGCAACCGGAGTGGGCTGCAAAACCACCTCAAACCCGGCGACGTTGTTGTGCGCGTTGACCCCCGTTATTTTCGACCTACAGAGGTGGAAACCCTGCTGGGGCTTCCGGCCAAGGCCAAGGAAATGCTGGGGTGGGAGCCAAAAATTCCCTTTGAAGACATGGTTGCCGAAATGGCGCGCGAAGACCTTGCCCTGAGCATGCGCGATGCCGTGTGCAAGGTGGCGGGCTTTAAAACATTCAGCCACAACGAGTAGCGCATGCGCAAGGATTGGCTGGTATTTGTGGCGGGGCACCGTGGCCTTGCGGGCAGTGCCCTGTGCCGCGCCCTGACGGGTGCAGGGTACGAACGGCAGCTCACGCGTACCCACGCAGAGCTGGATTTGTGCGACCAGGCCGAGGTGCGTGCTTTTTTTGCCCGGCACCGTCCTGACGTTGTGATTCTTGCCGCCGCCAGGGTAGGCGGCATCCATGCCAATGCCACCTATCCCGCAGAGTTCATTTATCAGAACCTGCAAATCCAGAACAATGTCATCGACAGTGCCTGGCGTAATGGCTGCAAAAAACTGCTGTTTTTGGGGTCATCATGCATTTATCCCAAGCTGTGCCCTCAGCCCATCAAGGAAGAATACCTGCTCACCGGGGCGCTGGAGCCAACCAACGAGGCCTACGCCCTTGCCAAAATATCGGGCATAAAAATGTGTCAGGCCTACCGCCAGCAGTACGGCCTAGATGCCATCAGCGCCATGCCCACCAACCTGTATGGGCCCAATGACAACTATCATCCGCAGAACAGCCACGTGCTGCCCGCTTTCATACGCCGCTTTCATGAGGCAAAGGAATCGGGCGCAGAATCCGTGACCATCTGGGGCACGGGCAAGGCCCTGCGCGAATTTCTGCATGTGGATGACATGGCCGAAGCCTGCGTGTTTCTACTAGAAAACTATTCAGATTTTGAACATGTGAACGTGGGCAGCGGCGTGGAACACACCATTATGGACATTGCCCGCATGGTGGCGCGAGTGGTGGGATTTGCTGGTGAAATCTGCACCGATACCAGTAGGTCAGACGGAACCCCGCGCAAACTCATGGATTCGGGCAAGCTTTTTGGTATGGGCTGGAAACCGCGCATTGCGCTGGAACAGGGCTTGCGCGACACCTATCGCGCTTTTTTGCAAAGCTGCCCCAGGAGTTAGGAGAGTAGTTTCGCGCGGCTCACGGATTTAATGTGCTTCTTTAGCGGGAAGGGGCATTGCCAGAAATTCGTGGAGCCAAGGCAGGTCTTCCTTGCGGGAAAAGGTCATTGCCAGCTTGCGGATGGGCAGCAGATACAGATTCATATTGGTGGGGCACAGGCGTACAGCCCTGGCGTACCAGTGAAACGCAGTCTTTAGATCCCGCCCGCCAAAAGCAGCAATAACCGCCATCTTGAATGCCAGAAATGAATAGCCGCGGCGTCTGATCTGCGCAGGAACCAGCGGGTGTTCCAGGTGGCGACACATGGTATTCCATTCCGTTTTAAGGGCTTCGTCGCTATTGCGCACGGCACTGCCCGCTCGTTGGCGGTAGAACAGAAGTTCCTCGTCTATGCCGACAGCGGCATGGGGATCATTGGCGCAACACAGGGCCAGCAGGCGCAAGGCAAAATCGCGGTCACCACCAACCTTCAGGGATGGATCAAACAGGCCCGCACTGCGCACATCTGCTGTTTTTGCGGCCCACGCCCCCATGCAAAAAACTGAGTCCAGCAGCATGTCCCACCATATGTTGCCAGTCTGGTGGACATTGCACCAAGGCTGCGGCTTGCGCTGGCTGGTACCATCCATAAACATTGCAAAGCGGCACCACGCAAGGCGAACGCGATCACTGGCAAGGGCTGTGGTCATGCGTGCAAGGAAGGTGGGGTGCCAGATATCGTCGCTGTCCAGCACGGTAACCAACGGCGTTTCCACCATCCCAATACCCGCATTGCGGGCCTGACACTCCCCTGCATTCTGTTGCTGCGCCAGCCGAAAACGGGGATCGTTGCCAACGCAGCTGTCAAATGTTGCAGCCGTGTTGTCTGTGGAACCATCATCCACAACCTGGCAGATAAAGTCGGTGTGTGTCTGCAGCTGTACAGATTTTAAGGTGTGAGGCAGCCAGGGAGCAGCATTGTACGCGGGAATAACGATAGTAATTTTAGGCATGGGCGCGTCCTGAAATGCATTTTCTGGCGTTCCGAAGTGCGTTGTCCCATCCTGTATTTAACGAATCCAGCATGGACAGCCCGTGTTCCTGCAGCACAACAGAACGGAACAAGGCGTGCTGGCTGGTGGAGCTGCTGTTTGTTCCACGCTCTGTGGTTACGGCTGTGGCAAAACCCAGCTCGGCGGCAAGAGCGTATTCCCGGTTCCACGCAGCATTATGCCCCCCAAAGGGATACGCCAGATGCCGCACGGGTTTGCCCAGCTTTTCTTCAATGAGTAAGCGTGATTGCTGCATCTGGCGCTGGCATTCATGCTCTGAGAGTGTTCCAAGCGCGCCGTGATTCAGCGTATGTGCGCCAATGGTGACAAGCGGATGAGCTGCAAGTTTGCCAACCATCTCCCATGTGGGCAGGGCTTCGCGCTGATAGCAGTGCCGGGTTGTACCAAGGCATTCGATGAACAGCCTTTGTTGCTCTTCACTTTGCTTGAAGCAGAATGCATTGAGGCGGCGAAACATGGACAGGCGTTGCGAAGGTGTACGCAATGGCCCCGTGAAGTGCTCACCTGCAAAATGTAGATCCAGATGCTTCTCGCCACTGTTTACTGCTGCATCAATGCCATACCACCACAAAAAAGGGGTGCCCTCCACAAAATCTGTGCATAAGTACAGAACAGCGGGGATATTGTATTTTTCCAGTATGGGGAGAGCGTGCAGAGCCACATCGGCATAAAAATCATCAAAGCCCACAGCAACTGCCTGTCTGGGCAGATTGCCCTGAGCAACGTCATCCATGGATATAGGGGTGGCATTGGCAGCCCAGTAGGCCATATGCTCGGAAAACAGAGCCGGTGTGACTGCCAGATCTGCATGAATGCAGGGGTATTCTTGCCATTGATCCCGGGGCAGGACCCGGTGATAGCCCACGATTACAGGGTTGCCGCGCAGCGGGGAACTCAGGCGGGCAATGCCAGGCAATCGGCCCACGCCCCGTGCGGTCTCCACAAGTAGGCGTTTGATTGGCAGAGGAAGCATCAGCAGATCACCGTGTTGTGGTTTGTACGCCGCAAACATCGGCGAGCAGGCTACGAAGGCGTTGCTGAAAAGCGTCATGACTGTATTGGGCCATTACGGTTGTATACCCTTGTTGGCACTTTTGACTCAGCTGATGTGCGGGCATTTGCAATATTGTTTGCAGGCAGGCGGGAATGTCCTGATCCTCTTCAAAAGTAGGGAGGGAAAGTTCCCTAGCAAGGTATTCCAGGCTTCCAAGCGAGCGCACCGCCACCATGCAGCCCAAGGCAAGCATTTGCAGCGGTACAAGGGGAGCGGCTTCAAAGCTGCGCCCCGGACTGGACTCTGGGCATCTTGAAGGCGCAAGGCATATCTGCAAGCCGATTTCATCAACCTTGGCTGGCAGGTTCTCCACCCATCCATGAAATACTATGTTGTCAGGGGCGGCAGCCTTCAGCCGCTCTTCATATTGCCTGTCGGAAAAGGCAGAATCTCCGAGAACATGAAAGGTCAACTCTGGGAACTGCAACGCCAGATGCGGCAGTACATCCTGCCCTTTTTCTGGCGAAATGCGACCGACAATGCCAATGTGGCGGATGGGTTTTTCCAAAAATCGATCACAAAAGGGTATCTGGCTGAAGCGTGAATCCAGTCCATTTTCAACAAGCCGCAATTTGGGGGTGTTGAATTTTGATGAGAACTGGCACAGCTGGGTGCGTATAAAGGCTGACGGCGCGATTATTGCCACCGTATTACGGAGCTTGATGATGTAGGAAAAAACGGATTTTTCAAGATTTCCGTGGTTGAGATGGATATGGAAGACAGCCCTTTTTGCGAAGAAAAACATGCAAAATAAGGCGACTGGCATCAATCTGTTGCCATTTACATAAATTACATCGGCATTTCTCAGCAGTTTTCGTTTCTGAAAAAAAACACGCAAGCCACTGCCGATGAGTTGCAATATGTCGCTAAACGTTTTTTCACCACTGGTGAGCTGGCATTCATGAATGTGCTCCACCTGCACACCCATGGAGGCAAGCCTGTCGGCGCAGCTACCACGGGGGATGAGTACCGTTATGTCGCAAGGCAAAGATTGTGCAGCCAGTACCAGTTCCAGCAGCACCTGTTGCCCTCCACCCAGAGAGCCATATTGATCAAGGAAAATAATTTTTTTGTTATGCATCGTTGATAGTGTGCAGCACAGTCTTTGTTGGTGAGACTTTACCTGTTAATTGGAAAAAGGGAATGTGTATTTTGTCTAAAGCAGTGTGGTGTCAACCTTCAGCTTCATAGAAACATGCATCAGTATATGTTTGCTATATACTGACCCCGCCTGGGGCCGGCTCTCCCCGCTCCCGGAAAAATCAAACTGTATTAATTATAATATCTCGGATTTATTTGTACCGCAAGCGGTATCAAATGTACTAAAAACACCGGATATAGAATGCCTCGCCATGAGCCTTAATGCGAATTACCAGAGCAATGTTGCCGGTTGTTCCACCTCGCGGGTGCAGCTTGGCATAAAACAGGGCAGTATTGTTGCCTTGGTCCATAGTGGTGTTTGGGCCGATTTCAATGCGTGTTCTGTCAAAAAGCTCAGAGGCTATTTTTTCAACAGTAGTGGTCAGTCTGGCGGGATATTGCTGGGCGGGCAGCAGGTGTTTGGCAATGGACGGTATCAGGGAGCTGTCTTGCGCCACAGTAAGGAAAAAAATTTCTTCAATTGTGCTTGTTGCGCCCTGAAAGATTGCCGAAACCACTTTGCCGTTGTCGCGCGGTGTAACGTAGACTCCCTGAAGAGCAAGGCCCTGGCCGATTGTCACGTTACCTGCCCAGGCCTGACTGGCCGCATCCTTGAGTGTGGCGGGGGCCGCATCCATAAGCAGATAGGCATTTTTGAGCCCGAACCACTTTGAAAATTGCACTGGCCACGGTACGGGATTGCCCCGCAGTGTATCAAGGAAGAAATAGTTTTTTTGCCGTACCGCCGGGTATTCCTGAACGTAGACGGTGTCCTCGTTTCGTTGCAAAGCCGCTTTTACATGAGCCGTGCGCGCGTCCTGAGCGGTCAACAGGTGCTGGTAATCACTGCAGGTCTGAAGGGTGGCAAACAGGAGCAGCGGTATGCACAGGGCGGGTAGCGCCTTGAGTGCCGACCAGCGGGCGAGGGCCGCACCAAAGGAGATATTGGCCGCAACAAGCGCCAGCACAAAGGCCATGCTCAGAGCCCGGTATGACGCGGAGCCACCGCCAAAAATTATGACAGCTGAAAAAACAGAGGAAGCAAGAAAAGCCAGAACGAGTGCTGTGGGAAAGGCCTGCGCCGGGTTGGGCTTTTTCCAGAATATCACGAAGAAGAAGCCGGAAACCAGTAGGGAAGGGAAAATGGTGTAAAAATATTTATAGGTTAGGGTAATTGCATTAGAGATAAATGTTGCCAGCTGAAAAGCGTTGGCAGAATTCGCCCTTGCAAAGTTGCCCGGAGCACCAATGCTGAATACCGTGCCCAGCGCCAGAGCTGCCAGAGCCGCCATGGCCCATGCAGGTGTTACGTTGCGGCTGCGCCTGCGGTAGAGCATAAACGCCCCCAAAAAGAGCGTGGGCAGAATGACGACTTCAACCCAGAAAGGGATTGAGAACGCAAACAGTACAAAGGGCAAGGCCAGCCACTGCGGCAACCACCTGCCAGAGTCCATGTAGAAGCGGTATGGCACAAGGAAAAAGCAGGCACACGAAGCGGCTAGCAGGTAGATGGTTCCTGTTCGCCAGAGCAGAACTTCCCATGCTTCAGGCAGGCAGAACCAGAAAATGGCAAAAGGAAACAGGCATTGCCACAGGGTTGTGTTCGCTTTCCACTCGCGCCCGTATGTCAGCAGGTGTATACCAGTGAGAAGCAGGCATACCGCACCCGCTGCGATAAAGCCAAAAAGCTGGGGGCTTATGTGTTGCACGGATATCATCCATGCATGCCCAAGCAGACGCCCGCCCCAGGTGAAGTACTTTTCCCAGATTGTTTGCAGCAGATTGGTGTGGTTGTCGAAGAAAAAGGAATAATCGTCCGCAAACATCGGGGCATGAGATGCAAGAAAGTAAAAGAGCAAAAAAATAGCCAACAGCACAATGAAAACGGCGTTTTTGCACATACTTGTTCACTTTCTGGCTGCACATGTCAGGCGACTGCAGGCAATGTTTGTTTTGCTGGGTGAGCGCTGACCCTCAGGTTCGCGCCATGGCCTGCTTCAGCCGCAGCATTGCCGCATAGGCAAGACCGCGTGCCCCTGTTGTCTGAACGTGCCCGTAGAGGGGCAGCTCCATATTGCACCAGTCTGCCTTGTAACCTTCGGCGCCCACGGTAAAGTCAAAACAGGTGCAACCGTTATCAAGCACCTGCGATATGAGCCATTCGAGTAGAAGTCGTCCACACGAATACTTTTGCAAAGCCCCACCTTCGTGGGCTGGCATAAGATAATTGAAGCTGTGGCGCCATTGCAGGCCCCAATGGGTGGCCAGAATCGTATCGTCGAGCATCATGGCCGAAACATGCACGCGTGGGCTGTCCTGCGGCCCGCACCACTGCTGCGACATGCGCAGATAAAATTCGTTGTGCCCCGGCATTGAAAAAATATCGAATACGCCGGTTTCTGCGTAACGCCGCCGTTTCTGCACAATCATGGCCTTTGTGAAGCGAATGGCCTCTTCAGGCAGGGCTGCTGTGGCAAAGCGTACTTCACCCAGCTCAGCAAGCCGCTTGAGCTGGCGGCGGGAATCCTGTGCCAGTTTTTTCTTGTGAATGCGCCCAAGATGCGTTGCACCGTCCACCCCGCCGCTATGCGAGGCACTTGAGGAGCCAGCGTTCCAGGCTTTCAGCAGGGTGAGAGGGTTGGAACGTTCTGTTCCATCAGCATTGGGAATAACCGTGCTGATCTGGCGAAGATGCGCAGCCTGAGCTCCGCTTTGGCGAACAATGCTGCTCCAGATATTCTGGAAGGTTCGGGCGTCCAGATCTGGACAGTCCGGGGCCAGAACCGGAGCCTCATAATCACACAGCAGACCGCCGCAAAATTCCAGAACCTGCATGCCAAATCTGGGGCGAAGCACCAGAGGGAACAGCATGGCCGGAGCGTTATCAAGCTCAACCAGGGCCAGGCGGGGCAGGCGATGCTGCGCCGCTGCTGCGGTTTCAATCCATGTCTGTACAAAAGCCCGTGTTTGGAAAGCGTGCAGACTGCCTTCAGTTTCCCATTGTTGCCAGACAGAATCCAGTTGAGAAATAGATTTTTCAATGGTGATGCGCATGCGTGGCTTCTAACATGGAGGTGGCAGGCTGTCCAACATCGCGCGTAAAAGGCTGGGGTCCATTTCCTGGTGGATGGGGAAGCAAAGCAGGCGTTGCCAGCGGTCGGCAGCCTGAGGCCGGTTGCGTAACTCTTCTGGCAGGGTGGGCCAGGTGTGCACGGCAATGTCGTGCTGCCAACCCCAGCGAAGCCAGCGCTGGCGGGTGGTTATATCGGCCGTATAGGCCGCAAAGCACAATGGGGCTGCCTCTGGATGCAGTGATGAAAAAACCGGGGTAAGCTCCTTGCCCTCAGTGAAGGTTTGCCATTCTGCGTAAATGGCACGGCGCCGGGCGGCATCTCGCGCTGGCTGAACACCAGCAAGAACAGCCAGTACCGCAGGGTGAGCCAGGCAGGGGGGCTGCGGTTGCTCGGGTTCGTCCATGTCTGCATCAGGCGGTGGTATGATGGCCCGCCGCAGCGTGGGAACAAGCGTAAGAACATCACGCAGGCGTGATCTGCACCATGACTTTGCTATGGAAACCGGGGCCACAGGCCAGTGTGCGCACTGGCTTTTGGCTTTGTCTGCAGTTTGCGGATCCTGAAGCCACAGTGCAGCCCCATGGGGAACAGCATACTGCTTCCAGGGTGATGTAACGCCCATATCGCCAAATGTTCCAAGCAATTGCCCGTTTAAGGTTGCGCCGTAACCGTGGGCATTGTCTTCAATAAACAACACTCCCGCCTTTTTGCAGCAGGCTGTAAAACGTGGAGCATCCTGCGGCTGGCCAAACGGGTGCATGAGCAGTGCAGCCCGCACGCCGGGCAACTGCGCCTCAAGACTTTGCCAATTCGGAGTAAGATCCGTATTCAGAGAATACCATGCGGCTTTCAGTTTGAGCCGCTGCAGGGGGTGCAGCACTACATCGCAAATATACTCAGGCAACAGTACTGTTTGTCCCTCGCGCAGGTTCGCGGCTGAGCACGCAAGTTCAATGCCTCCGCGCCCCGAAGCGCACCACAGCCAGTGCTGGTCGGGGCTGGTGCTGCCCCGGTTGTGTTTGCACAGCAGGGGCCAATAACGAGTGGGAGGCTTGCGGGTTAATCTCATGCGTTACTCAGGGCTGTGTGGAAAGGCCTGAACGCCAGGACGCCAGCTGACAGCCATGCACAGGGCGTATCCTGCCGCCTTCAAGGCATATTGCGCGCCAGGTATCCAGTGCTTGTGGCGCAGGATATCAATCGCACAGCGGCCAGTGAATCTGAACATCCGCCTGTTTACGGCCCATGCATATCTGGCGCGATACGGAGCCAGATGCTTAAGCAGCACAGCTTCGGTGGCATCCAGGTGGCGCTTGAGTTTTGCGGAGGAATTACTGCCGTGCAGCCGGTAATAGCCAAGAATGTCTTTGAGGAAGACGGCTTCACCATAAGGGCTGACGCATATCCACAAATTGTAATCTTCAGCCGTGATTATGTCCTCTCTGTCGTCAAATCCGCCCACTTTTTCAAAAATATCGCGGCGAAGTACCGTGGCAGCCGTGCTGAACGCGTTGCCCCCGAATATGAGGGTTGAGGGAAGATGGTCGCCTCGTGGTGAGTAGTATTGATCACTTATGATCTTTCCATCCTGAAAAATATGCTCTGCATGGCAAAATATTACGGCCTCAGGATTTGCGACAATTGACTCTTTGATGCGGGCGAGCTTGTCTGGAGTCCAGAAATCGTCCGCATCCAAAAAAGCCAGCCAGGGAGCAGTGGCGTGTGATGCGGCAAGGTTGCGTGACGCGGCTATATTGCCAAAGCGGTCATTGGTGTGAACCGTGCAGCGCAGATTGGGGAATTCCTGGGGGACGCAGTCAGTGCCATCTGTGGAGTGGCTGTCTGAAATATGCACGTCAAAATTCTGGAATGTCTGGTTGTTCAGGCTTTGAAGCGCTTCGCGCAAAAATTGGGCGCAATTATAGGACGGAATTATAACAGAAAAAAAGGGATGCTCTCCTGACAGCGGCTGTTGACTAGATTTGTTCATTGATGGTTACCGTTCTGAAAAATTTTGTTGAAGAGTTCGTGCCAGCGCGGCAGCGAAGTGTCCAGGCAGAAGTAGTCGTCAATAGTGCAGCCAAGCGGTTTGGGTGGCAGGGCCGAAATCAGGTCCTGCACCGTGCGTATGCGGGCAACCGGAGTATCGGCCTGAATGATGCCAAGGTCAAATGTGTCTGCCGCAATATACAACAGCAGGGGAAGCTGCCTGCACAACACCAGCAACGCCACAGAGGTGCCCGATTCTGCAAATACGACGGTTCCAGGGGTAAGGTGGTTTTCTATGGGGCCATCGGCAATAACTGGCTTTGAGGAAAAATATTTTTCAACCAGATGGTCAACGGGCAGGAATGGATGCGGCTTTATGACAATATTGTTCAGCAACGGGGCGCTACTGCTGTTGGCGGCTTCTGCCAGCAGTTTCAGCATCTCTTCTGTTTCTTTGGCGAAATAGGATGTGGCAACAAGCAGCCGTTGCGGCTCCACTTCTGGAAGCGGTTTTGCCTCTGCCAAATACATGAAGCGCACAGCTTCCACCATATCCAGCCTGTCGGCGGCAAAACCGCCGTGGCGCATCGCCATCAGCCCCGCCTTGCCGTTGGCATAAAAGGTGTGGGGCATCAGGCGCGTAAATTCGCTGTCAGTCCATTGTTGGGGGGCAACAAAAAATCTGAAGTCTGCGTCGCGGACAATCGAGTGCTGTACTGCCAGCACATGGGGGCAGCCTTGCCGGTGTTGTTCTTCAAAGAGCAGTCTTTCCCACGACTGCAGCTCAGAGGATGTAATGCAGGCGTTCTGTGGTCCAATAGCGCGGCAATACGCCTGTATGCCTTTGCGACATAGCAGTTGATCCAGCAAAAAACCACCTTGAGTGGAGTCGTGCCACGCATCGCGCAGATGGGGGTAAACATTCAGGTGGGAATTGGGCCACATAAAGGCCTTGCCTACTTCAGCTTTCAGCTTGCGTGCCCTGGCAGCCACAGAGAGCCACTGGCTAAATGCCTCCAGTGCCACGCTTGGTGTCACGCATTCTTCCCAAAAGGTCATATCGCCTTTGCCGTGTTCTGGCATAAGGCTGTCGCGCAGTTGCACATTGGCCTGAATTTTTTCTTTGGGATCAACATGAACAAAGAGCCAGTGAACAGGAAGGTTCTTGGGCAATGCGTCGTGCGCTGCCTCCCAGTAGCGTGAGCGAAAGTGCCCCTTGGCAGCGGCCTGCTTGTCAACATTGGGAAACCATGTGCCCAGTAGCAAACCTTTACCCGGCGTAACTGAGGGCTTGGCGGGAAAGCGCCTGCGCGTGGCGAACCACCAGTGCAGGGCTTTGAAGGCATAAAAAATGGTGTTTGTGGGGGAACAGGATTGCAGGGCCTTTTTCAGGCGCTGCCTGAATGAACGGGATGGCTTGGGGCCGGCTGCGTGCCTGTGAAACGGAATGCCCAGCGCCAGGCAGAGTTGCCCCAAGGCTTCAGCCAGAGGGGCATTGTTGCCGTGCAGGTGCAGGGCCGCACATGGATTTTTTGTCAGATGTATCTCAAGCGCGCGGAGTTTGAATATCTCAAACAGGTTTTGGCCGTAACAGCTCGGGTGCCGTTCAAACAGGCTGGATATCCACCATGTAGAAAATCCGTCTTTAAGCCGAAAATGGTCTTTAAGCTTTTTCCCCCGGATGTCGCTCTTGCCCAGGGCGCAGATAAATTCGAGAAATTCTTCGCGTATCTGCTCGAAGTAACGGGTCTGGAGGTCGAGAATGCTGGCGCAGTTGCAGTCCCACTGGTTCCACAAAAGGCCAGTTCCGGAATGTTCCTTGGACATTACATTCTGGTAGACATGTAATTCTGGGAGATTCTGGTCGAGGCCCGTGATGTTCGATTGACCAATTGTGGATTTTATCATGCTATGTGCAACCCGACTGTGTTTCTCTGCTTGAAAAAATATTAACAGGATTTGATTGTTTATTGTATTGTGTAGGTTGGATGTAAGACAGTTTTTATCTTGCACTGCTGCACATGCAACTTTGTACGTTTCTGATTTTCACCAGCGCTTTTTTGAGAATGTACTCCTCAGAATAGTGCCATCAGGACACTTGTCGCAGCAGGAATTTTCAGGCGACGCTCTCTTCATCCGCTGTCGTAACCGGCTGGCATCAGCTTATAAATACGCCTTGCTCCGGGATGGATTGCCTCCCCGCCTTGATCCTGGTTTTTGGGGAAGTTTTTTGCTGATACAGGAATCTGTTGCGCCAGTTTGCTAGTATTTTATCAGTGCCTCTTTGAGGCCTTCTGTAAGTGTATACTGTGGAGTGAATCCAAATTCTTTTATTAACCTGGTATTGTCGCCGACAACCCGTTCAGGTTGATCACTTTTTTCGTCTACAAAGTGCACAAGGTGTTCCTTGTTCAATAATTTCCCAATTGTTAAAACATAATCACGAATTGATGTTGCAACACTCGTACAGATATTTACTGGCCCACTTATGGGGCTTTTAAGGAGGCACACAAATGCCTCTGCTGCATCTTTGCTATAAATATAGTCACGTATTAATGATCCGCTTTTAATAATGACTTCTTTGTCATTCTTTAGGTTGCTCACCACATATGCAGTCAGGCGTCGAGGGTCTGTCTCGTGCCCGTATACTGAAAACACTCGTCCCCAATTTAATGAAATGTCATTGCTTTTGCAGAATGACTCTGCAATGGCGTGCAGGTGTTGTTTGCATTGTCCGTATGTGTACAAGGGCGATGTTGTGCTTGAAAATTCACTTAACAGGCTGTTATTATATCCATATTCAACATAGGTTCCCGCGATTACAACTTTCCCCCCGCCACTTTCGGCGAATGCCCTGAGCATACTGATTGAAGATGAAATAAAGTCGTAATTTTCATTGGAATTAAAATTGCCAGTTGATTTCCATGCCAGGTGTAAAAGGTGTGTTGGTTTTGTCGATGCTATAAAAGATTGAAGAGATTGCGTGTCAAAAATGCTGCACTTGATGTGCTCAATTGTTTTATCCGCAATAGGAGCATTGTTGGAAATTGCAACTATTTCAAAGTCGTTATCTTTTAGAAAATTTATAGTTTCTCTTCCGATTAAACCTGAAATGCCAGTAATTAATATTCTCTTATTCTTCATATTTTCCTCATTTTACGGTCTGGTATACTTTGTACTTTTGCACAGTGAGGGACGTTAAACTTTTTTTATGTTATGGTATTGTTTAGAGTTCAGCGTAGGTTACAGTTCAGAGGGATTGCCGATGCTATCTTCACCGTTTTTTATGCGAAAATTGAGAAGCTCTGTCCCATAAGTTGCAGAAACTTTATGCGTGCTGTCATCATCAGCGCAGGAGGCTGTGACTGTTCCCATTCCTCTGTATCTGGATAAAATTTTTGCCGGCGCCTTTGGTTTAGGCTCTGCCGCCCGTATAGCCGATTAGTCTGAAGGGGTCGAGAGCTGATCTTGCCTAGGTATGCCAGCATTGCCACAAGCTGATGAACGGATTGTATTCACTGTTTCTGGCTTGCTCGCAGGTATGATCAGTCGCTTGGTAAAAGCGGGCGGTGCGCTGCTAATACTCCTCGCCAGGGAGGCTGGCGCGTCACACAAGAACATCTGTCCGGTAAATCATGGACATAACGTGCGCCAACGTGAATGCTTTGCGAGCAGGCTGATGCCCTCTGGGAAAAGGCGGCGGGAACAAAAAAGAGATAGAGGCAACAGAAAGAGCTGCTTTTTCGAGTGCAGCGATTGTGCTGCAAAATATTTTTATAACTCTTTGCGATGCTCCACCTGGGGCAGGTGCTCACTAGGGCACATCCCAACTATTTCATGCTGAAACCACAAATTTTAATTACGAAGACTTTCCCATTCTTCGGCAAGGTCATCCAGGGCAACAAGCCATTCCCTGCTCCAGCTCTGGGATGTGTGGGCAAACTTATCGCAAAAAGCCTTGCGTGCCTGCTGCACTTCGCTACCAAACCACCAGTCCTTTACATTGGCTTCTACCTCAGTCCAGTTGCTCGCATTGCTCCCAATGAGTGACAAATAAAAACGGGCAGCATCTTCTGGAGTGTCGTGCCAGATATCGGCAGAGCGCATGACGCGAATAACCTCTTCTGCCTCTGCTGAGAATCCACTTGGCGGCGTGAAAATCATCGTGGGAGTATTAGTTGCCATGGCGCGATGCAGGGAGGTTGAGTAATGGTCCAGTATTATCAAGCAAGTATCAGAAAGCGCTTGCGGCATGGGAACCTGGCCACTTTCCTGTAACTGGATGTGGGGAAAGTCCTGTAATGTGCTCTGGCGTACTCCCCACCCGTATTCTGTGTAGTACAGGCGAATCTGCGGCGCAACTTCAGACGGTATGGAAGAGAGAAAAACCTTGCGTCTCTGGTGATAAGGAATCATCGACCCTTCGCACACGGTGGGCATTATTCTGGGCAAATAACGCCCTCCGTCGTTGGTAACCAGCAGCGGCGGCGAAAGTTTTTTGCGTTTGCCGTTAGATGCAAGATAGGGTGATGGGAGTGCAAACTGGGTCTGTCCCATTGAATAATATCGGTCAGCAGTAATCATTTGCGCAAAAAGATGTGGGTCGCTTTGGTGCAGCATGCCGTTACCGCCATGCTCTATAATAGCGAGAGGGCGCTGCCGAACGCCAGCCAGCACCATCAAGGCGGGGTCATTGTACAGGCCAACAGAGGTGGCTATGGCGCCATGCTTTGGTAGTGTTTGCGCTTTTGCCCACTGAACAAAATGCGGAATGGCTTCACACAATCCCACAGGGAGATAGCGAGGGATCAGCGCGCTCAGAACGTGGGAAAAATCATCAGGGCATGAGTTCGGTAGTGGAGTAGACCGGAACCGGGTGTCCAACTCAAGGTTGAGTTCGATGCTGTGGGCCATGGGCAACAGCCCTCGCTTATAGTGACGCAAGTCACGAAGTGGGGCCAGCCCATAGGCATCATAGCAAAGATGTGTAGAGCGGGAAAACAGTTTTTCAAAAGCAAGAAGGCTTGTTCTTAACGCTGTTTTGATAAAAATATTTGAAGCAGAATCGCCAAAGCAGTATTTGCCTTCAGGAAATGGGTCGAGAACCGGCAGAGATTTTTCCGGGAGTTTTAGCGCACGTACAATGTCAGAATAAAAAAGAAGATTGAAACAGTCACTGCCTGCTGTCTCGCAGTGGTGGTCAAGAGCACTGGGACGAGGATGCGGGATGCCCTCGCCGGTAAGAAAACAAACCCCCGGAATCGAAGCGGCTCTGCTTATGGACATGTATCTGTCGTAGGCGGCCTGAATAAACCAGACAAGCCAGGGTGCAACAAGCCGTTGGTAAAAGCGTTGGCCGTACCTCAGGTCAAGTCGTGCTTCGAGCGCATCTGACAGTATGGATATGTAAGATAATGCAAGCTGGTTGCATAAGTTTTGTGCGGCGACTACTTCACCTTCACCATGAAAACGGACCATGTCTACCGGGTCGCCAAAGTTACGCCAGTGTTCCTCGCCGCCGCGTATGCAGCAACCGTCTGTCAGTGGAAGTGTATTGCGATGGGTTCCCCAGTGTGGGGCAAGGCCAGAAAGGGCAATATAGGTGTTTGACATGGCAGTGTATTTGGGGGGGATGATTGCGAATTGGTGGGCACCAACATACCTTTGTTAAAAGGTGCGCCACTTCCGGTATGCTGCGTCGCGGAGACAATTGTTTCAGTTATATCCCAACTTCAGGAAGCTTCATTGAGGCTAGGTCGGTAATGCAGGCCCAGATAACTGGCAGATTGCCTTGGCTGATAGCAGATTATACCGTTTGCCCCGGTGTCTGTGCAAGCGCTGCCTCATATTCGGGCAGTACTTCTGCGGGGCTTCCTTGGCGTACAATACGGCCCTTTTCGACCCAGTAGACGATGTCGCATTCCGCAACGGTGTGCAGGCGATGTGCAATCACGAGCAGTGTTATTGACGATTTCAGGGATGTTACCGTTGCCTGTATTTCCCGTTCTGCGCCCTCATCGAGGGCAGAGGTGGCCTCATCAAAAAACAGGATATCCGGGTTGTCGTAAAGAGCACGGGCTATACCCACTCGCTGCACCTGCCCACCAGAAAGCCGTACTCCGCGTTCACCAATAATTGTATGGATACCTGTGGGAAGATCTTCTAGAAAATCAATGGCGGCCATCTTGCAGCACTTGAGAACCCGCGCCTCATCAATGGGTTCGCCCCACCGGCTGAATGCTATGTTTTCTGCAAGGCTGGCATCTAGCAGATACAGGTTTTGTGGTACATAACCAATTTTAAGCCTGCTGTTTTTGGGGTCCCAGGGCTTGCCATCCACCAGCAGTTGGCCGCTTTCAGGTACCACAAGACCGTTTATGATCGATGACAGTGTGCTTTTACCAGAGCCGGAGGGCCCAATAAGACCGATCATCTTGCCCTTGGGGATCAAAAACGTGATGTGATCAAGCGCAGGTTTGTCGGCGTTTGGATAGGAAAACGTTACATCTTGTAGCAAAATATTATTGCCAAAAGGCAAGAGTTCCCGCTCGCTGATGGCAGGAATACTTTGCGGGGTATCAAGCAGGGTCAGGAACCGTTCCACTATTGGCTGCGAAGTGCGCATGTTCATGATTGCGCCAAGAGCCTTGTTGGCAGCGGGAAGCAGTCTCCACGAAACCGCAGCCAAAAGGGTAATGAGCCCAGTGGTTTCTGCCACGCTGTTGCCAAGGCCTATGAGAAACAACAATACCACAAGCAGCAGAGCCATCCCCGCACTTTCAAGGCACCACTGCGGCAGACCAGGAAACAGCGACTGTTTGCTGGCAATTCTTCTGTATGAATCAATAAACTGCGAGTAAGCATCCATAAAGGCAGCAAGTTTGTCATATATAATGATTTCTCGAATGCCATGCAGCCCTTCCATACAAATTTTTGCATTTTGGATATCATACTCGCGTATGGCAGTGGATAATCCGTAGAGTTGCTTTTGTGCATACTTGTGAATGGCTATTGCAAAAAAGGCGATGGTGCAAAAAAGAAATGCAGACATCACCGGGTTGGCAAAGAGAACGCTGGAGAAAAGGAAAATTGCAATAATCGTTTGCGTCAGTAACGTAAGTAGGGCAACTGAAAAAATTGAAATGTGTGATTTCCAGTTTAACGTCGTCAGAAGTTCTGCCGAATTTTGGCGCGTATGCCATAAATATGGAGCAGTAAGAAAGCTTTGAAACAGCTTTTCACCCATGGCCCAGGCCATGCTTTGGGCAAAATAGTTTTGTAGCCACGTCAGGTAGGCTAACAGTGCATTTTTGGCGGCTGTTGCAATGACGATGCATGTCATAACAACTGCAAGCATGCGCAAAGCGTTGGGAACCTGATCAGGAAAAGGGATGGAGGCGGCAATGACTGGCAGCAGGGGGAAGCGTGTCAGGGCCTCTGGTGAGGACATTGCGACACCCAGCAATGAAATGCCGCCTGCAACGCATATTTCAAACAAACCAATGATTATATTAAGAAAGCAAAGCCATATGAACTGTCTGCGGCTAGCAGTGCTGGCAATGGTGTAAAACTGCTTGGCAATGTGGGTGAGTTTGTATTGAAGCATGAAGTGTGGTAGCGTGCTTGAGGGTATCCGCACAAGCAGCAGGGTGATTGGGTAGCCCTTATCTGGAAGGGGGAGGCGAATGCCAGTGTCAGCTGATTTTCGGATTGGCAATAGTAATGAAAATGCCATCTGCCACCCTTTTAAGCCAGCTATGCAAAATTTTCAATAACATAAAATGCTGTTTGAATTTTTGGGGTGAGCGCAAAAAAGCCCTTCTTTAAACGATTTGCCATGGGCATCCATAGATAGGGTCGCGCTGCCCATGCTGATGGAGAACTGAGGTCTAATTTATTTTGAGAAATCCGTCTGGCCGAAAATCACGGACTCGCGCATTTCCTACTTTTCAACTTGCTTCAAATAGTATATTTGCTGTCATGTTGCCTTTGTAAGGGTGTTTTTGTAGTTATGGAAGCTGGTTTGATAGTGAACTTGAGTTTCGCATACCAAATTGCAAAAAAATCTGCTAGACATAGAAATGTTGACTGACGTTGGGCTGATTTTTGGAGATAGATATGAAAACAAAATGGTTAAAGATCCCTATTATAAAGGCAACCGGAAATCTGTATTATGCAGCTTTGCAGGCTGTTTCACTTGGGATTGTCCGTCATCTTGTGTGGCTTGAAAAAAAGATTGGTCGTAGTCGCCGTGGTTTTACGCAGGATTGTCTTATAGAGCTATGCAACAATCAGTGGCACACAGTTAATCTTGGCAGCGGCGGCTCCACCGGTGCACCTCGCTTCAGTCTTAAGCTCTGTGTCAGTAACTCCCTCCTTTGGTTTAGAGCTGATACTTTCCACACCAAAGAGCCCGAAACCCTGGAGTGGATTAACTCAATGGATCAGGGTGCTACCCTGTGGGATGTCGGCGCCAATGTGGGCCTGTATTCCCTTTATGCCGCCCAGACACGTCAAGCTGCCGTGTACGCCTATGAACCGTCTGTTTTTAATCTGGAAGTTCTGGCAAAGAATATTTTTGCAAACGGCCTTGAAAGCAAAATTGTAATTGTTCCTGTTCCCCTTTCTGATGCTACCGAGTGCAGTACATTTAAACTGAGCAATATATGCAATGGAAGTGCCTGTTCAACATTTGGCAAAGATTTTGGATTTGATGGAAATCCTCTTGAGACAGCCTTTGCGTACTCCACGGTAGGGTCAACGGGCGATTTCTTGGCAGCCAACGGTGTTGTTCCTGTTCCAGACTATATAAAGATTGATGTTGATGGCATTGAGCATCTTGTTCTTTCAGGGATGAAAGATGTTTTGAGTAACGAAAAAGTGAAAAGTGTGCTCATTGAAGGAAACGATGATTTTCATGATCAGGTTGCAACAATATCAGACATAATGCAAAAATGCGGGTTTGTGTTGCAGAAAAAGGTACACTCGGAAATGTTCTCTGGTGATACCCCATTTTCAAATACTTACAATCAAATATGGGTTCGATCGGCGTAATTTTTACAGTTGTCCGTTGCGATAACGTGTCAACGTCGTAGCGTATTTTGTCATTTAATGTTGCGCTCCGTACTTGCATGGACTCAATGCTTGCGATCAGTTGGCAAGGGACACTCGGGTTTGCGGCTAATCACTGTGGCACGTATAAAAGATCATGGCCATTATTGGATCAGACGGATTCGACCGCTGATGGATGCTTGACCGCCAAAAGATTTGGCGGTTTGACTTCACATCATTCGTTGCTTGTGTAGAAAACTTCCCTTAGGGAAAGTTTGTAATACGAAGGATAATCACATGGTTTCATTTGAAGACCTGCGGGACAAAAAATCTTCCGTGGCTGTTGTTGGCCTGGGCTATGTGGGCTTGCCCCTTGCCGTGGCGCTTTCCCACCATTTTGACGTGATCGGGTTTGACATCAACACGGTGCGTGTGGAGGCCCTCAACAAGGGGCACGATTCCACCAATGAAGTGGACGATGCCTCCCTTGCCGCCAGCACTGCGCGCTTTAGCAGCGACGCCACCGAGCTGGGCAAGGCCGGGGTCATCATTGTGGCCGTGCCCACTCCCGTGGACAGCCACCGCACCCCCGACCTCACGCCCGTGATCGGCGCAAGCCGCACCGTGGGACGTCACATGCCCAAGGGCTGCGTGGTGTGCTACGAATCTACTGTGTACCCCGGCGTGACAGAAGACGAGTGCATTCCCTTGCTGGTGAAAGAATCGGGCATGAATTTCCCCGCCGAGTTTACCGTGGGCTACTCGCCGGAACGCATCAACCCCGGCGACAAGGTCCACAGGCTTGAAACCATCCGCAAGGTCGTTTCCGGCTCGGACGAAGCTACTGCCGATCTGCTGGTCAAGGTATATGGCGCAGTTGTTACGGCGGGCATCCACAGGGCATCGTGCATCAAGGTTGCCGAGGCCGCCAAGGTTATCGAAAATACCCAGCGCGACATCAACATCGCCCTGATGAACGAGCTGGCCCTTATTTTCAACCGTCTGGGCATCGACACCCTTGAGGTGCTGGAAGCCGCAGGCAGCAAGTGGAACTTCCTGCCCTTCAGGCCCGGTCTGGTGGGCGGCCACTGCATTGGCGTTGACCCCTACTATCTGACCTACAAGGCCGAAGAGATCGGTTGCCACCCCGAGGTCATCCTTGCAGGTCGTCGCATCAACGACGGCATGGGCAAGTATGTGGCCGAGGTGTGCGTCAAGCGCCTGATCAATGCCGACAAACACGTCAAGGGCGCGCGCGTGGGCCTGCTGGGCTTTACCTTCAAGGAAAACGTGCCGGATATCCGCAATACCCGCGTGGTGGATATTATTGCCGAACTCAAGGAATACGGCATCACGGCCCTTGTGCACGACCCCGAAGCCGATGCGGCTGAAGCCATGCACGAGTATGGGCAGCAGCTGTTGCCCATGAGTGAACTCAACAATCTTGATGTGCTCATTCTGGCCGTGTCGCACGAAAGTTTCCGCCAGCTCAGCCCTGAAGTTATCCGCTCCATGTTTGTGGACGGCAAGATTTTATTGATGGATATCAAAGGATTCTGGGACAAGCAGGAAATGCTTGATGCAGGCTTTGATCTCTGGAGGCTTTAATTCGGGAGAGCACATGCCCTGTCATCTGGTTACAGGCGGTTCGGGTTTTATAGGCTCCTGCTATGTGCTTGAAGCCAGGCGGCGGGGTGTGCGCGTGGTCAATCTCGACAGGTTGACCTATGCGGGCAACCCCGCCAATCTGGCGCCCTTACAGGGCGATTCCGGCTATACCTTTGTGCGCGGCGATATTGGCAATGCCGAGTTGGTGAACTGGCTGCTGCAAAGCCATCAGCCCGACGCCATCGTCAACTTTGCTGCAGAGAGCCACGTGGATCGTTCCATTGTGGACCCCGAAGCGTTTGTGCGCACCAATGTGCTGGGAACAGCCACCCTGCTTCGCGTGGTAGCCCAGTGGTGGGGCGCATTGCCCGCAGAACAGGCGCAGGCCTTTCGCTTTCTGCATGTTTCCACAGATGAAGTATACGGCTCATTGCAGCCCGGCGACCCAGCCTTTACAGAGACAACCCCTTACAGCCCCAACAGTCCATACTCGGCCTCAAAGGCAGCCAGCGACCATCTGGTGCGCGCCTTTCACGAAACATACGGCCTGCCGGTGCTGCTGACCAACTGTTCCAACAATTACGGGCCGCGTCAGTTTCCCGAAAAGCTCATTCCGCTGATGATCTGCAATGCCCTCGATCGCAAGCCCCTGCCAGTGTATGGCAAGGGGGCCAATATACGCGACTGGCTGCATGTGGAAGACCACTGCGCAGCCATTGCCCGCGTGCTTGAGGCTGGCAATGTTGGCCGCTGCTACAACATTGGCGGTCATGCGGAAAAAACAAACCTTGAGGTTGTGCAGGCTGTTTGCGGTATACTCGACAATCTGGCCCCCTCTGTGGCTGGCCCCTATGCCGGTCTTGTCTCCTTTGTGGCAGACAGGCCGGGGCACGATTTTCGCTATGCCATAGACAGCACCCGCATTGAGACCGAGCTTGGCTGGAAGCCCGCCCACAATTTTGAGTCTGGCTTGCAGGATACCGTACGCTGGTATCTTGAAAATACTGCCTGGACAGAAAATGTGCGTAGCGGTGCATACAGGGAATGGATTGCGGTCAACTACGCACAGCGCGGCCCTGGTGGGGGCAACTGAAAAGGGGGGCGGCATGAGCGGCTGGAAGGGCATAATTCTGGCGGGTGGATCGGGTTCACGTCTGTATCCCCTGACCCTGAGCGTGAGCAAACAGCTCATGCCCATCTACGACAAACCCATGATCTATTACCCGTTGTCCATCCTAATGATGGCGGGTATTCGCGATATCTGCCTTATTTCCACACCCGAGCACCTGCCGCTTTACAAGGCCCTGCTGCATGACGGTGCCCAACTTGGTTGCCAGTTCAGCTATGTGGAGCAGCCCCGTCCCGAGGGGTTGGCCCAGGCTTTTTTGCTGGCAGAGCATCATATTGCGGGGCACAACACCTGCCTTGTGCTGGGCGATAACGTGTTTTTTGGTCACGGTCTGCCCGAACTTACACATGAAGCCATGGAAAGAGCGAGCGGGGCCACCATTTTTGGCTACCATGTGCGCGACCCTGAACGCTATGGCGTTGTGGAGTTTGACGAAGCGCGGCGCGTGGTGAGTATTGAAGAAAAGCCCGCCCAGCCCAAATCAAATTTTGCAGTCACCGGCCTGTATTTTTACGACAGCAAGGTGCTTGACATCGCCCGAGCCGTGCGCCCTTCTGCTCGGGGAGAGCTGGAAATTACAGACGTCAACAACGCCTACCTCAAACAGGGCGATCTGCATGTGGAGCTCATGGGACGCGGCATTGCCTGGCTTGATACCGGCACACACGATTCTCTCATGGATGCCGGGGCATTCGTGCAGGCTGTGGAAAAACGTCAGGGCCTCAAGGTGGCCTGCCTGGAAGAAATTGCCTGGCGAAACGGCTACATTACGGCGGAAGACGTGCGCGCACTGGCAAAACCCATGGCCAAGACAGGCTATGGACAGTATCTTATTGAACTTGTGGATGCGGGGCTGGGACAGTGGAAATAGTTCAAACATCCATCGAAGATGTTCTGTTGATCAAACCCAAGCTTTGGGGAGACACCCGTGGGTATTTTGTTGAAACCTGGCAGCAGCAACGCTACGAGGCTGCGGGCATACAGCTGCCCTTTGTGCAGGACAACCACTCCATGTCTGCCAAGGGGACTCTGCGCGGTTTGCATTACCAAAAAACTCGCCCGCAGGGCAAACTGGTATATGTTTCGTTAGGCAGTGTTTTTGATGTCGCCGTAGATATCCGCCCCGGATCCCCCACGTTTGGAAAGTGGTTTGGGGTTGAGCTTTCGCAACAAAACCAGTGGCAGATGTGGATTGCACCCGGGCTGGCGCATGGTTTTGTTGTAACAAGTGATGTTGCCCATTTTCACTACAAATGCACAGACTACTATTGTCCGGAAGACGAGGCGGCCATTCGCTGGAATGACCCCACCATTGGCATTGACTGGCCCCTTGCCGAGCCCCTTCTTTCGGCCAAGGACAGCACCGCGCCTTCGTGGGCCGAGGCCATAGGGCTCAACAGGGCACGATAATATTTTTGCTGGTGGGCAAAACCATGCCCGCCAGCTCTCATTCCACGCGGTTTATTCCTGCCGCAGCCAGCCGTCTTGTCTTGCTTCTCTCAGGCGAGCATCTCTAAGTGAGGATCTTCCTGACTCAGATAATTGTTCACATAGTCGGCAATTCCCTGCTCCAGGGTGGTGAAGGCCCAGGGACAATGCTTTTCCTGCATCCAGCTCATATCAGCCTGAGTGAAATTCTGGTATTTTCCCTTTAATTTTTCCGGCATGTCCACGTAGTCGATGTGCGGCGTTTTGCCCATGGCTGTAAAAAGTGCGCGTGCCAGGTTGTTCCAGGTTTGCGCCTTGCCTGTGCCCACATTAAGGATACCGTTGATGTGCGGGTTCTCAAGCATCCAGAAAATAAGTTCCACGCAGTCTTTTACATAGACAAAATCACGCATCTGCTCGCCATCAGCAAAATCGGGGCTGCAAGACTTGAATAGTCGCAGCTTTCCTGTGGCAGTAATTTCTTCATAAGCCTTGCAGACAACGCTACGCATATCACCCTTGTGGTATTCATTCGGCCCGTAGACATTAAAAAACTTGAGGCTGGCCACGCTGTTTTGCAACTTGTTGTCCAGAATCCACAGGTCAAACAGGTGCTTGGAATAGCCGTACATGTTCAGCGGCTTGAGCAGATGTGTTTTTTCGGGGCTGTCTGAAAATCCCTGCGAGCCATTGCCGTAGGTGGAGGCAGAACTGGCATTGATAAACCGGGCCTCGTGTTCGAGGGCAAAGCGGCACAGCTCAACGGTAAATGCCGTGTTGTTCGCCATCAGAAAATCTGCGTCTGTTTGCGTGGTGGCAGAGCATGCCCCGAAGTGCAGTACTGCCTCGACCGGACCGCCCAGTGCGTTTGCGCGCAGCATGTTCATGAACTGGTCGCGGTGCACATAACGTGTATAGCGCCGGTTGACGAGGTTCTTCCATTTTTCTGAAGAGCCAAGGTTGTCGACAACCATGATGTCAGTAATACCCGCACGGTTCAGGCGCCAGAGCATGGCGCTTCCAATAAAGCCCGCGCCTCCGGTAACGATGTACATATAAACCTCACCATGCAGTGTATGCGCCCCGCGTGGAGCAGTGGCAAAACTGGTTATTATCCGTAGCCATTAGCCAGCATATCCTCACAGACCCGCCCGCGTCAAAGTACCCGCGGCGTTCATGTCGGGCCCGAGCGATTTGGATGAGGTCTCGGGCGCATCGGGCATTATGTCTGTGCTGATTGTATGGAGTTGTATGATTGCAATAATGGCTTTGCTGCTATAATAAATTAGGTATCATTTCTATAAAAGACCGCACGAGGCTTCCATGCTCAGATTACTCCGCATCATGTCCTGCTGTCTGCTTGGTCTGACCCTCGCTTTCGTGCGGCAGGGGGTTTGCGCCCCTGGTGCTGTTTTACCTGTCGATTCGGCAAATTCCATTACAATTGTCTGCATGAAAGACAACGAGCCGCTCTCTTTTACCTCAAAAGCGGGAGAACCCGTAGGGTTCATGGTAGACATGTGGCGGCTGTGGGGCGAAAAGGTTGGACGCCCGGTTAAATTTGTAATGGCCGACTGGCAGGAATCGCTGGATATTCTGCGCGCTGGCAAGGCCGATATCCATTTCAGCATGTATATTACGCCAGAGCGGGCTCGCTGGGCCAAGTTCGGGCCTGCGGTTTCGCCCGGCATGGGCGGGGTGCTGCTCGCAGTGGCTGCAGGCAAAAAAATTATCGATCCAAGCCAGCTGGGCGATTCTGTTGTTTCCGTGCTCGAGGGCTCGCTGCAGGAAGAATACATGCGCGAGCACTTTCCCAATGTGCGCCTGCTGGTTGTAAAAAACGGCAGTGAACTGTTTTTGTCCGTTGTACGCGGTGAGGCGGTGGGGCTTGCGAGTAACTTCCCCTCCGCCTATGGCGTGATAGACAAAATGGGCCTCAACAGCTTTTTTATGCCTCAGGCGATGCCGCTTTTTGTGCGCAACCTGCACCCCGCGGTATTGCGCAACCGTGACGATCTGGCCCAGCTCCTGGACGAAGGGCTCAGTCGCATCAGCCGTGCCGAAATGATGGCCCTTGAAGAACGCTGGATCAGAAATCCCGCCCACAGGGTGTGGGGCAATGTGTCCCGTCCTCTGGTGCTCACCCCCACCGAACGCAGCTGGATCGCAAACCACCCAAGCGTGCGGGTGGCCATTGAAGATGACTGGCATCCAATTGAATTTGTTGACAGCGAAGGGGCATTAAATGGTCTTGGGCTGAATATATTGCAGCTGGCGGGGAGGTATCTGAATATTTCCATGCAACCGGTTGCAGCCTCAGTGCTTAACGATACCTCCAGTGCCCATCAGGCCGATGTCGAGCCATTTCTTGAGGGTACGCCAGCTGCAGACGGCCCCTGGCTGTTTACCAACCCTGTCATGCAGCTGCCGCTAGCGGTGGTCACGCTTGATAGCGAGCGTATGGTAACTACATCGGGCGATCTTGCTGGCAAAAGCGTTGGTGTGCACGACCATGCGGGCCTTGCCGATTATCTGCGCGCGCAGCTGCCACATTCAAAGATTGTCACTGTTCCCAATCAGGATGTCGGGCTTGCCGCTGTACAGAACGGGCAGCTGGACGCCCTGGTCGGGCTCGCCCTCTCGGTGGAATATCTGGTGGTCAACAAGAACCTGCGGGATCTGCGGGTAGGGCTACTGCCGCAACTGCAGTACCCCATGCGCATCGCAGTGCGTTCTGACTGGCCCATTCTTGTGGATATCCTGAACAAGGGGCTTGATAACGTCCCTCAGGACCAGATAACCGCCGTTTCCAACAGGTGGGCAAACCTGCGCATCGAGCGTTCCACGGATTGGGCGTTTGTTGCCCAGATTGCCAGTGTCGTTGCGTTTTTTTTGGGCAGCCTGATAAGTGTCATCCTGATATGGAACCGCAAACTGGCGCGCGAATCAGAAGCGCGCCAGAAGGCGCTTGAGGAAGCAAGGGCCAACGCTTATGCCCTGTGGCAACGCAAGCAGCAACTGCGCAGCATTGTAGATAACCTGCCGAGCCTCATGATGCTCAAAGATGCAGACGCCCGCTACATCATGGCCAACAAGTATTTTGAAACGTTCACGGGCAACCGGGAAGAGGACGTTGTTGGCAAGAGCATATCCGATTTTTTCCCGCCAGAACAGGCAGAATCCGGTATTCAGCAGGACAGGCTGGTGCTCAGCACCGGTCAGGTGCAGCGAACGGAAGAAGTCCGCAATGATGCTGCTGGCGAAAAGCACACCCTGGAAGTAGTGCGGGCTCCGCTCTTTAATCCGGACGGCTCCGTGAGCGGACTTGTGTACATGGGTACGGATATCACCGAGCGCCGGGTGGCAGAGCAGGCCTTAAGACGCGTCCAGATGGAAATGTACCAGATATTCAACGCCGCAGGCAGTGCCATGCGGGTTATTGACTGCAACCTTGTGGTCAAAGAAGTCAACAAAACCTTTGAAAGCAGTTTTGGGTACACGCGCGAAGAGATGATAGGACACTGGTGCGGCGAGCATGCCCGCAGTGACATGTGCGATGCGGATTGCGTGGGCAAGCGCATTCTTGACGGTGCGGCACGAGCTACCAGCAGGCAGAAACGCCTGAGAAAAGATGGCAGTGTGGTCTACTGCGACATGGTGGCAACGCCATTTCTTTCGCCAGATGGTGAATTACTTGGTATTATTGAAGATTGTCGTGATATTACCGATCTGGTTGAAAGCCAGAAGGCCGCGGAGCAGGCCAGTAAGGCCAAGAGTGAATTCCTGGCCAACATGAGCCACGAAATACGCACGCCCATGAACGCCGTAGTGGGCCTGACCCATCTTACCCTGCGCACAAAGCTAACCGCTACACAGCGCAACTATCTGAAAAATATCGATAGTTCTGCAAAATCTCTGTTGCGGATCATTGACGACATCCTCGATTTTTCAAAGATCGAAGCTGGTCGCATGGACATGGAATATCTGGACTTCAATCTGGAAGAAGTGCTTCTGGGTCTGTCCAGCCTTGATACCACCAAGCCCGGGGGCAGAAATATCGAGCTCCTGCTGCGCATCGACAGAGATGTTCCCCTGTTCTTCATTGGAGACCCTCTGCGTCTCGGGCAGGTTTTGACCAACCTTGTGGGCAATGCCATCAAGTTTACACCCATGGGTGAGGTTGTGGTGCGCGTTGCCATGGAAGAGCAGAAAGAACAGAGTGCCTGCCTGCGTTTTACCGTTACCGATACGGGTATCGGCATGGGGCAGGAACAGCTCGACAAGCTGTTCCTGGAATTTACCCAGGGGGATTCTTCCACTACCCGCCGCTTTGGCGGAACCGGGCTTGGGCTCTCCATCAGCAAGCGTATTGTGGAGCTCATGGGCGGCGAAATCAGTGCCGAAAGCGAAATTGGCAAGGGCAGCACGTTTACCTTCACGGTCAATCTGGACATGCAGGAAGATCAGGTGCGCAGGACTTCTCTGCCGCTCAAGAACCTGCAAGATCGCCGAGTGCTGGTGGTGGACGATTCCTTCTCAAGTCGCGAGATTCTGCGCCAGGAACTGGAAGACATGAATCTGCGCGCGGGCATGGCCGACTGCGGCGATGCAGCCCTCGAGGAACTGGTGCGCGCGGCAGAGAGCGGCGATCCCTACGATCTGGTTTTGATGGACTGGAAAATGCCGGGCAACAACGGCATTCAGGTGGTGCGCCTGCTGCGGGGCTGCCGCGAACTGCCGTACATTCCTACCGTGATTATGGTTACGGCCTACGGGCGTGAAGAAATCATGGAAGAAGCTCAGGCCGAAGGTATCAGCCATTTTCTTATCAAACCTGTGAGCCCCTCGCTGCTGCATAACGCCATTCTGGATGTGTTTGGGCAACGGGCTGTGGATGATGACCCCTCTGGCCTGCCGCAGGATCTGCGCATTCCTTCACGCTTCAAAGGCAGCAGGGCACTGTTGGCCGAAGACAACGAGGTGAACCAGCTTGTGGCCAAGGAACTGCTGGAATCATCGGGCTTTGTCGTGGATATAGTGGATTCTGGCCTTGCCGCTTTAAGCATGGCCGAGCAGGCGGAATATGCAATGATATTCATGGACATTCATATGCCCGAAATGGATGGCATTGAGGCCGCCGGCCGGCTGCGGGAAAATAGCCGCTATGACCGCACGCCCATTATTGCCCTTACTGCAGACAGTATGGTGGGTGACAGGGAAAAAAGTCTTGCAGCTGGTATGAACGACCATCTGGCAAAGCCCATTGATCCATACCGGCTTATTGAAGTGGCTACCCAGTGGCTGGAATGGCGCGAGGAAAAGCTGGGCAAGTTCCGCGCGAGTACGCAGAATCAGCAGAGCTAGTGTGGTGCAGATTTAAAGCGGTTGGGGGCGGCAACTGCCATCCCCCAACCGCCGCGGCAAGGCTGGTTTACGGCAGTAGCGGCAGCCGCATCACAATCCACACGGCCACTGGGGCCAGTATCGCAGTACAAATTCCCGCCAAAATCATGGCAAGTCCGCCCATGGCCCCCTGTTCCTCACCTTCCTGCAGGGCCACAGCTGTTCCCTGCGCGTGCGAGATGGTTCCCATGGTCAGGCCCCGCGCAAAGGGGTCTCTGATGCGGATCACGTTGAGCCCCCACAGACCGAAGAGCGAACCAAGTGTGCCTGTGGCCACCACAAAGGCTGCCGTGAGCGAAGGAATGCCGCCATACATGGAGGCTACCTCCACTGCAAAGGGTATGGACACGCCCTTGGGTATGATGGAAATCACCACGTCTTGCGGCAGACCGCCCAACCGGGCCAGCGCCCCAGCCGAAACCATGGCTGCAAAGGCCCCGGTGCACACACTGGCAAGTATGGGCAGAGCCGTGCGCAGCAGCAGATGGCGGTAGCGATACAGTGGCAGGGCAAGAGCCACAGTGGCCGGACCAATAAGCAGGGTCATGACCTGTCGCGCGGGCTCGTAGGTGGCGTAGGGTATGTTGCAGAGCAGCAGCACGGCAATAATGATTGCCGCGCTGCCCGCCACGATGTTGATCAGCGGGTGCTTGTAGCGCAGGTACAGGCTGCGCACCAGGGCATAGGCCAGCACCGTACCCACCACGCAAAGAAATGTGCTTACGATCTGCATGGCGCTTCCTCCTTGTCCAGAGCTTCCTTTTTGTCGGTGCAGCGGCGCAGGCCTCTTGCCATAAAGCCCACGATCACGAGCGGCAGGGCCGTGCTACCCACAATGGCCGCTGCCAGCACCCAGCCGTAGTCATAAAAAACGCCGCCCCACTGCATCAGGCCCACCGCGATGGGCACAAAAAAGAATACCAGGTGGCGCAGCAAAAATTCCGCAGCCAGGCTGATGTGGCTTTCCTTTATAATGCCCGTGAGTAGCAAAAAGAACAGCACTACAATGCCCAGCACATTGCCGGGAATGGGAATACCCGTGAGACGGGTAATCTGGTCACAGCTCAAAAATATGGCCGTTAAAACAGCTGTCTGCCAAAGCAGTTTCCAGGTGGTACGCATGGGATGTCCTGAGGTTCGGGTTGTCAGCCGCCACCCTCCACCACTGGTAGAAATTTGTTGAGTGAGGGTTTTTCCTACCGCGGTGGCGGGTGGCTTGCGGCATACGTTAGGAGATGCTAGATGTCATGGCAAATGAATAAAAATGAAGAAATCAGTCACAAATGGTGAATAAATGGAAGTCTCAGACCTGCGTACATTCATGGCCGTGATGGATTCGGGCAGCATCAGCCATGCAGCCAAAATTTTGCACCGTGTGCCCTCGGGCATTACCGCGCGCATCATGCAGATGGAAGAAGATCTGGGCGTGCAGCTCTTCTTGCGCGAAAAAAAGCGCCTGCTGCCCACAGCCAGGGGGCAAACGCTCTATACCTATGCCCGTAAAATCTGCTCGCTGATGGATGAGGCCGAGCTGTGCGTAAAGGGCATGGAGCCGGGCGGCAGGTTGCGCATAGGCGCGCTTGAAAGTGCGGCAGCCGCGCGGCTGCCCGAAATACTGGCCCGCCTGCACGCGGAATACCCCAGTGTGGAGCTGGAACTTGTAATAGGCACCAGCAGTTCGCTGTATGTGGATGTGCTGGAAAACAGGCTGGACGCGGTGTTTGTGGTTGATGCGCCGCACGATGATCGCCTTGAACGGGTGGCGGCGTTTGAAGAACGGCTGGTGCTCATAGCCACCAGCGGGCATGCGCCCATCCATACGCCCGACGACATCGGCCGCAAGGCGGTGCTCGCTTTTCAGGGCGGCTGTGCCTACAGAAACAGGCTGGTGAACTGGTTTCGGGCTTATGGTTGGGAGCCGCAACATATTGTGGAGCTGGCATCGTACCACGCCATTGTGGGGGGCGTGATTGCCGGCATGGGGGTGGGGGTTGTGCCTGCCTCGGTGCTGGAGCTGTGCCGTACCAATGGCATGCTCTCGGTACACGCTCTTGAACACCCGGTGTGCAACGCCGTTACCGAGCTTGTGTGGCGCAAGGGTATGGCCTCGGCCAACGTGGCGGCGGTTTGTCGCTGCCTCAAACGTTGCGAGTTAAAATCCGCAGATCAGCCTGCGCCTTGAGTGCCCCCGTGCAGCGGTATGCGACAGGCGTGGATGCAACAGTTATGTTCGCCAGCAGCCATGTACCCCAGCAGTCGTGGACGCGGGGATGGTCAGCCGGGGGGGGCCCGGCTGACTTATCTAATGCGGGTGGTGCTAGGCAGCAAAGGTTTTGTCAAAAATGACAAAGGTATTTTTGCCGTTCTGCTTGGCACGGTACAGGGCGGCATCTGCTCTGGCGTAAAGATCGCCAAATGTTTTGCCATGCCGTGGGAAAATGACGACGCCAATACTTGCGGCCAGATGGTGGGCATCACCGCCAAATGAAGCGCTGTGTATGGTGCGGCAAAGATCATCGGCCTTCTTGCGCAGGGCTTCCTCGTCCTGCTGCAGGGTCAGTACCACAAATTCATCACCGCCAACTCGGCCCACAATGTCATCTGCAGCAAAGCCCGCGCGTATGCTCTGCGCAAATTCCTGAATGATCCTGTCGCCCGCCACATGGCCCAACGAATCGTTGAGTTCCTTGAAGTTGTCTATGTCGAGCATGATCATGGCAAGAAGGCCGCGGTCGCATTCGTGCCTGGCAAGACGTTTTTCAATCAGGTCATGCGTGGTCATCTTGTTGTAGAGACCGGTCAGGCCGTCTTTTTGCGCCATTTCCTGCAGGCTGAGCTCAAGCTTTTTTTCTTTATCAATATTCTGGCGGCAAATAACTATGTGGATTGAATCGTTTTCTGCCCAGCGCAACACATAGCCGGTTTCACGAAGCCATACATATTTGCCCTTGTCCGTGGCGTACAGAAAGTCGCAGCTCAGCTTGTTGCGGTTTTCTTCCAGAGCCCTGCGCACGGCATCCGGGCTGAATGTATCCATGAACAGTGCAGCATGATCTGGATGAATATGTTTGGATACAATGGCCTGCAGCATTGCGCTATATGAAGTGCCAGGTTTGAGATCAAGCTGCTGCAAAAACTTTTTTGTTCCCTCGCCACAGGCAATATCATTTGTAATGTCAAATTCAATAATGCTGTCGTATATCTGGGAAGTGGCATTCTGTAATATGGTATGGTACTTCAGTTCCTCTGAAATTGTGATGGATACAATCTTGTTTTTGTATCTGCGTATGATTGTTGTTACAATGATTATGACAATGAGTGTGGTAAATAAAACGATTACAGCGCCAGTGTAGTATTTTGTTCTTATCTGCTTGATGATTTCAGACGTATTTTTGTCTGTAACCAGATACATGTTGGGCGCAGGCAGATAGCGGGTAACGGCATAGCCGTTGGCCCCATTGGCGGAATACCAGATATCCGAGCAGTCGGAATTGTTTTTCTTCAGCGTGTTTTTAACGGCGGCAAAGGTCTGCTGGGCAAAGGCATCGGAGGTGGCCCCATGCCCGGCGGAAGAAATCTGCACCTTGCCATGCTCATTCATCAGGTAGGTTTGTACCGCAAACTGCTGCTCGTACTTGGTAAGCATGGCCTGTACGGTATTTACCTTAAAGCCAACACCAACAATTCCGACTATTTCGTTATTTTTATTGCGAACACCGCAGTTTACAAAAACTGTAATAGTGTCGTGATCGGCCTTGTCGTTGTCGATATTGAGTGAAAATTCGTTGTTGGCAGCAATAAATTCACGCACCCATTTATTTTCAGGTGCAGAGTGATTAACGATTCTGTCCACACCAGTAAAGTTGTAGTATCTGTCTGTTTGCATGGAGACAAGAAAGACAGAGTCATAATTGTACTTTTTTTTGTAGGCAGACAGATATTCTTTGATGTTTTGCGTGTAGGAGGGATTTTTGAGGTTTTCTTTTTCCTGCGAGAGGAAATTGATCAAAAAACTGTCGTGCGCCATTGTCTGCGAAATGTGTATGGATTGAGCGAAGATAGCGTCAATCTGGTACATCATGCCTTCAGATGCAAGGCGGGTTACGCTTTCAGCCTCTTTCTTCAGCGTATCCATGTTGGAGCGGTAGCTGATCACCGAGGTGACGGAAAAGCCAATGATGATAATCAGGCAGATGAAAAAATTCGTTCTGAAAGCGTAGTTCTTGTGCATGAAAGATCCTGAAGAGTAAAAGCATCTTTTGCACTGGCCGCGTAAAGTTGCGCTGCCATCACAAAAAATGCCCGCAAGCAATGCGCACGGTACCGTGTTGGCGACGGTGTGTTAACGCATTTATTGCAAAGGCAATTGTAACGCCCTGCGGAGATTAAAAAATCGCGTTTTGTGCTCTGCCTCGGGCGCTGCGCATTTTGTTGGTCGGGGACTGCTGTATGTGGTTTTGCGTATGCAGCCAGCGCGTAATCTATAAGCGCTTCTACCATATCGTAATGCAGAACAGAAGCCAAGGAGATAGGTGGGAATAACGTGCCGGAAACTGGTGCTGTGCCCGGCTGAGGGTAAGTGAAACCGGCCAGCCCGTGCCCGTTGAGGCACGAACCGGCCGGTTATTTCTGTTTGCTGTTGCGGGCCATACTGCCCTTGTGGAGCAGGCTGGCGTATGTCTACTTGGAGCAGCCGCAGCCGCAACCCTGCATTTTGTTTCTGATAAATTCAGGCAAAATGCCACGCACGGACTCCATGGTTACCATGCGGCGCATGATGCCCAGCTGGTCCTGGAGGGGCAACTGCTTGGGGCACACGTTGTCGCAGGCAAGCAGGCCCATGCAGCCAAACACGCCGTTGTCGTCGCCGATAAGCTCATAGTAGTCAGCGGGCGTGCGGTTGTCGCGCGGGTCAATGTAGAAGCGCGCCATGCGGTTGATGGCGGTAGCGCCAATAAAGTCTTCGCGCATGCGGGCCGTGCCGCAGGCTGCCACGCAGCAGCCGCATTCAATGCAGCGGTCGAGCTCGAAAATCTGGGTGGCCAGATCGTTGCTCATGCGGTCTTCCTGCGCGGTGGGGTCGAATTCCTTGGTGGTGTGAATCCACGATTCGATCTTGGTTCCCACATTGCGAAACCATGTGCCCGTATCTACCGACAGGTCACCAAGAAGCTTGAACACCGGCAGCGGATGCAGGGTGATGTGGCTCGGCAGGTCGCTTGTCTGCGTATGGCAGGCAAGGCCGGGGCGGCCGTTGATGACCATGCCGCACGAACCGCAGATACCGGCGCGGCAGCAAAAGTCAAACTGCAGCGAGGCGTCCTGCGTTTCGCGAATCATGTTGAGGGCGATAAACAGCGTCATGCTGTTGTGCTCTTCAAGCTGGAAGGTCTGCATATGGGGCTGCGAGAGCGGGTCCAGCGGATTATAGCGGAATATCTCGAATGTCAGATTGCGTCCCATGTGGCTCTCCTTACCCCTGTTGCGCGTACGGCACTATTTTTTCAGAGCTGATGTCGGCCTGGATGATTTTGCCGCCGCCATATCCACGGTCACCGGGGGGCAGAATGTAGAAGGGCGTTGCCGGTTCGTACTTGAGGGTGGGCAGGGTGTCGCCCTCCTTCCAGTAGGCCAGGGTACGGTTGAGCCATTCCTTATCGTTGCGTTCGGGGTAGTCTTCGCGGGCATGCGCACCGCGGCTTTCGGTGCGCATAAGCGCGCCGTAGGCCGTGCACAGGGCCAGCTTGAGCATGCCGGGTACGCGCAGCGCCATGGAGAGCTCGGCATTGGGGCCGGGTATGTTGCCGCTGGCCAGACGCATGTTCTTGGTGCGTTCCAGCAGTTCCTGAAGCTTGGCAACGCCCGCTTCCAGATCCTTGCCGTTACGGAAGATACCCACATGTTCCATCATGATATCCTGCATGGCATTACGCAGGGTGTAGCAGTCGTCGCCCGTACCGCGCATGAGGGCGGCAATGCGGTCCTTGATCTTGGTGGCTGCTTCTTTCATGGCCTGGGTGGAGAACACGGTTTCGTACCCCTGCAGGAATTCCACAAGCTTGGCGCCCACGATGCGGCCAGAAACGATGGTTTCTGCCAGCGAGTTGCCGCCAAGGCGGTTGAAGCCGTGCATGTCCCAGCAGGCCGCTTCACCGGCAGAGAACAGGCCCTGAAGCCCGTAGGCATGCCCGTCCTTGTTGATGCGCACGCCGCCCATGCTGTAGTGGTGCGTGGGCCGCACGGGGATAAGCTGGTGGATGGGGTTGACGCCCAGAAAATGCGTGGAGATGTCGTACACTTCCCGCAGGTTCGTGGTGATGTGCTTTTCGCCCAGATGGCGGATATCGAGCCAGAGGTGTTCGCCGTAGGGGCTCTGCACGCCAAGACCCTTGCGCATGTGTTCGGTCATGCGGCGCGAAACCACGTCGCGCGAGGCAAGCTCGGCCTTTTCGGGTTCATAGTCGGGCATGAAGCGGTATTCATTCACGTCCAGCAGGGTGCCGCCGTCGCCACGGCAGCCTTCTGTAACCAGAATGTCGGTTGGCACTGTGCCCGTGGGGTGAAACTGCACGGCCTCCATGTTGCCAAGAGGCACGACACCGGTTTCAAGGGCGGTGATCTGGCCGCCGCCGTCGCAGATGATGGCGTTGGTGGTGGCTCGGTAAATGCGGCCATAGCCGCCCGTGGCGATCAGCGTGGCCTTGGCAAAATAGCCCACCAGCTCGCCGGTGCGCAGGTCGCGCGCCACACAGCCCATGCAGCGCTGCCCATCGTGAATGAGGGCTTCGGCCTGCATGCGGTCGTGCACGTCAACGCCCAGCTGCAGCAGGCGGTTGTCGAGGGTGAACAGCACGGCGTGGCCGGTACCGTCCGAAGTATAGCAGGTGCGCCACTTGGCCGTGCCGCCAAAGGCGCGGGAGTGGATCAGCCCTTCGTTCTCGGTTTTTTCCGTAGCCTGAAAAGGTTTGCCGCCCTTGTAGTAGGTATGCTCTCCGGGCACAACGCGGCTCCAGGGCACACCCATCCAGGCCATTTCACGCATGGCGATGGGGCCGGTTTCGGCAAAGAGGCGGGCCACTTCCTGGTCGCAGCCCCAGTCAGAGCCTTTAACTGTGTCGTTAAAATGCACCTCGGGGCAGTCGCCCTCGCCCATGATGGAGTTGCCAAGGGCCGCCTGCATGCCGCCCATGGCGGCAGACGAGTGCGAGCGCTTGGGCGGCACCAGCGAAAGACAGATAACCCTGAACCCGGCCTGAGCCGCTTCCACAGCCACGCGTTCCCCGGCCAGGCCGGCGCCTATGCAAAGAACATCACTTTCAAAAACTCGCATACGCACCCCCTATCCCAGAAACCACACGCGGGTCAGTGCAGCCGCGCCGAGCAGAAGATAACAGCCCATGACAATCCAGGTCCACTTGCGCCATGCGGGGCGGGTGGCCTTGACGCAAAAGCCGAATTTGACGGCCAGGCGGTACACGCCGATGCCCGTGTGCAGAATGACGCACGGCAGAAAGAACACGTAGAAGGCCAGCCAGCCAGAGTGCAGGCGCTTGGTGCTGCCCGCCACATTGATGGGCAGGTCGGTCATGACGCTGTACACATGGTAGAATGCGCCCGCAAGAATGATAATGGCCGTAAAAATTTGCACCAGCCACAGCCATGTATCCAGCTCCCTGAGGCCTTTGCTGTGCTGCACAAAAACGCCCAGCTCATTGGCGCGGAAGGGCATTTTGCGGGCAGCGATGTAGAAGTGGAACAGAATCAGCAGCATGATGACGGGGGTCGCCACCTGCGCCAGCATGGTCACTTCAAGTAGCCAGGCTATGCCGTTGGTCAGTGCGGGGCTGAGAACAACCGTTCCTTCAAGCACCAGATGCACGCACACAAAAAGCGCCAGCACCGCGCCAGAAGCCGCTTGCCAGAAATCAAGGCGGGTTCGGTCATCGACAGGGGATCTGCTTAAGGCCATACCAACTCCTTCATAAAGATGTCAGGCATTATAAAACGGCGCGACAAGGCCGCGCCCTTTTCAGCACTCGGCATGCAAACAGGCCATATTGAAGGTCAGGATCGTCTGTACGGCGCCTGCCCGGTTTCGTAGTAGTTGTCGCCAGTGCTGTCGATGACCACAATGGCAGGAAAATCTTCCACTTCCATGGCGGCCACGGCTTCCGGCCCAAGGTCTTCGTAGGTCAGCACCGTATATTTCTTGATGCTGCGGGCAATGAGCGCCCCCGCACCACCCACGGCGGCAAGGTAGGGCACGCCGTGTTTCTTCATGGCTTCAACCACCTCTGGCTTGCGGTAGCCCTTGCCAATCATTCCCTTGAGGCCCTGGTCAAGCAGGCGGGGGGTGTAGGCATCCATGCGGCCAGACGTGGTGGGGCCAGCTGCACCGATCACTTCACCAGGTTTGGCAGGGCTGGGGCCAACGTAGTACACAACTGCGCCATTCAGATCCACGGGCAGGGGTTCGCCCCTGTCCAGGGTTTCCACAAGGCGTTTGTGGGCCGCATCGCGCGCGGCAAGAATGGTGCCCGAAATAAGCACTCTGTCGCCAGCGCGCAGCGATCGCGCGGTGGCTTCGTCAAAAGGAGCGCGGATTTTTTTCATCTGGGTTTCAGACATGGCGGTCTCCTACAGCGTAACTTCGGCGTGACGCGCCGCGTGGCAGTTGATGTTCACGGCCACAGGCAGCGAGGCAATGTGGGTGGGGGCCCATTCCACATGCACCTTGAGCGCCGTAGTCAGCCCGCCAAGGCCCTGGGGGCCGATGCCGGTCTTGTTGATCAGCTCAAGCAGTTCTTCTTCAAAGGCAGCGTAGCGCGGGTCATGATTATGGCTTTCAAGGTCGCGCGCGGCGGCACGCTTGGCGCAGATGGCGGCCATTTCCATGGTTCCGCCAAGGCCAACGCCGACGACCATGGGCGGGCAGGAATTGGGGCCAGCGGCCAGCACGGCATCCAGCACAACCTTGCGCACGCCTTCAATGCCGTCGGCGGGCACCAGCATTTTGACCACGCTCTTGTTTTCAGAACCAGCTCCCTTGGGGGCCAGCCGCAACCGCAGTGAATCGCCCGGCACAAGGCGGGTGTGGATGACGGCGGGTGTGTTGTCGCGCGTGTTTTTGCGTTCAAAAAGCGGCTCGGCCACGCACGATTTGCGCAGGTAGCCATCCACATAACCGCGGCGCACGCCTTCGTTAACGGCGTCTTCAAAGGCTCCGCCCACAATGCGCACGTCCTGACCCACATCGGCAAAAATGACGGCAAGACCGGTATCCTGACAGATGGGGATGCTGTCGTTGGCGGCAATGGCTGCGTTTTCGAGCAGCTGCTCAAGAATGTTTTTGCCCACGGGCGAGGGTTCGGCCTCATGCGCCTTGCGCATGCCGTCCACCATGTCCTGCGGCAGGCGGCAACAGGCGCGCACGGCCAAATCGGCAACCGCGCAGGCTATGTCCTCAACATTGATTTCCTTCATGGCATCCTCTTTATACTGCAATTATTGCTGCTATCTGGGGCTGGGCCTGCCAGACGCGCGAAATATTCAGCCCGCACATGATGTGCTAGATTGCTTATAAAGACCAGTAAACATTAATGTATTGATCCGTCAGCATGCGGCCTTGTCGAATGTTGGGCGAGTGTCAGCCGTCTGCCGCACGTCCATTTGTATTGCTGGCAGATGCACAGGGCATGCAAATGAAAATAATTGTGGGAACCATGCCAGATGTGTAAGTTGCTGGCAACAATATATTATTGAATGGTTGATCAATCTTTGTAGTGGTTCAATGGATGTGTCGTCGATTGAAGCTTGGATGCATGTGGTGAAAGCTATGTAAAAAAAATCACAAACATTCATATTGTGCGTGTAATAGTTATTTATGAATTGGATAGTGCAGTAAATATTTATGTTATACTGTACGAAATGTGTCAAATTAGCGTTATTAGAAACCGATATACTGATTGATGATATTCGCGCAAATGCGTTTGCCCCGGGCTGACAGGGGTGGTCCGCAGAAATATAACTGCCGCTCGTTAAAACCTGTTGCGCAGTTTTGCCGCAGAGTTGCATATGCCCGGCAGTGTACGCGCGCCCTAGCCTGTCGATGCGTCGCGTGTGAAAAAAGCAAGATATTTTCGCCCGCTGGATACAAAAAAGCTGCCCGAAAGTATACTTTCGGGCAGCTCTGTGTGGGTGAGCTGCTGCTTTTGGCGGCAGCCCCGCCAAAAGGGCCGCTAACGGATAAAGTTGGTGGGTTCCCAGGCTTCGGGCGTGGGAGTTGCCACGCCAGCGGCCTTGCCAGCGGCAATGCACTTGAGCAGCCAGGCCATGTTGTCGCCCAGGGTGCGCATGATCTGCAGACCTTCCTTGTCCTGCATGACTTCTTCCGGGGTGTTGCCGTGCACGGCGTTCCAGTACTGCGAAGAAACCACAGGCATGCGCGCAATGGTAAAGTACTTGTTCAGCCTGTCAAAAGAGGCGCTGGCCCCGCCACGGCGACAGCTCACCACGGCGGCAGCGGGTTTGAAGGCATAATGGATGGATTTGAAAAAGAACATGCGGTCAAGAAACGAAGTGATGCCGCCGTTGGGCCCTGCGTAATAGACCGGCGAACCCACAACAAAACCGTCTGCTGCGCGCAGCAGGTCAATGGCTTCGTTGACGTGGTCGGCATTAAATACGCAATGGCCGGTATCCTTGCACTTGCCGCAGGCAATACAGCACTGGATGGGCTTTACGCCCAGCTGGAGCATCTGGGTTTCAACGCCGTTTTTTTCAAGCTGCGCAGCCACGGTGGACAGCGCGGTAAAGGTGCAGCCCTTGGGATGCGGGCTGCCGTTGATCATCAGAACTTTCATGAATGTCTCCTTTTGGGCGCGGTCTGGCCGCAGCCCGCTGAGTGAGCGGAGGCGGCCTGTCTGCCGCTGCCGCCGTGTGTGGCGTGGCTGGGTTTGCCCGGTGCTCAGGCCGCTGCCTGCATAAAGAGGCCGCTAGCCGCCTACGGCTGCCGTTGCGGCGTGCAGGGCATCGGGCGAAAGGTTTTTAAGAAATGTCAAAAAATCTCCTACATTATTGGCCCGGCAGGCCATGTAGCACATGGTGTACTCGCGGTGCGTGAGCTGCAGATGATAGATGGGCCAGCGTTTTTCGGCACTGGCAAAGGGCAGGCCAAGGCTGCCCCCCACCGCAGGGTGCACAGGCAGCCAGAAATCTTCCAGCGGGTGAACAAATCCAGCGCGCGTGGACCGGGACAAGCCCCCGAGGCCCAGCAGGTGCAGCAGTCTGTCGGCCATGTGGCACACAAGCTCGCGGCCCGGGTGGTTGACGGTTATGAACATCTGCTCTTCACGCCAGCGTTCGCGCAGCAGGGGCGCACACTTGATGGGCGCGTCGCTCTCCTTGGCTTCTTCGCGGCCCAGCGATTCCTCGGCTAGGCGGTTGAGCGTTGCGGCATCGCCCAGCAGAGCGGCAGAGCCCCGCAGGTAGAGGGTGAGGGCCTCGTGTGGGCTTACCTTTTCAAGCAGGGTTTCAAGCAGGCTGTCGGCAAAATTGATGTGCTCGTCGCGCGACCAGTGGGGCCAGTAGCCCTTGAAAAAAAGATTGGGAATTTCAATGGCCTGGCAATGCTGGGGCAGGCGCGGCAGCATCTGCTCGGTGGAGAGGTCGCCCCACCTGGGTGCAAGCCGCTGGTACAGAAAAAGGTCGCAGTGCTCTATATCCTGCGCGGCAATGCTCTGCCGCGTGTAGTTCACATACTGGCGGATGCGAAAGCGGCTGGCAAAGGCCGGAGAATTTTCAAGCAGGGGGCGCAGCGCGTCGCCCTGACAGTTGGCGTGCAAGAGACACAGAGCCTGGGCCATGCGTGGGGGTCCGTTTGGTGGGGGTTGCCTTGGCTCAGCTGGGGGCCGCGCCCGGTCAGTCGTCCACTTCCATATAGGTGGCGCTTTGGGCACCTTTTTCAGAAACCGTAACACTGTACAGCCGCACTTCGCGGGCCTGCGGGTCGGTGTGCGTTGCCAGTAGCTCGGCCATGCCGCGCCAGATGTGCCGCGCCAGATTCTCGGACGAGGGGTTTATGACGTCAAAGGGCGGCGTTTCGTTGAGCAGTCTGTGGTCAAGAGTATCGAGCACGGTTTTGAGGCTGGTTTTCAGCGTTTTAAAGTCGAGCAGCATTTCCGTGTCACGGGTCAGGCGCTGTCCCTGCACGGTGAGTTCAACTGCAAAGTTGTGGCCGTGCATGCGTTCGCACTTGCCTTCATAATGCCGCAGGGCGTGACCGGCTGAAAAATCGTCGCGCACGGTCAGCCGCCAAAAAGCGCCTTTTGTCATGACAGTATCCAGAAGACCACAAAGGCCGAAAGAATGACAACAATGATGGCCAGCACTATGCGGGCGTTCTGATTCCACTCAAAGCCTGGACGCATATCATCCAGATCAGGGTCGCCTGTGGAGGGCGGCGTGAAGATGCTTTGCATCCATGAGAAAAAAGACATGAAAATCCACTTGTTGCAGGTTGTCTGAACGTGCTTGCAGGGTAAGAATAACAATTGCGCAGGATATGTCAAAACGCCTTGCCGGGACGTGGGCGCGGGCTTTGCCGCCGCGCTTGGGGCAGTTGACGAAGCACGACCGCCCTGAAACACTCGCTCCATGAAGTGGAGAACAGTGCAGATCAATGCCGCAGAAGGCCCAGTGAGTGCCATTGCGCCAGAGATTATCGCGGCCAGCAGGGCAACGGACATTCCGGCCTTTTACGCCCGGTGGTTCATGAACCGCCTGCGCGAGGGCTATGCCCGATGGGTCAACCCTTTTAACGGACGGCCCCAGTATGTTGCCTTTGACCACCTGCGCGTGGTTGTCTTCTGGAGCAAAAATCCGCTGCCGCTGTTGCCCCTGTTGCCGCAGGTGGAGGCGCGGGGTCTTGCCTGGTATCTGGAATTTACGCTCAACGATTATGAGGCTGAAGGCTGGGAGCCCAATTTGCCGTCACTGGCAAATCGCATTGATACCTTCAGGAGATTTGCCGATGTGGCAGGGCCGGAACGGGTGGTGTGGCGCTTTGACCCGCTCATGCTTGCAGGTGCCTTGGCCCAAAACCCCAATGCCTGTGAGGTATTGCTAGAGCGCATGGGCCGCATAGGCCAAGCTCTCAAGGGCTGTACCCGCAAGCTCGTGTTCAGCTTTGCCGACATAGCAGACTACCGCAAGGTGCGCGAAAACATGCGCAGGGCTGGCCTTGGCTGGCGTGATTTTACGCAGGCCGAAATGCAGGCTGTTGCCGCAGGCGTGGCCCGGCTGGCTGCCGAGATGGAGGTGGAGCCCTGCACCTGCGGCGAAAAGGGCGATCTGTCGGCCTTTGGCATCAGACATAACAGCTGCACCGATCCCGAACTTATCCTCAAGCTGACCAACCGGCACCCGGATATCCTGCGGCTGTTTGGCCTTGCGCAGCCCCGCCAGTTGGGCCTGCCGCTGGCGAAGCCCTCGGGGGCGGATGTTGCCAGCACAATGCATGAGTACCCGCGTGACCCTGGACAGCGGGCCGTATGCCTGTGCGTGCCCTGCAAGGATGTGGGCCAGTACGATACCTGCCCCCACGGCTGCGTATACTGTTACGCCAACACCTCTCCCGCTACTGCGGCCCGCAATTTTGGGCTGCACGACCCCGCGGGCGAAAGCATTGTTGGCGAACCTTGACTCCTAGCCAAAAAGCTTGCGTCGCGCCGCGTCCATGCGCTCGCGTATCGGGGCATCCACAAAAAACAGCTCGCACACAAGGCCCAGTTTCTCAGCCCGGTGTACAAAATACGCAGCCGCGGCAATGGAATGCTCGCTGACCTTGTCGTTGACAACTTCAATAAAATTGAAGGAAAGCTGCACTTTCGCCGCGCCAACATGCTGGCAGACCTGAAAAAACTGGTCTAATTCTTCGATTTTGTTGTTCGCTTCAAAAACTATGTACTTGAGGTCAACCTGTCTGGGAGTGATGGCCGCGGCAAAGTATTTTTCTGTGGAGGCGAGCACCTTGTCCCACCAGTCACCACCCTTGACGCGGGCATAGGTGGCGGCATTGCCCGAATCAAGGCTGATGTTGACCCGGCCTGCGCCGCTTGAGAGCAGATGGTCAATCCAGTCAGAGTGCCGTAGCGCATTGGTGTGCACCTGCTGGAAATAGCCGTGGGCGCGCAGCCAGCGCCCGGTGGTTTCAAAGTCGGGCAAGAGGGTTGATTCACCGCCGCCCCAGCTTATGGCGCAGTTCTTTTTTAGCGCGCCCTGATCGTGCAGGCTTCGCAGGGCTGGCAGAATGGCAAAGGGGCGTGGGTGATGGCCGGGTTTCCACAGGTCACAGTAGACGCAGCGGCAGTTGCAGACATGTCTGTGGTGGTTCAGCGAAATCACCGAAAATTGCAGTTCCGGCACATGCACAGACTGCGAAAGGGGTACAAGGTCGGGGCAGCCCGCGCAGACCTGCGGGTTCTGGCGCTGGATTTCCTGGGCGACAGCGCCGATATGGCGAGTGTAGGCCGCCATGTCCACCTCGCCGCCAGCAAAGGGAAAGCTGGGCACGGCTATGTTGTGTGTATTGCAGCAGGGCTGCAGGGCCCGTTCTTCAAAAACCAGGTCCCGGACGAGCTTGGTGCAAAATAACACGGGGCCTCCTTGCGCTTCGCGGCGTCCGGTGTTTTTGACGGCTGGCATCAGGCATCCGGCAGTGCGTACGTTGCCTGTGGCTACTGGACGTTATTTTCAGGTGCGGTTTCTTCTGGTGTAAAGTGCACGGTCACCAGCAGCACCTGCGCGCGGCTCGAGGTGCGCAGGGGTGGCCCCCAGGTTCCCGTACCCGCACTGACAATGGAGTGGAAGCTGCCCATGGTCAGCAGGCCCAGCGGGTTTATATACCTGCGTTCCACCACAAAGTTGAAGGGCCACAGCTGACCGTAATGGGAATGCCCTGAAAGTTCCAGCACGGCCCCGGCCTCACGTGCCTCATCCAGAGTGGCTGGCTGATGGTCAAGAACAATGAGGGGCAGGTGGCGATACTGCTCTGGCAGATCGGCCAGCATGTCGGTCAGACTGGCGCGCTGCATGCCGGTAAAGCCCGGTTTGCTCAGATCGTCACGACCTGCCAGCACAAAATTTTCGTCCACCACGGCCCATTGGTCGCGCAGCACCTGCATGCCCACGCGGCGCAGAAATTCCATGCTTTTATCAATGGAACCAGAAATATATTCGTGATTGCCCGGTACGGCCCAGTGCCCCAGAGGTGGTTGGGCCAGAGCCAGGGCGGCGGCGGTGGCCTCTGCATCAAGCTTAATGTGGTCGTCAATAATATCGCCTACATAAAAGATGGCGTCGGGCTGTTCCGGGGCCAGCAGCTCCACGGCTCTGGCCAGACGCCCGGCAGTGATGAGGCGGCCCAGATGCATGTCGGTGATAACGCCGAATTTCAGGGGCCTGCGGGTCAGGGAATCCGGCAGGGGAGCCTGCGCGCGCACCGTTATGTCGTACTGCTTCAAGGCAGGAAAGGCTGCGTTAAACCAGCTGCCCACGCCCAGCAGCAGGGGCAGGCCCAGCACCAGCAGTACTGCCCCCCAGCGAGGTGTTACAGGCTGCGCAGTGCCGAACAGGCGCGCGCCAAGGCCGTATATGTCGGCAAGTACGACCAGAACAAAGACATAGAAGGCCACGCCCATCCAGAATGCCCCGGCGCGCAGCAGCCACACGTGGGCCAGCGTATCACCGTGCCCCTTGTAGAGCAGCGGAAATGCCGCGCCCAGCGCAAGCACCAGACCGCAGAGCAAAAAACGCAGCCAGCCCGTGCCCGAAAGGGCTCTCCAGAGCCACCAGGATATCCAGCCGTTGATGATGGCCAGGCCAATGCCTGTTACCAGAAAAAATCGGAACATATGTTTTTATGAAGCCCAGGCGGCAAGAGCTTTGTCCAGATCTGGCCCGGGGCGTACTTTCAGAGTGTTGTCGAGGTGCAGCAGGCATACGTGCCCGTCCAGAAGAACCTGAGCATGGGCCTCAACCGGGCCGGGAAACTGCTCGAGCAGGTTGCGCAGGGCCAGCATGTCTTCACGCCCAAGTCGGTGCGTGGGTATCTGTACACACACGGGGGTATCGCTCAGGCCGCAGGCATCGGCCAGCGAGCGCACGCTCTGCCCCAGCAGCTTGATTTCGCGCGGGCCTTCCTCGGCGTCATCGTCCATGTCGCCGTTGTCGGCGTTGTCTGTCTGGCTGTCGAGTCGCGCCACAAGGCAGATGGGCTGTTCCGAGCGCAGCAGATCGCGGCATTCGGCGTAGGATCGGGGAAAAAACGTCACTTCTGCGTGGCCGGTGAGGTCTTCAATGCCCACAAAGGCCATGCGTTCGCCCTTGGACTTGGTGAGCACCTCCTTGACGCTGACCACAAGGGCCGCGCAGCGTATTTCCGCACCGGGAAACATCTCTCGCGCGTCTTCGAGCGTGGTGAGGCCAAGGCGGCGTATCTCGCGCACAAAGGGCTGCAACGGGTGGCTGGTCAAAAAGAAGCCCAGAGCTTCCTTTTCTGCCCGCAGTTTGTCGTCGTCGGCCATTTCGGGCAGTGATGCCTCGGGGCAGTCGAACCCGATGCCGGGCTGGGGCGCGCTTTCTACGGCCGGGGCCATGGAGAGCAGCGAAACCTGATTGGAAGATTTGTCCTTGGCCTTTTTCTGCGCACGGGCAACAACCACTTCAATGGCCGCCAGCAGGGCCGCGCGGGGCACACCAAAGCAGTCGCACGCGCCGCCCTTGACCAGCGATTCAAGCACGCGCTTGGTGACCTTGCGCAGGTTGACCCGGCAGCACATGTCAAAGAGCGAGGCAAATTCGCCGCCCTCGGCGCGGGCCTCCACAATTTCGCGAATGGCTTCATCGCCCACGTTCTTGATGCCGCCAAGGCCAAAGACCACCTGACCACCGTGGGCCGTAAACTCCCTCTGGCTCTGGTTTACCGAGGCCTGCACCACGTTGATGTCCATGTCCTTGCAGCACGAAACGTACTTGAGCAGCTTGTCCTGGTTGCCCATTTCAGAGGTGAGCAGGGCGGCCATGAATTCGACCTTGTAGTGCACCTTGAGATAGGCCGTGTAGTACGAAATAAGGGCGTAGGCGGCTGAGTGCGACTTGTTGAAGCCGTATTCGGCGAATTTTTCCATCAAGTCGAAAATTTCGTTGGCCTTGTCCTTGTCGATGCCGTTCTTTTCCGCGCCGGTAACAAAGTTGACGCGTTCCTTGGCCATGGCCTCGGCTTTTTTCTTGCCCATGGCGCGGCGCAACAGGTCGGCACCGCCCAGCGTGTAGCTGGCGATGATCTGGGCGATCTGCATGACCTGTTCCTGATAGACGATAACGCCGTAGGTATCGCGCAGGCAGTCGGTGAGCGACTGGTGCGGGTACACAACAGGAACCTGCCCGTGTTTGCGTTTGATGAATTCGTCGACCATGCCCGAACCCAGCGGGCCGGGGCGGTACAGGGCAAGCATGGCGATGACGTCTTCAAAGCATGAGGGCTTGAGCATGCGCAGGTACTGCCGCATGCCAGAACTTTCCACCTGAAATACGCCGTCCGTATCACCACGGGCGTAGAGTTCGTAGGTTTCGGTGTCGGTAAGCGGCAGGTTGTCGAGGTCTGGCGGTTCGTTGCCTTGCAGGGTGATGTTGTCGAGCGTGTCCTGAATCAGGGTCATGGTTTTCAGACCCAGAAAGTCGAACTTCACCAACCCGGCTTTTTCGGTCATGGGGCCGTCAAACTGGGTCACAAGTTCGCCGCGCTTGCCCTGATACAGAGGCAGGTATTCCTCCATGGGCTTGTCTGAAACCACAAGACCGGCGGCGTGGGTAGAGGCGTGGCGGGCCAGCCCTTCGAGGCGGCGGGCCGTGTCGAGCAGGTGCTTTACCTTGGGGTCGGAGTGATAAATGTTCTCCAGCTCCGGTTCTGCCTCCAGCGCCTTTTTGATGGTCATCTTGAGGTCGGCGGGAACCAGCTTGGCGATGCGGTCTGTCTCCGCAAAACTCATACCCAGGGCGCGGCCCACGTCGCGCACCACACCCTTGGCCTTCATGGTGCCAAAGGTGGTGATCTGCGCAACAGAGCCCTCGCCGTAGGTTTCCACCATGTGTTTGATGACCTCGCCACGGCGACGTTCGCAAAAGTCCACGTCGATATCGGGCAGGGAGACACGCTCGCTGTTCAGGAAGCGTTCAAACAGCAGATTGTACGGAATGGGGTCGAGGTTGGTGATGCGCAGGGCCCACGCCACCAGAGAACCGGCGGCGGAACCACGGCCCGGCCCCACCGGCACGCTGTGGTTCTTTGCCCAGTTGATAAACTCCTGCACGATGAGAAAGTAACCGGGAAAGCCCATTTCAAGGATAACGCGCAGTTCGTACTGCAAGCGGTCACGGTAGAGCTGGGCGTCCAGGGTTTCCCTGTCGGGGTGCTTTTCAAGCCGCTTTTCAAGGCCTTCTTCAGCCAGCCGCCGGAATTCGGAATCAAGGCTGGCCCCTTCCGGCAGGTTGTATACGGGAAAGTAGTGGTGCCCAAAATCCAGTTCCACATTGCACTGCTCGGCAATGCGCACCGTGTTGGCAAGGGCCTCGGGCACATGGGCAAAGGGCTTTTCCATCTCTTCGATGGATTTGTAAAACAGCTCGTTGGTGCCAAAGCGCATGCGCTTGGGGTCGTCCATGGTGGTCTGCGTCTGGATGCAGAGCAGCACCTCGTGGGCTTCGGCGTCTTCGGCGGTGAGGTAGTGGCAGTCGTTGGTGGCAACCAGCGGCACGCCTGTAGTTTCCGCCAGTTCGAGCAGGGCGTTGTTGGCCTTGGTCTGCTCGGGCAGGCCATTTGACTGCAGTTCAAGGTAAAAGCGGTCTGGGTAGATATCGGCGTATTCCCGCGTGAGGTTCAGGGCCTTGTCCATGTCGTCGGCGAGAATGGCACGCGGAATTTCGCCCGCAATGCAGGCAGAAAGGCAGATGAGGCCTTCGGAATATTTGCGCAGCAGGGGCTTGTCCACACGCGGCTTGTAGTAAAAACCTTCAAGATATCCATGTGTCACCAGCTTAACCAGGTTGTGGTAGCCGGTTATGTTCTGTGCAAGCAATATCAGGTGATTGCGGCGGCGGGCCAAGGGCGAATCAGTGCTTTTGTCCTTGTGGTCGTGGCAGACATACACCTCGCAGCCAAAGATGGGCTTAACGCCATAATCCTTGCAGCCCTGAAAAAAATAAGCGGCGCCAAACAGGTTGCCGTGGTCGGTGATGGCGCAGGCGGGCATGCCAAAGTCCTTGGCGCGGGCGCACAGATCCTTGATGCGGATGGCGCCGTCGAGCAGGCTGTATTCTGTGTGGCAATGCAAATGGACAAAATCGGACATGGAAACTCCAAAAAGCGGAAAGGCGGGGCTGAACGGGCGCAAATGCCTGACAGACGGGAATCAGCGAATGTGCTGTTGCGCCAGCGCAGCTTATAGCACAGGGCTTGTGGGGCTTCAAGACGAGGGGGAGACAAGAGGCTGAACCGCACGAGCTGCCTTGGCAAAACCGCTCCGCAGAGGCTTGCCGCCAGCCTAGGGACGTTGCAGGAGCAGCAGGGCAGCGGCCCCGGCAAAAATGGGGCGGCGCTCGCGCACCAAGGCTTTGCTTTGATGCACGAGCCCCTCAATGCCGCCCTTTTGCATGGAATTTGGGGGGGCTGTTTGGCCCGCTTCTGTACCCCGCCGTGTTTTTGTCAGTGCCATGAGGCCCCATGCCGCAAAGGTGGCGGGCAGCTCAAGGTTGCGCTCTGCCATTTTAAAATCGGCCACCAGCACCAGTTGTGCTGCTTCAAGGGCCAGCCGCAGCAGGCTTTGAGCCTGATCTGCTGGCAGATACCATAGGGCAAAGCCAAGACGCACGCAGGGTAGGGGGGTGTTGCGGGCCGCTCCAAGCTCAAACATGCCCGGGTTGAGAGGCGCGCTGGCGTACTGCAGTGGCCAAGGCACCCGGCGTGCGAGGGCAGCCTGCGGAAAAAGGGCCGGGCAAGGACAAAGGGTGCGGGATTGGTCGCTCATCGGATTTTTCAGGCGTCTTTTTCCGCTTCTTCCAGAAGGGCCAGCAGGTAGTTGCGGGCAGCTGCCTGCTGAACCGTATCTGGCATGTGGCGCAACAGGTTGTGAACATATCCGTCCTGCAGAAACCTGCGGCGGCACGTGGCAAAGTGCAGGTCAAAAAACCATGTGCCCAGCAGCAGGCGAAAATCGTTGACGCAGCGAAGCGCAGCGTAGGCCGCCACCCGGTGCTCGAACACTGCGCGCACAACCGCCTCGCTGACGACGGTCGGGTCGTCGGGCTGTTGCAGTACCACTGTGGGGTTATACGAGTCAGGGCCGCTCAGGTGCTCGTCCATGATGCGCAGAATGTCCAGCTTGTCCGCGTCGCGCACAACATTGGTGACCAGAGCCACCGTTGGGGGCGTGTGGGCGGGCAGGGCAAAACGGTTGTGCATGCCCACCGCGGCCATGACCAGTTTGCGGGTTTCAGGGCTTTCGTGCTCAAGGCAGCCTTGTGCTTTCATGATGCGTACGCCCATTTGCCCGTGGTTGCACGATTCCCTGTCCCTGAACGTGTGGTAACGCAGATACTGCTCAAACCGCCCTACGTCGTGGTACAGAGCCGCCAGCAGACACAGCCGGGTCGTGGGGGCATCAAACTTTTCGCCTTCAACAATACAGCGGGCGTTTTCCAGCACCTTCATGGTGTGCTGGACCTTCAGGTCCATGGGCGATCTGTCGCCCGTTTCTTCTGCCGTTTTTTGGGCGGCGTAAGACCTGAACCATGCCAGATGGGAAGATATGTCTACAAAAAAAGGGGAAGCTGCGCTGTTCATGGATAAACAGATACGCCCAGGTTACGGGCAATGCAAACGGCTCTGCCCCTACTGCCCCGGAGGAGCAGGCGAAAGCAGCTTTTCCGGTACTTCGCCGGGGCCGGGAATAACCAGAGTCTCGGGGTTGATGCTGTACCAGGCAAACCACATGGAGTAGGCGCCGTAGAACTGCGGCATGGACGCGCCCTTCATGTTGCCGTCGAGCGCAGCGCCCGTGGCCGGGTCCCATATGCTGCGGGTGGTCAGATCCATGAGCTTGCCGTTTTGCTGCACAAACAGAAAAGGTTCGGCCCAGATCTGGCGGTTGAACAGGCGCACCACGTCCAGCCCCCGGTCAAAAACGGCCAGCAGGGCGTGCGGCCCCACAAAAAAATTCACAGCGCCTTTTCGTCTGATGTAGCTGATATCCAGCGCCAGCAGATAGCCCTCGTATTCAACGCAGTACATGGGGGTTTTGCTGGGAAAGCGCCGGTCTGTCCGCTCTACAGGGTAGATGAGACGGTCGTTATCGTAATAGGTGCCCTTGCGCTGATAGTTGCCGTAGGGGTCGCGCCCATAGGGCTTGTTGCCACCTGGTTTGGCGAGCACGGATGCATGGGGAAACGTGCGTTTTGCCGCGCCCCAGGTTGTCCAGTACACGGTCACCATGGGCAGGCCCCGGCCCAGCAGGGGGCCGTCAAAGGCCATGCCGGTTTCCTGCAGCCACAGGCTGCCAGAATTGCGGTCGATAAGAACGCTGTTGCCGTCGTACAGGCGGCCTTCTGTATCAAAAATAAGGTTCAGGCCGCCCAGGGATGCATCGTAGGCCATAAGCGTGCCCGTAGTGGGGCAGTAGGTGATGGCATAGGCCTTGTCATTGACGATTTCGTTGACAACCTGATGCCAGACCATGATGCGTTGCGGGTAAATGCGCGCCCCGCCCGGCAGCATGACCACAAAGACGATTTCGTCGTCGCTGAGGCTCAGGTTGGCATCCTGAATGAGATCGTAGCGCGGGCGGTACAGGGAGGGGATGGAACCGTATTTGACGCCTGTTTCGATAAGCTTGCCGTTGATGGCCGCCAGCTGTTGCAGGCTGCGCGGTCTTGCCTGTGCGTCGAGCCCTGGGCACAGCGTCCACAGGGAGCACAGCACAAGCGCAAGCACAAGCGGGCCCGTAAACCGGTCAGGCCAGCGCCCTGCCGGGGATATGCGGCCTGCCGGCATCACTGGGCAGCGCCTTTGCCTGTGTGGGCGGGCAGGTATTCGCTAAAAATATAGTCGCGCAGGGCCTGGGGCCAGGGGCGCAGGGGTTTGCCCAAAAATTCTGACAGCTTGCTGTTGTCGAGCACCGAAAAAACAGGCCTGCGGGCCTTTTGCGGCCATTCTGACGAATCAATGGGTACAACGCGGCACGAGGCCCCGGCCAGCGAAACCGATTCACAGGCCAGATCACACCAGCTAGCCTGACCGCTGTTGACAGCATGCCAGATGCCCGTGGCCCTTTTTTCGGCCAGGGCGAGGCTCCAGTGCGCAAGGTCAATGGTGTAAGTGGGCGAACCAGTCTGGTCGTGTACCACATTTATTGCATCGCGGCGCTGGCAGGCTGCGATTATGGTATCCACAAAATTTTTGCGGCCAGGGCCAAAAAGCCATGCGGTGCGCACAATGCACGAACGTTCCGGCAAAATTTCCATAACGGCTTTTTCGCCCTCAAGCTTGGTGCGGGCATAGACCGAGGCAGGCTGTGGAGAGTCTGTTTCCTTATGCGGTGTTTCGCCCGTGCCGGAAAAGATGAAATCTGTGCTGTAATGCACCAGAAAGCCCGTGCCCTGCGCCTTGAGACAACGCGCAATGGCTGCGGGCAGCGCCCTGTTGAGCTGGCAGGCTTCGTCTTTGTGGTCTTCGGCATCGTCCACCGCTGTCCAGGCCACGGTGTTAAACACCACGTCGGCCTGCGCGTCTGCAATGGCAGTCTGCAGAAAGGTCATGTCCAGCAGGTTGCCGTTATCGCGGCCCAGAGTGACTACTTCCCACTCACGGGCTTTGAGCACTCGTGTCAGGGCCTGACCTAGAAGGCCGGTTGCCCCACCAAGTACCAGAGCTTTTGCCATGTGACCCCCAAGGTTTGCCTGTCAGCACAATACTGACGATGTATTGGGCATTCTCTGGCACATTATCCCCGCATAGCGGCCGGGGTCAATACAGTAGAGGCAGGTCAACATCAATTTCATAGGAACAAGCTTGGGCATGCGCAACTGACGCGGCCTTCTTGCCTCTACGACGCAAGTGACGTACAAAAAGACCCAATGAAACACGCAATTCTTCTGGTAGCCTTTGGCGCAAGCAGCCCGCAGGGACAAAATGCCCTCAAGGGGTTTGATGCGCTTGTACGCCAGCGTTATCCGGGGGTTACGGTGCGCTGGGCCTACACGTCCGTGCTGCTGCGCGAGCGTATGGCGCAGGCCCGCCAGAAGAGCGATTCTGTATTCAAGGCCGTGTGCCGTCTGGGGCTGGAACATTTTGAAGCCGTGGCCGTGCAGCCCTTGCAGACCATTCCCGGTCAGGAACACGGCGAGGTGCGCGCCGCGGTTGAAGAAGCCGCCGAGCACGAGCACCTGCTCTGCCGTGTGGGCACCCCCCTGCTGGCCTCGGCGGACGACGTGCACGTAACCGCGCAGGCGCTGGTGCGGCATTTGCCCGTAGAGCGCGCCGCAGACGAAGACGTGGTGTTCATGGGGCATGGGGCAGAGCACGAAGCGGTAGCCCGCTATGTGGATCTTTCCGATGCCGTGCACAAGCTCGACAGCCGCGTGCATGTGGGTGCCATGAATGGAGCAGTAACGCTCGAAAGTATTTTGCCCAGTCTCGCTTCACGCCGGGTATGGCTTATGCCGCTTTTGTCGGTGGTGGGCCGCCATGCTCTGGAGGACATGGCGGGCGAGAACGGGCACAGCTGGCGCAGTCGCATTGTGGCCCATGGCCATCAATGCCTGCCCGTACTTATGGGGACGGCGGAATACGCCGGTGTGGCTGAAATATGGCTGCGGCATCTTGAAGATGCCGTTCAATCCCTTGCCGCAGGCTGGGAGAAGAGGTGACGTATGCGTGGATTTTTGGCGGCTGTACTTGTTTCTGGACTGTTGCTGGGTGGTTGCGGCGGCATGAGCACGGGCGATACCGGCCCCAAGGAAAAGGTGAACCTTGCCGCTGGTGTGCAGAATGCCAAGGCCAACGCATTTAACCCCTACCTGCGCACATCGTTGCCAAATCTGCGCACCAATGATGCCGAAGGCCAGGCCATGCTGCAAAAAATAGGTGGCCGGGCAACCTCCATCGAGGGCGAAGCCGCTTACCGGCCCCAGTGGAAGCAGGAAATTTACCCCGTGTTTTTTGGCGACCCCAAGGCACCGCACGAGGTGCTGGTGCTGCTCGACTTTGCCTCGCCGCAGAGCGAAAAAGTGTGGCAGGCGGTGGCAGAAGCCAGCCGCTCCGTTTCGCCCCAGCAGTGTAAGGTGGCGGTTTTTGCCAACAGCAGGGAGTATTACGGAACCGACCTCATGGGCATGGGCATCTGGATCGCGTATTCCCGCCCTGGGCAGGCCATGCCGTATATGACCTATGCGCTCTCGCGTTGGAACGAGGTCAAGGCCGCCCAAAAGAAAAAGGGCCGCGTGGTGGCCTTTAACAACGAATACGACGCTACTGCGGAGTCTTCAGACTTTCCCATTCACTACAGCTACATGAGCAAGCTGCGCCCGCCGGTGAACCCCGCCGAGGAACTGGCTGTGGGCAAATACTGCTACAATGCGGGCAACGTGAATCTGTATCAGACCCAACAGGTTGCCCAGTACTTTGGCATCAAGAACCTGCCCGCCGTGGTTGTTGACGGCAACGTGCTTTCGTCCGTCTCTGCCAGCAGCATCCTGAAGGCCATGGAATAATTTTTTGCCCGTCAGGCTGCCAGCCAGAATACCGCTGGTCTACTGAACCTACAAAAGTAAAAAGCCCGCTCTCTGGAGCGGGCTTTGTTGTTGCCGCGCACGGACGGCAAAATCCGTTGCAGGCTGAAACTGGAATGGAGTTGGGAAAAACAGGATGTCCTGGTCACGCCCGCTGCGTGCTGGGGTCCCGCTCGTAATATCTATCACCCCAGTGTTGCGCAGGCTATAAGCTGCAAGATTATTGGGGCAGCGACAGAATTTTTTAAGCAGACAGCGAAAAGGCGCAGGTCGCGCGCGGGCAGCTAGAGCAGGTTGTGGTCGAGGCGGTAGATCATCTCGATGGGGTTGAGCAGCACTATGCGCCTGCCCGATGCCACAATCAGACCAGCATTGCGAAACTGCTGCAAGGTGGCGCTGACAGTGGGCTGGGTAGAGCCAACCATGGAGGCCAACTGCTCTTGCGGTATGTTGAGCGGAATTTCGCAGGGTTTGTTCCAGCCCTCGGTGGTGCGCAGGGTGTCGTAGGCCAGCGAAATGAGCAGGCTGGCAAGGCGGTTTGCCACGTCGCTGTTCTGGCGGCGCACAAGGTCGCCCATCTGGCGCAGTCTGCGTCCAAGCAGGGTGATAACGCTACGTGCAAGGGGGTAGTGCTCCTGCAGCATGGTTTCAAAATCCTGCCGGTTTATGGCGTAGAGTACAGAGGCGCTGGCGGTCTGCGCGCAGGCCTTGCGGGGCGAGTTGTTCAACACTTCTGAAATGCCAAAAATTTCGCCCTTCATACGCAGTGAAAAGGTCATTTCCTTGCCTGTGCGGTCCATACAATAAATGCGTATGAGGCCAGATTCTATGTAAAAACATAAATCTCCGGCGTCGCCTTCAAGAAAGACCATTTCGTTCTTGGGCAATTCAAGGCGCTGGGCATTTTTTAAAAAGGCGCTCTTGGCCTCGTCGATGCCCTTGAAAAAGTCTTCCTTTTCCAGATGCCAGAATGTGTCCATGAATATCCTTCCCTGTGTGGAGCGCCCGCGCCCAGCCGTGCAGATACGGCGGGACGCGGGCGTCTTTTTACAAGATACTCTGTGCTATCAGGCCTTGTCCAGCCGGTTCACATAGCGGTAGGTCTGTTCCTGACCGTTGATGTCGCGGCACTTCCAGATAATGAAGTTGGAGCCCATGATGGGGCGCAGCGTCGCCTTGAAGTAGCCCAACTGGTAGGGCATCTTGATTTCAAGCGCACCCGCCGGGCAGGCCTTGATGCAGGACATGCAGTCCCAGCAGTCGCGGGCGGCCCGCAGGTATGCCTTGCCGGTGGTGGGGTTCAGGGCCATGAGATCGCCGGGGCAAACTTCTTCGCAATGGGTTTCTTCGCGCCCGTTGCAGCCGTTGCATTTGTGCGTGTCGATTTTTGGCGGCATTGTCGTTCTCCTGACTTATGGCTTGTACCTGTCGCCGGGCAGCAGCTGCTCGTAGGGACGGGTAAAGGTTGTCATTTCTCCTGTCGCCGGGTCGCGGCGCGATTCCACAAAGCAGTCAAAGTTTTCGTCGTCGCGTTGCGGGTAGTCGGAACGGGTCTGCCAGCCAGCCCAGCGGGTTTCCTTGCGGGCCTTGAGGTGGTGCACCACGGCCTCGGCCACGTCCACGCGGTCCATGGTTTCGTTGGCCTGCATGAGGTCGTGCAGGTCAGTGGCGCGCAGGTACTTGAACTGGTCTTGCAGAATCTTGATGTGCCGCAGGGCGTAATCAAGCTGCTGCTCGTTGGCGCGATAAAACTGGCTGGAACCACCTGCGTATTCGTCCATGAGCCTTTGCAGGCGTTCCTTCATTTCTATGGGGCTCACGCCTTCTTCACCTCGCGTGAGCAGGGGGGCGTACACCCGTTCCTTTTCCTGTGCGACCTGGCCAGCATCGAGCACGGGGGCTTCGGCCACGGCCATGTATGCCAGAGCGCCGCGCGCGGCCAGCTTGCCCTCGGCGCAGCAGCCGCCCACAAACTTGTTGGGGTTGCCGCCAGCTGTTTCACCAGCTGCAAACAGGCCGGGCAGGGTTGTCATGCGTTCCATGTCCACCCAGTAGCCGCCGCCGGTGTGACCGCCCATGATGTAGGGGTCTGAACCGAAGATTTCGATGGGTTCCTTGGAAGGGTCCTGACCACGGCTGGCAAGAAAGAGCACGAAGGAAGGACGTTCGTTGAGGTAGTCTTCCATCATGGCCTTGGTTTTTTCGGGCGTCATGTTGGTGGTGTCGCAGAAGCAGGGACCGCGACCGGCCAGCCATTCTTCCATGGGAGCGTTGGCGCGGATGTAGCGCGGGGCCGCATCACCGCCAAGGCCGGCGTAGCGGCTCATGACGCGTTCGCCCAGCGAGTTGATGATGGGCGCGCCGTAGCCCACAGAGATGGTATCCACAGGGCCGCAAAAATCCTTGGTACGCGTGGCGACCCAGCGCTGCTCAAGGCTGGTGAGTTCCGCGCCCTGGCGCAGGCCCATGGCATAGCCGGAACCAACGCAGTAGGGACACATCCAGATTTGCGAGCCGCTGTCGGTAGAGTCGGCGGTGTACGATTTGTACAGTGTGCCAGCGCCGCCGGTGCTCACCACTGTGGCCTGGGCGCGGAACACGTAAAACTTGCCGTCACGCACGCCAAAGCCGGTAGCGCCGGTGCAGCGGCCATTGTGTGCCAAAAGACCCGTAGCGGCCACGCGGTTGTACACATCTGCGCCGGTTTCAAGGGCTTTTTCGGCCATGATGGGCTTGAGCTGCTCGCCGTGGATGGAAATATCCCACTTGCCACGGTAGCGGATGTTGCCCTGTTCATCCCTGAGAATGGGCAGGCCCCAGCGCTCGAGGTCTTCAACGCATTCGTTGAGCTCACGGGCGTTGGAAAGGGACAGATCTTCGCGCAGAGGGCCGCCGCCCACCTGCGAACGGCTCCAACGCACGAGGTCTTCGGGCGTCTTGCCTGCCGGAATGTAGGTGTTGATGGCGTCCATGCCGGCAGAACACGCGCCAGAGCGCATGATGTCGGCCTTTTCCACAATAACGATCCTGGCAGCGGGATTAAGTTTTGCGGCCTCGGTCGCCACAAAGCAGCCCGCGTTGCCGCCGCCGATGATCAGCAGGTCGGCGGTTACCTCAACGGTTTCAATGTCGTTCAGGCTGGTTGGCCGAAAATCGACCGCATGGGTTGTTTTTATGCGTGCCATAATGTCCTCTCGGGCAAAGGGTTGGAGCGATTAAAAAGGCCAGGGCGCGGCGGGATTCCACACGGGCATGCCAAGCAGGGCATACCAGGGGGCCATGACGCATACGCCGTAGGCAATGGCGATAAGCACAGCCACAGAGCCTACTTTGGCGTAGTCAGAGGAAGAGAAGGTTTCGGTGCTGTGGGCAATGACAGCGGCGGTGATCTGCGTGGGCAGCAGGTAGGCAAAGGTGTCGGTGTCGCACACCAGCATGGTAAAGGCCACGGGGTGCAGACCAAGCTTGGGAGCCATGGCGAATACCACGGGGGCCAGCATGGCCACGGCAGCCACGTTGGAAAGCATGCCCAGGCGGATGATGTGGGTGCCCACCATCATGGTCAGCAGGGTCTGCCACCAGTTCATGCCCACAACCATGCTGTGGATGTGGTCGGCAAGCCACTGCGCCACACCGGCCTGGGTCATGGCGGTGGTCATGGTCATGGCGCCACCCAACAGCAAAAATGTGCCCCAGATGGTTTTTTGCTGCACGGCCTTCCACGTGCAGGGCATCATGCCGGGCGCAAACAGCACCATCATGCCCACCAGGCCGATAACCCCCAGGGGCTGCCGGTGCAGTTCATAGATAAAGCTGCCCTTGCCCGTCACAAACATGAAACCGACCAGCAGAAAAATGCCCAGAAGGGTTTTCTCGGCCATGCTCATGGGGCCAAGTTCCTTGTAGCTTCTTTCGATGGTGGCAGAGCCGCCCGCAATGGAAACGCAGTTGGTCTTGAAGTAGTAGCGCGTCCACCAGTTGGTCAGCACAAACATGCCAAGATACGGAAACTGCAGCAGCATCCAGTTGAGGAAGTTGACGTTGGTGTAGCCGTTCTTTTCAAAAATACCCACCAGGATCATGTTGGGCAGGTGGGCTGTCATGATGAACATGCCGCAGATCATGGAGCCGTAAACCAGCGACTGGATGACAAGGGCCTTTTTGGCGGCGCGCTCTTCAGGTGTGTCACCCAGAAGGTTGCAGATGCCCTGCACCACGGGCAGCAGGGTGGCGGCGCGGGCGTTGGCCGCCGGAACCAGAAATCCCAGCACAATGTTTACAAAGAACATGCCCCAGATAACCCGGCATACGGAAGAAGCCCTGAAGCGGGCCAGAATGCCCAGCGCAATGCGGCGGTCAAGGCCGATGAGCTGCATGACCGCAGCAACCATAAAGGCAAACAGGCACAGCCAGATAACGTGGTCGGTGAACCCGGCAAAGATGATCGCCATGGGCGGCTTGCCGTTGTTCCAGGGCAGGGCCTGGGTGATCAGCAGCATGGTGGGAATGGAAATACCGGTCACGCCTGCGGGCATGGCTTCGCTCACCCACATGATGCTGGCCCATACCACAATGCCCAGAACTGCCATTCCGTTGTGGGTAAGGCCTTCAAAAGGGGGAATCACTGTCCACAGTACAAAGAACGCAAGCCATGCAAGGGCAAAACCGGTGAAGGCGCGCACGGGGTTTTTGCCCCTATTACGAATATTTTCACAAAGATAGCCCGAAAAAGACCGCCCTGCGGCGGAAGGAACCTGAGTCATATACCTACCCCACGATAAAAGAGTGTTCAGTACGCGCGTGGGCACTGACACTAGGGCAGTACTGGCTTCCATTCCATCTGCTGGATGATAATTTGGCGAAAATTCTTGGCCCGGCTGTTGCTTTGCGGGCAATCTGCGGCCTGTTCTCAGCTCAGAATGCGGCGTACTTGCGCTAACAACATACTGAATTGCTATGTAGATGAGGCAAAAAAGAGCAGCCCGACCTCTGGGTTCGGGCTGCTCCGCGCGCGATAATTTTTTTGCCTGGCGGCAAATTTTTTCAGATGAAAAAATGAGCGAAGCGAACAATTACAGCTTGAAGAATTCCAGAGCCGGAGCCGTGGCGATCATGCCCGCATCGGCCAGCATCTGATAAAAAAGGCTCAAGCCGCGCTGTTCTTCCTCGCCCAGAGTGTAGACAAGGCCCTTGCTGTAGTAAAAGGCCAGCTCATCGCGCGAAAGAGGGCAACCGTGGGCCGTGAGGTCGAGAATCACGTCCATGTGTTTGAGGCCCCAGTCGCGTCCCTGCCGCAGTAGTGCGCCGGGGTCGCTGGTAAACAGCTTTGCTTCTGCGGCGGCGCGGCTGACCACCCACAGACCAAAAATAAAGGGCAGACCTGTCCAGTCGCGCCAAGCCTCGGCGAGGTCAAGGCGGTAAGGATAATCGGGGTGGTTGCGCAGGCGCAGGGCTTCGTCGCCAATGGCCAGAAAGGCCACAGGCGGTTTTTCACCGCGCAGGGCAGGGGTAACCTGCCCGGTGGAATAGCTGACATTGAGCTTGAACCTGTCACGCATGATAAGACGCAGCAGGGCAACCGATGTGTGGGTTTCACCGCTGATTAGGATTTCCTGTCCTTCAAGCTGGTCAAAAGGCACACGCGAGAGCAGCAGCACGCTCATGACCGGCCCGCGTGAGCCGATGGAAAGGTCTTCTATGAGCTGGTAGCGCTCTGGGCGGCTAGCGTATTCAAAGCACGAGCACGAAGAAACATGCAGTTCACCACGCGCCATCATGGTGTTGAGCAGCGCGGGCGGGCCGGAAACCAGCTCGTAATCGTGGGGTAGAATACCCGCTTCAAGCGGGTGATAGATGGGCAGTACGTTGAGATAGCCAATGCGGCCCATGCGCAGAACGGGGGGATTTTTTACTTGCGTGGTCACGGGGCAGTCACCTTTTGCCAGGGGCGAAGCCGATGGACAGGCTTGATGTGCGGCAAAAATGTGTTTCCGGGGGCGAACCCCCGGAAACATGGAACAGACAGTGGAAATGAATTGTTACACTTCAGGCTGGGGAACCACTGGCGTGTAGTTCATGGTGCGCTGCACAGGGGTGAAGCCCGCCGTGCGGATGACCTTGTGGATGTCCTTACGGTCCATGCGGAAGGAAACCCCGGCGGCTGCCACCACGTTTTCTTCGATCATCAGCGAGCCGAAGTCGTTGGCACCGTAGAACAGGGCCAGCTGGGCCACCTGCGGTCCCATGGTCACCCACGAGGCCTGGATGTTGGCGATATTGTCGAGCACCAGACGCGAGACGGCCAGCAGGCGCAGATAGGCGGGCGCGGGCAGCGGGTCGACGTCGATGCGTGTGTGCGCAGGCTGGAAGGTCCACGGAATAAAGGCTGTAAAGCCTTGGGTGCGGTCCTGCACTTCGCGTACGGCAAAGAGGTGGTCGAGCCGGTGGGCAGGGGTTTCCTCGTGCCCAAACATCATAGTGGCGGTGGTGCGCAGGCCCAGTTTGTGAGCTTCTTCCATAACGCCAAGCCACTGTTCGGCGGTGCATTTGTTGGGCGAAACCTGGGCGCGTACGCCAGTATGCAGAATTTCCGCTCCACCGCCAGGCAGGGATTGCAGGCCAGCTTTTTTCAGGCGGCGCAGCACTTCCGGCACGGAAAGACCGAATTTTTCGGACCAGAAAAAGATTTCTGGCGGCGAAAAAGCGTGGATGTGCAGCTGGGGCCAGGTGTCGTGCATCCAGCGCAGCAGGTCTTCGTACCATTCCAGTGGCAGATCGGGGTGGTGCCCACCCTGCAGCAACACCTGCGTGCCGCCGAGGGCCAGGGTCTCCTCGATTTTTTCTGCCATTTCTTCACGGCTGATCACATAGCCGCCTTCCTGATCGGGCGCGCGGAAAAAGGCGCAGAAGCGGCAGGCGCACACGCACACGTTGGAATAGTTGATGTTGCGGTCGCCCACGTAGGTCACGATGGGGTCGGGGTGCATGCGCAGACGCATGGCGTGGGCCAACTGGGCAAGTGTGTGCAGGCTAGCCTTGTAGTACAGGGCCTCGGCGGCGGCGCGGTCCAGGCGCTGGCCGCTGGCAGCCATGGCTACGGCTTTACGCACGTCTTCAAATTCTGCGCTCTGTTCGTCAAAGGGGCTGTGCGCGGGAAAAAACGTACTCACTGGCGCGCCTCCGAGGGGTCGTCGTTCAGGGTGTTGAAGGTGGCGTTGCGCCGCACAGGGGTAAAGCCCGATTCGCGTATTAGGTGCTCCAGCTCCTCAATGGTCATGCCCTGGGCAGACTGCGCGCCAGCCATGTGGCCGATGCGTTCTTCAATGATGGTTCCATCCAGGTCGTCGGCACCGTACCACAGGGCAACGGGAGCCAATTTGGGGGCCATCATGATCCAGTAGGCCTTGAGATGGGGAATGTTGTCGAGCATGAGGCGCGAAACAGCCACCGTGCGCAGCTGGTCAAGCCCGCGCTGGGGGCCAACCTTGTCTTCCGGCAGCTTCAGGCGGCTGTGCTCGGTGAGGAAGGGCAGGGGAATGAAACAGGTAAAGCCGCCGCTCTTGTCCTGCTGCTCGCGCAGGCGGCAGAGGTGGTCGATGCGGTGCTCGTACGTTTCGATATGCCCAAACAGCATGGTGCAGTTGGTGGCAATGCCAAGGCTGTGGGCCTCGCCCTGAATGCGCAGCCATGCCTTGGCATCTGCCTTGTGGGGGCAGATTTGCGGGCGTATCTGCTCGTCAAAAATTTCCGCGCCGCCGCCGGGCATCATCACGAGGCCAGCATTCTGCAGGCGCTTGAGCACCTCAAGGGTGCTGATGCCCTCAAGGCGGGCAAAGTGCTCGATTTCAACGGCGGTAAATGCCTTGACCGGCAGGTTGGGGTTAAAGGCCCGCACCGCGCGGATCATTTCTTCAAACCAGGCCAGGGGCCGGGTGGGGTGGCAGCCGCCAACAATGTGCAGCTCGTCGAGATGCAGGGGCGTTGCGTCCGCCGCGCGCAGGCGCGTGAGCACGTCGTCGAGGCTCATGGCGAATGCGCCCGGTTCGTCCTCTGTATCGCGGCGAAAGGCGCAAAATGTGCAACCGTTGACGCACACGTTGGTGTAGTTGATCTGTCGGTTGACCACATAAAAGGCCTTGTGCCCGTGCAGGCGGCAGCGCACGTGCAGGGCCAGCGCGCCCACTGCGGTAATGTCGGGGCAATTGAACAGGGTAAGCCCGTCTTCGGGCGAAAGCCGCTCCCCGGAGAGCACCTTTTCGCGGATAGACGAAAGGCCCAGTGCGGCGTAGTATGTTGCGTCGAGCATATTTGAATCCTGTGCATGGATTGGGGGCAAAATGCCGCTCGCAGATTAAGCCCCGCCGCCGCACGCTGTCAATGTGAGGAAAAAATGTCTGCCTTGCCGCCGCAAAACCTGTCTTTTGGTCTTTCGCCCTGTCCCAACGATACTTATATCTTCCACGCCATGCTGCACGGGCTTGTGCCGATTCCCGCTCCTTTCAAGCCGCACATGGCCGATGTGGAAGAACTGAACACTCTTGCGCGGCAAAAGGCTCTGGACGTAACCAAGATGTCGCTTGGCGCAACCACAGAGATAATGCAGGATTATGCCCTGCTGTCTTCTGGCGCGGCGCTGGGCTGGGGCTGCGGCCCCCTTGTGGTGGCCCGCAAAAATTTGAAGCCCGAAGACTGGCGCAACGCCACGGTGGCCGTGCCCGGCCTGATGACCACGGCCAACCTGTTGCTGACCCTGCACGGCGGTTTTCAGGGGCCGCGCAAGGAGATGCTGTTCAGCGACGTGATGGCTGCCGTCACAAACGGCGAGGCCGATCTTGGACTGATTATCCATGAGGGGCGCTTTACCTATTCCCGGCAGGGCCTTGTAAAGCTGCTTGATCTGGGCCAGTGGTGGGAGGCCGAATTTTCGTTGCCCCTGCCGCTGGGGGCCATTGCCGTAAGGCGCGATCTGCCGATAGCCCTCGCCCGGCGCGTGCAGAACACCATTACGGCCAGTTTGGCCTACGCCAATGCACACCCAAATGATTCGCGCGAATTCATACGCGCCCACGCGCAGGAGATGGACGAAAGCGTCACCAGCGCCCACATCAAGACCTTTGTGACCGACTTCAGTCTTGATCTTGGTCCCTCTGGCCGTGCGGCCATTGAAACCCTGGTGGGCCGTGCAGCGGCAATCATGGGTAAAACCCTGCCTTCCGAAGGGCTGTTTCTGCGTTAGCAGCTGGGGCAAAACCCACCCTTATCCTTCATAACCCTTTTTACTTCCGGTTTCGCGCGTTGCGGCGCGGACGAAACAAGTTTTACCCCGGTTTGACCGGGCTGCTCTGGCGCTGGCCCTGCCGCGCCATGGACCACCTGTGAGAGAGTTATGTTTGCAAAATATTTTTCGCTTTCCGAGGCCCGCCGGTTTTATTCGGTGGGTCTGCCCATCTTCATAGCCCAGCTTTCGCAGACGGGCATGACCTTTGCCGATACGGCCATGAGCGGGTTGTACAGCGCCCAGGCTCTGGCTGCCGTTGCGGTTGCCGGTTCCATATGGGCTCCTGTGGCCCTGCTGGGCATAGGCTGCCTGCTGGCGCTCTCACCCTTGAGCGCACAGCTTGTGGGTTCCGGGCGGGCTGACCGCGCGGCGCATCTGTTGCGTCAGGGTCTGTGGCTTACCCTGGGCCTGAGCATCGTGCTGGTAAGTTTTTATTACGCAGTATCATTCCATTTGGAGGTTTTCGGCCTTGAGCCAGAGCTGGCCGAAATGGCAGGGGGGTACCTGCGCGCCATCATGTGGGGTTTGCCGGGTTTTCTCTTTTTTGTGAATCTGCGCAGCTTTCTTGAAGGCTTTGCCCGCACGCGTCCGGCCATGGTTATCGGGTTGCTTGGGCTGGCGCTCAATGTGCCCTGCAACTATGTGTTCATTTACGGCAAGTTCGGCTTGCCAGAACTGGGTGGCGTGGGCTGCGGTGTGGCCTCGGCCATCAGCTTCTGGTTTATGGGCCTGTGCATGCTGTACTATTTACGGCGCGACCCGCAGTACAAAAGCCTTGGGCCGCTGTTTGCCCCCTTGTTCCGGGGCGGCAGCGCGTGCGGCCCACGGTTTGACGGCGCGCTGGTGCTGCGGGTGCTGCGTATTGGTCTGCCTGGGGCGCTGGCCCTGTTTTTTGAAGTGTCGCTTTTTGCTCTCAGCGCCATATTGCTGGCCCCGCTGGGTACGGTGATGGTGGCCGGTCACCAGATCGCGCTCAATTTTGGCGCTCTGGTGTTTATGGTCCCGCTTTCCATCAGCATGACGGCTACCATACGTGTGGGCCGCTGCCTTGGTGCGGGACAGGCCGAACGCGCCAAAACTGTTGCCCGCACGGCCCTGAGCCTGAGCGTTGTTTTTGCCCTGCTCATCGCCCTGCTTACGGTGCTGTGCCGCAATGGTATTGTGGCCATTTATACGGAAGACGCCGCCGTGGCAGCGCTGGCCGTGCAGCTTTTGCTGTATCAGGCGGCTTACCAGATTGTGGACGGCCTGCAGGTGACGGGCATAGGAATTCTGCGCGGGCACAACGACACGCGCATCATTTCCGTCATCTGTTTTGCGGCCTACTGGATTATCGGTCTGCCCCTTGGCTTTGCGCTGGCGCGCACGAATCTGCTGATTCCTTCCATGGGGGCGGCGGGCTTTTGGGTGGCCTACATTGTGGCGCTGGGATTTGGAGCGGTATGCTACTTGCTGCGGGTGCGGCATCTGCATTCCCTCGCACCCGACGACATGCTCTTGCGCGTAAAGCGCTAGGCAAAGTACCTTTTGCCTGCGGGCAAAATTAAAGGGCCTTTTTTACACCGGTCGCGTGCCATTGGCGCATGCTTCCTGTGTAAAAAAGGCCCGGGCTTATTGTACTTGCCGCCATGCGGCAGTGCCAGAAGGGGGCGCTTGCGCTATTTGCGGAAGGCCTGCTTCCAGGTAAATTTGACGATGGACATCATGTCGCTGAGGCTGCTCTTGCCGCCAAAGGGGCCGCTTGCACTCTTGCCCCGGGCAAGCGGATCAAGCAGGGGCGGAATGGGTGTGCCCGCCGGGGTGATCTTTTGCGAGCCACCCTCGTCGTTGCGGTCAGACTGACCGGCAACGCCATTTGATTGCCCGGCAGAAGCGCCAGACTGCGCGGGAGCCGTGCCGTCCTGTTCGCCCCACAGGGATATGACCGGCGCAGTTGCCCCCTGCCCTGCGCGCAGCGTTCCAGACCGGGCGGCAACGCCCTGCTGCGAGGGCGGGTCGTCATATTCATCTTCGGCCAGGGCAATGCCCACCTGCCCACGCTGGCGCGCACCCGAGCGCGGCACACGTGCCGTACCCGCACCTGCTTGCTGACCAGCGGCGGAAGCGGGAGGCGTGGCAAGCTGGGACAATGAATCCTCGGGCGCATCGGTCGCCGTGCTGTCTGCTTCTTCGCGCGAACGCGCGTTTCTGCCTGCCCGCCACTGGCGTTCTACCGCATCTTCAAGCTTTTTGGTTTCGGCCTCCACAGCCAGACCATCAAGCGTGGTGCGTATTTCTTCGCTCAGAGCCCGGGCGTCTGCTCCCAGTGCCTGCTCAAGGCAGGTCTCCATGCTCGCAAGCATTTCGGCTGAGGTGTCGGCTGCAAGGCATATCTGGGCCATGCGCTCGGTAATCTGCTGGCGTGGTGTAATTTCGTAGCCCTGGGCAAGAATGCCTGCGGCCTGATCGTAGTTGCCCTGGCGCATCTGCTGCAGAGCCTCTGACAAAAAGGGGCTGCGTGCGTTGGGGTCTTCCTGCAGCATGCGCCCGTATACGGCCCGCGCCCGGTTCCACTGGCGGGCGCGCACAAAGGTGGCTGCGGCCTGTGAAAGGTAATGCCGGTAGCGCGCCATATCACCCTTGCCCTTCCACGCTGCGGCCATGCCAAGTTCGGCCTTGCCCTGAATAAGCGCGCCGCGCATGGCCCGCTGGAAGGCGTTGATGGCGCTGTTCCATTTGCGCTGTTCAAGGCATTGCATGCCTACGCGAAAGTAGTCTTCGGGTTGGCGTATGGGTTTGAGCAGAATGCCGTAGGTGGCCAGGGCATCGTCAAAAGCTCTGGTGGTAGTAAGCTGCCCCGCCTTGTCCAGATCGTCCAGTGAGGGACGTGTGGCAACGAGAAAATCGAGATGTGCCTTGAGCTGGTCTATGGAGTAGGGGCGCGCAAGCAGGGCGCTGGCTCCGCAGCCAAGGGTACGAAGTTGTTCCACTTCGCTGTCGTGCGGCAGTATGAGCAGCACGGGCATGTCGAGCAGCATGGGGTGCAGGCGCATGATGGCGCAAAACTGTTCGCCTTCCATGTCTGAAAGCCGCTGCGAGCAAACTACAACGTCGGGCTGAAAAGAGGGAGGGGCTTCGTCCAGACCAGCCAGTATACGGGCTGCCGCAACGCCAGAGGTAAGGCCTTCTATGCGGTCTGCTCCCACCTCGCGCAGGGCGCGCCGATCGAGAGCGGCCATAGATTCGCTTTCGCTGAGGAGCAGAACATGTATCTGACGTGGGCGGGTCATGCGAGTCCTTGCCAGACAGACCTGTTGAAGCCCGCTGGTGCAGTGTGGCGGGCGGGGTCTTCCGTAAAAAGACTATATCCCCTGCCGGAGGCATGCGCAAGAAAACTGCGGTGTAAAATTTATGAAATCACGGTTACAATGCTGTTGTAACCTGCATATTTTAAAAAATAATATTGTTTATCCGAGGGTTGGTTGCAGGAATAGGCAAGCCCCCTTGCCAGAGGCTTGCGCTAGTTGGCAAAGGGAATGATGCGGGCGCGAGGTGTGTCGTCGCTGGCGCCCTCAAAGTGCGTAGGGGGGGTAATAACCGTGTGGCAGTAGGGGCAGTGGAGTGTGCCCTTGCTGCGCTCAAGGCGGATAAGCCCGCCCTCGTGGTCGTAGCAGTGCGGGCAGAAGGGCCCCAGGTTTATGTCTTGCGCCTTGAGCCAGTACAGACCGTTGCGCCGGAACAGGTTGCACGAAAGCCTCATGGCTTCCTCAAGCGTCTTAAGCCGGGTCTGCAGCAGGTTTACCTCGTCGTGCAGGGCGATACTGCGCGACTGCACTTCCATGAGCAGACGGCGGGCCTGTTCGTCTCGACCAGAGGCGAAAAGATCGTTGATTTCTTTGAATAGACGATAGTGCAGCATGGTTCATTTCCCCATTGCTGCTCATATCGGAGCCGGGCAGTATATCTTTAGGGCGCTGAAAGCCGCCATTGGCGCGAGATCGAAAATTTTATCTGTACTTTCGGTTTGTTGCGGCGGGCAAAAAAATTTAGATTATTTGTAGACTTGGCCCGCAACCCTGCTGGCGCAAGGCCCGGCGGGAAAAATGGCGGCAAAAAAAGCGGACTGGCGGCGAGGTGCAGCCAAAAGTATGATGGCAGCGGCCAGAAACAGCCGCCTGCAATAAAAACAGGGTGTTGCGCAGGGCTACATTTTGCGCCGCGAAACAGGGTCAAGAGAGCGCAGCAAGTCGCGATATCGGGTTTCTTCATCGGCAGAAAGCGATGTAGGCAGCTCGCCGTTGCGCATCAGCGCTCCGCTCAGCATGTCGGCTTCCTTGCGGGCTCCCGCGCGGCGCACCATGTCCGTGGCCGCGTCGGGCACGGGAGTACTTACTTCAACAGCCGTACCCTGTTCGACTTTTTGCTGCTCTTCGGCCGAGAGACGCAGCACTTCCTCCTCCACCAGAATGGGAGCAGCGGCGCGCATGGCAAGGGCAATGGCGTCCGAGGGGCGGCAGTCTATGCGGGTTCTGCCATCCGGGCCAGAGAGTACCAGCACGGCATAGTATGTGCCTTCTCGCAGGTCGTTGATTTCCACGCGCCGCAGCTCGGCCTTGAAGGCTTTGAGCGTCATGAGAAAAAGATCATGCGTGAGCGGGCGGGGCAGGCTTTCGTTGTTGAGTACCAGCGAAATGGCCATGGCCTCCATGGCGCCGACCCATACGGGCAGCACGGCGTCGCCGCTGGCCTCGCGCAGCACCACGATGGGCGTTTTGCTTTGCGGGTCGATGGTGAGGCCGAAAACGCGCATTTCTACCATGGTTCCCCCAGTCGTTGGGCCATGAGGCTGTGTTTTTTGGCCTGGCTGACGCGCACCCGAACCAGACGGCCCGTGTGGTCTGCCTGAGCGGGCAGTTCCACGTGCACAGGCGCGCCGTAGGGGTCGCGCCCCTGCCAGCTGGGTTCCGGCCCCTGACCTTCCTTGGGGCTGCGGTTTTCAATAAGCAGGGTTGTTTCGTCGTCAACCCGCTGCTGCAACCAGCGCGCGCCCAGCTCGTCCTGAAGTGCCTGAAGGCGGAGCAACCTGTCCTGTGCGACCTCGGCGGGAATCTTGTCGGGAAACAGCGATGCCCGCGTGCCCGGCCTGTCGGAATAGCAGAAGGAAAAACTGGACATGAAGTTGCTGGCGCGCATCATGCTCAATGTGTCCTGAAAATCCTGTTCTGTTTCGCCGGGAAAGCCCACTATAAGATCTGTGGAAAGGGCCAGATCGGGCCGCGCCGCGCGCAGACGTTCCACAAGGTCAAGAAAGGCCGCGCTGTCGTAGCGACGTTTCATGCGGGCCAGCACCGCATCTGAACCGGCCTGCATGGGCAGGTGCAGGCGGGGGCACAGCTGAGGCAGTTCCGCAAAGGCGGCTATGTCTTCCGGCCCCATATCCTTGGGGTGCGGGGTGACGTAGCGCAGGCGTTCAAGACCCGGCAGGGCGGCCACTTTGTGCAGCAGGGCGGCAAAGCTTGTGCCGTCGCCGCTTTTGTCCTGCCCAAAGGCGTTGACGTTCTGCCCCAGCAGGGTGATCTCCCGCGCGCCATTGTCGAGCAGTACCTTGCATTCATCAATGATTGCAGTGCTGCTGCGCGATTTCTGGCGGCCACGGGTAAAGGGCACTATGCAGTAGGCGCAAAAATTGTCGCACCCCTGCATGATGTTGGCATAGGCCACGGCACCGCTGACCACGCCGGGTTCGGTTGTGGCCTCGCGCTCCACGTACTGGCTGGTGAAGTCGAGCAGAGAGAGACGCTGGGCGGGGTTTTCGAGCAGACGCTCGATGGCCTGCGGAGCATTGCCAATGCCGTCGCTGCCCGCCACAAGGCGCACCTGGCTTTCTTTTTCAAAAATGCTCTCGCCCAGTTGCTGGGCCACGCAACCGGCCACGCACACCAGTACGGCGGGGTTGCCGCCCGTAACCTGGCGGATGCGGCCAAGTGTGCTCATAACCTTCTGTTCCGGCTTTTCGCGCACGGAACAGGTATTGACCACCACCACCTGTGCGTCTTCGAGCGGCGCTTCAAAAAAACCGCGAGCGCCAAGGGCACGCCCCAGCCAGTGGGAGTCGTGCACGTTCATCTGACAGCCAAAAGTGATGATATGGTACGTCTTTTCAATCATGATGGTTGTTACTGCTCTATGTCCAGGTCTGCGTCGTACATGCCTGACGCGCTTTCTTCTTCAAGGGCGGCCACGCGGTCTTCAAGCCAGTCGAGCACGGCGCGGGCCGTGTGGTAGTTGAGCAGTATGCGGCTGTGGATGCAGCGGTTTACTTCGCGCGCGTCCATGTCGCCGGGGGTCATCTCGTGGCCGATGGAGCCGTCGGGGGCCACCAGTTGCTCAGAAAAAGCGGGCAGGGCGTCACTTTCGTGATAAAAATTCATTTCAATCTCGCCCTGCGGGTTTATACCGCCCCAAACACCGTGGGCTGTTTGCAGTCTTGCGCTTTCATCCATCTGATATTTATAGCGGATCTTTGCGGGGTGGTCACTGGGCTTGTTCATGCGGCATCCTTGTGGTGTGTGGTATCGGGGCCAGACCGCAGGCTGAGGCCCCGTTTGCAGCTACATCAGTTGTGCGGCAATTGCATATGATAAAAAAGAGCCCCTGCCAAGTAAAGGCGGCTGTGTGATCGCAGAAGGCGGCGTAATACGGCACGGCCTAACCCCGGAGCAAGGCGGCATAAAAAGGTTCAAAAACGGTCTGTAGCGCGTAAAATGCTCATGCGGCCCCGTTCTGGCGGTCATGTACCAGCCTTGTCGCGGCAAACATGCCCTTGACGATGCCCATTGCATGGATAGAATATCAGGTGCGGCTCATAAGCACGGCCAGGCGCGGCAGCGCATGGGCAAATCAGGCAATGAGCACCCAAGGAGAGCAAGTGAGCGAGGCAAGCAGCAAAGCGTATGAAATCCGGCAGCATGAAATGCAGCCCTATTTTGATCTTGAAGCCTTCATGTCCATGAGCAAGGAAACACGCCTCGGCGGTGCTGTTCTTGAGCGCCTTGTGGGCCTATGGGGCGAGTGGCTGCCGCAGTTGAACGTGAGCGAGATTGTGGCGGGAAAAATTTCGTATCTGGTGGTATGGCTGCCGGAAACAGTGGAAAATCAGGTTGACGAAGCCTGGGGCAAATCTGCCTCTGACGGTTTCATGATCAACAACCTTGCCCAGTTCATGTGCATGGCCGCCGTGCAGGAAGCCCTGCCGCAGGTGGAAGAAGCGGGCTGTGCGCCTTCACCGCGCCCCACCGAAACCCTGCGCGAAGCGCTGGCTTCTCTGGGTATCGAATACCGCGAGGTGTTCGGAACGCTCACGCGCCGCTATGCCGTGGTTACCCACTATCCCTTCAAGGGCGGCTGCGAGATCTGCCATTTGCAGGCCCAGTGCCCAAAGGGGCAGGGACAGGCCGAGAGCCCCAGCATTCTTTTGCCGGGCCACGAGGCAGGATCGGACGAGAACTAGAAGTTTGCCTGGACGGCTGCGGTTAAAAGGCCGCAGCTGTCTTTGCTTGCAGGCCGCGGGTGCGGGCACAGGCAGCGGCAGAAAAAAGGCTTTTTGCAGCGCCGCTAGCGGCCTTCCATTACAAGGGTGCGGGCTACTCCGGCTGGCGTACGTACCACAAGCTCCACTGTGCGGGCATTGCGGACAACAGATTCTACCAGGCAGGTTTCTGTGGCATCCTTGTCGTAGTTGCGCACATCCACTGTGTCGCCCTTGGAGGGAGCACGGTCGGGGATGACTTCTACAAGGTCGGCGGAATCGGCATCAAAACCGTCCCAGGCCAGAGCGGGTATGGTCATGCAAAGGCAGCCCAGCAGGGCGGCTCCGAATAGCAGGTGTTTCATGCAAACATGTGTAAATCCATTTGCCCCTCTTGGCAACTGTACGGCTTCGGGCAATGAATTACGGGCAGTTGAAAGCTCCGGCCCGCTGTGTGACGCGCATGGCCGCGTAGTACGCTACCTGCGTCTTTCAGTCACAGATCGCTGCAACCTGCGCTGCGCCTACTGCCGTAGCGAAATAAACCAGAAGTTCATACCCCACCCCAAGGTGCTGCGGTATGAGGAAATGGTGCGCCTTGTGGGTATGATGGCCTCGCTGGGCGTTTCAAAGGTGCGGCTGACCGGCGGTGAACCCTTTGCCCGCAAGGGCTGTGAAGAACTCTTGCACCAGCTGCATTCGCGTTACCCCTCTCTTGATCTGCGCCTTACCACCAACGGAACCCTGCTTGAGCCGCACATTCCCCTGCTGCGCTCGGTGGGTGTGAGCGCCGTAAACCTTTCGCTCGACAGTTTTGACCGCGACACCTTTGCCAGGGTCACCGGGCGCGACATGCTGGCCGCGGTGCTGTCTTCGCTGGACGGCCTGCTGCGGGCGGGCATTCGCGTAAAGATTAATGCCGTAGCCATGCGCGGGGTCAACGACGGGCAGATGGACGATTTTGTCCATGCCGTGCGCACCATGCCCGTGGACCTGCGCTTTATCGAATTTATGCCCATGGGCAGCGGCACGCTCTGGGGGCCGGAAACCTTCTGGTCGGCGGAAGACATACGGGCAGAGGCCGAGCGCCGCGTGCAGCTTGACCCTGTGCAGGACAGCAGCGCAGAGGCTGGCCCCGCCAAAATGTTTGCCGTGCGCGGCGGCAAGGGGCGGCTGGGGTTCATTACCGCTGTTTCGTGTCACTTCTGCGGCACGTGCAACAGGTTGCGCCTCACCAGCGACGGCAACCTGCGCACCTGTCTTTTTGACGACAGAGAGTATCACCTGCGCGGCATTCTGCGCAGCCCCCGCTTTGACGACGCCCAACTGGCCCGCGTTGTGCGTATGGCCTGCGCCGGCAAGCCCATTGGCGCCGATCTGCTCAAGGCCCGCAAAAAGGGTGCAGCCGTGGCCGACAAGCACATGGTGGGTATTGGCGGCTAGCCCTCTGTAAAATCCTGCCGGGAGTAGCATGGCAAGCGCCATTTGAAACCCTCCGCCTTTCAGTCTATGCTTCCGGGCAGTTTATGCTTTTGGGGCTAGCAACCTTTACTTTTCGCAAGGAATCCATGATCGCCTATCTTGAAGGCCGACTGGCCGAAATATGGGGCAATGCCTGCCTGATCGTTACCGAGGGTGGCGTGGGCTACGAAGTGGCCCTGCCTGCCCATACGCTGGCCGCCCTGCCCGGCAGGGGGGAGCCCCTGGCTCTGTACACAAGTCTTGCCGTGCGTGAAGACGCGCTGGAACTTTTTGGCTTTGCCACGTTTGAAGAGCGACAGACCTTTGAGGTGCTGGTTTCCATCTCCAAGGTAGGCGCGCGCACTGCTTTGGGCATTCTTTCCATTTTCAGGCCCGACGACCTGCGCCGTGTGGTGCTGGAAGACGACGTGCTGGCCCTCACCCGCGTTTCGGGCATTGGCAAAAAAACCGCCGAGCACGTTTTTCTGGAGCTCAAATACAAGCTCAAGGTCGAGGATGTGCCGCAGGCTGCGGTGCTGAGCTCTGGCACGAGGCCCGGTTCGGTGTTTCGTGATGTGCTCGACGGCCTTGGCAACCTTGGCTACGAGCCGGACGAGTGCGCCCCGCTGGTTAAAAAACTGCTGCACGAAGAGCCGGATCTTGACGTTACCGGTGCACTGCGCGCCTCCCTCAAGGCGCTCGCCAGAGGTAAGGCCTGATGTCTGATTCCACCAGTCAGGACTTTGCCTGCGCCACAGACTGCGGCACGGGCATCGACGAAAGTGTTCGCCCCCGCAGCCTTGACGATTTTATCGGGCAGGACGAGTTGCGCGCCAACCTGCGCGTGTACCTTGGCGCAGCGCGAGAGCGAGGCAAGGCCCTCGATCACACCCTTTTTTACGGCAACCCCGGTCTTGGAAAAACCACTCTGGCACAGATCATGGCATCCGAGCTGGGCGTCAACCTTGTGTGCACATCGGGGCCGGTACTTGAGCGTAGCGGCGATCTTGCCGCCATCCTCACCAATCTCAACCGGCACGACATCCTTTTTGTGGATGAAATCCACCGCATGCCCATTGCCGTGGAAGAAGTGCTGTACCCAGCCATGGAAGACTTCAAGCTTGATCTTGTGATCGGGCAGGGGCCTGCGGCGCGCACGGTCAAGATTGATCTTGAGCCCTTTACCCTTGTGGGGGCCACCACTCGCATGGGCTTGATATCTTCGCCGCTGCGCGACCGGTTTGGTATTGTGGCGCGGCTTGAATACTACACGCCCGACGATCTGGCCCGCGTGGTGCAGCGCACGGCGCGCATTCTTGGGGTGGAGGTGACCACCGACGGCGCGGCGGAAATTGGCCGTCGTTCACGCGGCACGCCCCGTATTGCCAACCGGCTGTTGCGCCGTGTGCGCGACTTTGCGCTGGTGCACGGCGACGGCATGGTGACTGGCGACCAGGCCTCGGCTGCGCTGAAGCGCATGGATGTGGATGAGCTGGGTCTTGACCAGATGGACCGCAAGCTGCTGGAAGTGCTCATCAAGCATTACGACGGCGGGCCAGTGGGCATCAAAACCCTGGCGGTGGCCTGCTCGGAAGAAGTGCGTACCATTGAGGATATTTACGAGCCCTATCTCATACAGTGCGGTTTTTTGAAACGCACTCCACGGGGGCGCATGGCAACGGCTCTGGCTTACCGGCACTTGAAAATGCTGCTTTCTTAGGTGTATGCTCGTTCCGGCCCAAACTTCCCTGCACGGGATAACTTGACGGCATAAACAGACGGAGTAAGCATGCGGCTACAAATAATTGAAGGAAAGTTCAGCGTTTGCAAGGTCGAGAACCTGCGTGCCGTCAATTTTAACATTCCGTGGCTCTTTGTGGGCAAGACAGATGCCGAAATTTCGGTGGTGTGTCTGACTGTGGATGTGCCCCACGCCACCCTTGCCCGAGAGGACGGCTGGCGCGCCCTGCGAGTGGCCGAAAAAATGGATTTTGTCCTCACCGGCGTGATGGCGGGTATTTCAACAGTGCTGGCAAAGGCGGGCATCAGTATTTTTGCCGTTTCCACCTTTGATACGGATTATATACTTGTAAAGGCCGAGAATCTTGATCTGGCCCAAACAGCGCTTGAAGCGGGCGGTTACAGCATCGAGAACCCGGTGCGTTAGTCCGGCTGTTTTGTCCGGCAGCAATCGTATCCATATAAAGAACAGCGGGGGAAGAAGCCAGTGCTCCTTCCCCCGCTGTTCCTGGCTAGTTTTCTATCTTGCCTGCGCGGGCAGCGTTAAGCACGGCCATCAGCGCCACGCCCACATCAGCAAATACGGCTTCCCACAGGCCGGAGAGTCCCACGATGCCAAGGGCCATGAACAGCCCCTTGATGCCCAGCGCCATGACAATGTTTTGCCACACGATGGTTCGGGTGCGGCGTGCTATGCGCAAAAGCTCTGGCAGGCGGGCGGGGTTGTCGTCCAGAATCACCACGTCGGCTGTCTCAATGGCCGCCTCTGCGCCCAGGCCGCCCATGGCCACGCCCACGCCGGCTGTTGCCAGCACCGGGGCATCGTTGATGCCGTCGCCCACAAAGATGGTATTCTTTACCGGGCCAAGGGCTTCGAGGGCTCCGGCCTTGTCTTCGGGCAGCAGGCCTGCGCGCAGCGAATCAAGCTTGAGCTGTTGGGCCACGGGGCGGGCCTGTTCTTCCCGGTCGCCCGTGAGCATGACAATCTGTTGCACGCCAAGATGGCGCAGGTCTTCAATGGCCTGCGGCGACTGCGGCTTGAGGCGGTCGGCCACCACCAGCGCGCCCAGCACCTTGCCATCCCTTGCAACGTGTACCACGCTACCGGGGAGGTTCACCTCCATTGGGGTAAGCCCACGGCTTGTCAGCAGGGCGGCGTTGCCCGCCAACAGCTCCGCTGCGGCTGTGGCGGCTACCACGCCCATGCCGGGCACTTCCTGCATACTGGTGAGGGATGCGTCGTCAGTAATAATTCCATGGTTGTGCGCGGCACGCAGGATGGAACGCGCAATGGGGTGATTTGAACGGCTCTCTGCCAGAGCGGCTGCGGCCAGCAGGTCTGTCTCTGCAATGCCAGGGGCGGGCAGCAGGGCGTTTACTTCAAACACTCCTTCGGTGAGGGTTCCGGTTTTGTCCAGAGCCGCCACGCGGATGTCGCGCAGGCTGTCGAGCACAGCGCCGCCCTTGATAAGTATGCCCCGTCGCGAGGCTGCACCGATGCCGCCAAAGTAGCCAAGCGGAATGGATATGAGCAGGGCGCAAGGGCACGAAATAACCAGCAGCACCAGGGCGCGGTATATCCACTGCGAGAAGGGGCCAAGCCCAAACAGTGGCGGCAGCACTGCCACCAGCAGGGCGATGCCGGTTACGGCCGGGGTGTACCAGCGGGCCATGCGGGTGATGAAACGCTCCGTGGGAGCCTTGCGGGCCACGGCGTTTTCCACCATCTCAAGTATGCGTGCAATGGATGAATCGGCAAAAGCCGTGGTAACTTCCACACGTAACGCAGCGTTAAGATTGATGGTTCCGGCCAACACGCGGCTGCCGGGGGCTATGCGCTGAGGTACGGATTCGCCTGTAAGGGGCGAGGTATCAACCTGTGATTCGCCTTCAAGCACAGCTCCATCCAGAGGAATCTTTTCGCCTGGGCGTACTAGAATGTGGCTGCCGGGGCCAAGAACCTCCGGTTCCACGTCGCGCGTGCTGCCATCGGCCAGCATTTCATGGGCAACACTAGGCCGGGCCGCAAGCAGGGCTTTGATGGAGCGGCGCGAGCGCCCTGCGGCGCGTTCCTGCACAAATTCACCCACGCAGTAAAACAGCATCACGCCTACAGCCTCGGGCAGTTGCCCCAGAGCTATGGCCGCTATGGTCGCGCCGCCCATCAGTGTGAATTCATTAAAAAAGTCGCCCTTCAAAATGCTCTTGAAGCCAACGCGCAATACCTCATAGCCACACAATATATATGGCAGGGCGTAGAATACGGCTATGACGAGCCAGCTTGGCATGAAGGCTTCAAACTTGTCGTCTGCAACCATACCGATGGCAAACAGCAGGGCAGAGATGCCCATTTTAATCAGCTCGCGCCTTTGATCTTCCGGGCCGTGTTCGTGGTCGTGATCGCTCGAGCAGCAGGCGCAGCTGTATTCCTGATCTGCGGCAGTGTCAGTGGTTGGGGTGGGTGTGCAACACGAGCAGCCGTGGTCTTGATCGCAAGATGGCCCTTTGCTGGGTACGGGGCCGCATGAAGCGCAGCAGGCTGTGGCCTGCAAGGGAGCAAGCTTGGTGGAATCCATTAAGAGTCTCCTGAAATTACGGCTGGTTGCCGTGCTGTGCTGCCGCTTCTTCCTCGCTGCCGTCCGGTTGGTCGGCAGGTACGGGAATATGCTTTTGCTTGAAAAATTCATGGATGTTCGTGTTATGTGAAATGCCAGGCAGGGTAGCGTCGTCCTGCAATATCTGCGGGCAGCCGGCCAGCTCACGTATGGTGAGCGCAAGCGCATCGCGTACGCAATCCACTGGTTTGGCGGGCAATCGGTAGTAAACCCAGCGTCCATTCTTGATGCTCTCGATCAGTCTGGCCTGGCGCAATATAAAGAGATGCTTGGATGTGGTGGATGCTGCCAAGCCCAAAAGCGTGGTTATCTCGCAAACGCACAGAGGGCGTTGGCGCAACGCCATGAGTATCCGCAGGCGGTTTTCATCTCCAAGAGCCCGAATTATTGAGACATATGTGAGCATAAACAAAACCCCTCAGGAAGGTGGATGTCTTTTTCAATTCGTTATATGGCGAAATGTAAGGCGAGTGCGGTGGCAAGTCAAGCACAATTCGCCAGATAACGAAATATTGTGGATACTGCTCGCCCTCGGGGCATCTGTGGGTGCTTCATTATTGATTGATGGGTGGCTTTATGGTGGAAGGGTGGGGTGGGGTGCGGAAATTGGCGGTTGTTGGGGCTTTGCGGGGAAGATTTGATGAATTTTGGTTTTTGTGTTGACACGCTAGGGGTGTTTGCTTAAAGTGCTTTTCTCGCGTCACGGGAATGACACATTGCGCAGGGCGATTTGGTCTGGATGCAAAAAAGTGGTTGACTTGTGAGGCGAGGGGGAGCATAAACGCTCCTCGCGATTGAAGAAAACGACTGCTTCTCACGGCGAAACAAAAAGTTTCGCGAAACGGGAAAAAAGTGGTTGACTTCAAAAGCAAAGGGGAGCATAAACGCTCCTCGCGATT